>JAVEVO010000001.1:0-136675 GCA_034005005.1 Myxococcota bacterium
TTATTTCGTCCACCTGGAGCTGACCTCGCCGGTGACCCTGGTCGGCGCCAGGCTGGGGGTCTATGTCCATGCCGATCGGCCGCCCGTCTGCGTACAGTCCATCTACCTGTTCGCGGGCTGGACCCCCCTGCCCACCAACACCTTCCTCCAGGCCGCGAACACCGAGCTGATGCGCACCGTGCGGAGCTGCTTCACGTGCGACGGTTGCCTCAGCAACGTCTGCTGCGCCTTCTACCCACTGTGCCCCTGGCCCGAGTGATGTAGAGCGCCCCCCACCTCCGGGGGCGAGGGTGTGGGGATCGAGGCGGCCAGGCGGCGGAGTTCCAGCGGCGGGAGGAGCACGCGACCGGAGGGTGCGCTGCCGCGCGCTCTTGAATACCTGATTGGCGCATCATCCCGGAACTGCACCAGCAGGTCGAAGAGAGGACGGTCACCTGCTGCGCCGGGAGCGCTGCCCGAGGCGGACAAGTCGGCGATCAACCGGTGATCCGGCGACACGGCCCGGTCCAGGTCCACACGGCCGAGGGGTGTGGTAGGGTGGGAGGTCGAGGCGTGCGCCCGGCCGGCGCGGGTCCTCGGGGAAGGCCCCGGCCGGGCGGAGCATGACGAGGGATGCCGATGGAATTCGTCGACACCCACGCGCACCTGGCGAGCGCGGACTTCCGGGAGGATCTCGCCACGGTGCTCGGCCAGGCCCGGGAGGCCGGCGTGGGGGCGGTGATCGCGGTCACCGAGGACCTCACGGAGGCCGAGCGGGCCCTGGAGCTCGCGACGCAGCATCCCGGGCTGCGGCCCGCGGCCGGGATCCACCCCGACCGGGTCGTGGGCCTCTCCTCCCCTGCTCCCCTCCTGGCGGAGTTCGCGGCCCTGGCCGAGCTGGCCCGCCTCCGGCGGGGGGAGCTGGTCGCGCTCGGCGAGGTCGGGCTGGACTTCTGGAAGGCTGCGGGCCACGAGGAGCGCCTCCTGCAGGAGACCCTGCTGACGTCGTTCGTGGCCCTCGCCCGGGAGCTCGACCTGCCCCTGTCCGTCCACTCCCGCGCGGCTGGACGCGCGACCATCGAGCTGTTGCGGCGCAGCGGGGCGGAGCGGGTGGTGCTCCATGCCTTCGATGGGAAGCGTTCCACGGCCGATCCCGGGCTGGAGGCCGGCTACTTCTTCTCGGTCCCGCCCTCCCTGGTGCGCTCCCCGCAAAAGCAGAAGCTCTTCAAGCGGTTCCCCCTCGAGCGGCTGCTGCTCGAGACCGACTCCCCCGTGCTGGGCGCCACCCCGGGAGCGCGCAACGAGCCGGCGTGCGTGGTGCGAGCAGCCGAGGAGCTGGCCCGGCTGCAGGGAGTCTCTCTGGCCGAGGTCGCCGAGGTCACGACCCGCAACGCCCAGATGCTGTTCCGGCTCCCCGGCGGCCTCTCCGGCAGCGACCCCGCCGGCCTCTCCGGCAGCGACCCCGGCGGCCTCTCCGGCAGCGACCCCGGCAGCCCCACTGCCACCCCCGCCGATCGCGACCGTGACCGCGGCCCCGGCAGCCTCCCCCTCCCCGCCACCACGACCGGACCGAGGCCCCCGACGTGACCGCGCCGCACCCTCCTCGCCCGGCGCGGGCGGAACCCCCGGACGCGGCAGCCCGGGTGCAGGAGCTCGGGACGCGGCTGGTGCTGCAGCGCCCGCGGCTGGCGGTCGTGGACAAGCCGGCTGGCTGGCTGAGCGTGCCCGGACGGCGCGCCGACGAGGATCCCCGCCCCTGCGCGGGCCGGCTCCTGGAGAAGCTCCTCGGGGCACGGGTCTTTCCCGTGCACCGGCTCGACGCGGAGGTCGGTGGCCTGCTCCTCTTCGCGCTCGACCCGGGCGCGCAGCGGACGGCCTCCGCCTGGTTCGAGGGTCGCCTGGTTCATAAGGACTATTTTGCCTGGTCAGAGAGAGACGAAGAGACCAGCATGCCCGCTCCCGAGCCCCGCCGCTGGGAGTGCCTGCTGGCCCGGGGCAAGCGGCGGGCCTACGAGCACCCCGTGGCGGGCAAGCCCTCCCTGACCCTGGCCTGGCTCCTGGAGGCGCGGCCGACCCCCGCGGGCGCGGTCCTGAGCTGGCGCCTGCAGCCCCACACGGGCCGGTCGCACCAGCTCCGCTACGAGCTCGCCCGCCACGGCTGCCCGATCCTCGGCGACACCCTCTACGGGGCGCACCTCCCCTGGCCGCCCGGAGGGATCGCCCTGCGGGCGGTGGCTCTCGACCTGACCACGGTGCCCCCGGGCGAGCGGCTCGGGCTGCCGGCGCGGCTGGAGCTGTCGGGCCTGCCCGCGCCCTGAGAGGCGCGGGTGGCAAGTCTCCGGCCGCGGCCCGAGCGGCGTCAGGGAGCCCCGACGGGCGGTCCGCGGTCCGGAGGCCGCCTCGTGACCTGCCGAGGTGGCCCGGACCCGGGGAGGTCTCTGCCGGCTCCTTCGCGGCCAGCGGGCCCTCACGACCGCTGATCGGCAGGTCACTGCATGGTCTGCTGGCAGACCCCCGCGACGCAGGTCATCACGAAGCGGCCGTGGATGCCGGCGCAGAAGTCGGGACACTGCCGCGAGGTGTCGATGCAGGCCGGGTTCCCGTAGTCGCAGGCACCGGTGACCGTGTTGGTGCCGCAGGCGCAGCCGTCGTCGGTCGCGCAGCGGCGCACCTCGGCGCTCACCGTGCAGTCCACCGGGCAGCCGCCGGCCACGGCGAGGGAGCCATCGGGGCAGCGGCACACCGGCTGCGGGCAGCCCTGGGCGTCCAGGCCGGGGACGAGCTCGCCCCCCAGGCACGCCAGGGGCTCGTACAGGGGACACTCGGCGAGGGAGGTCCCCCGGACCTTGACCACACCGTCCAGCCGGCTGGCCAGGCAGAGCGGCCCCCACAAGCTGCAGGACAGCAGCGGGTCCGGTGCCGGCAGGGGGGGCCGCCAGAGGCAGAGCTCCTGTAGCAGCACGTCGCAGCCGAGCCGGCCCGCGGCGCCGCGGTGATGATCCGGACCGTGGGAGACGGGCGCCCGATTGCTCGAACGGCCTCGACCGGGCTAAAATGAAGGCCCACCCAGGGGGGAGTCGATGGACCAGCCGCCGCCCAATCCCGTCCTCTGGACCCCCTCGGCCGACCGGCTGCGCCGGGCCCGGCTGACCCGGTTCACCACCCGCTTCTTCCCCGACTGCGCGGACTACCCGGAGCTGCACCGCCGCTCGACCAGGGATCCGGCGGCCTTCTGGCAAGCCCTGTGGGAGGATGCGGCCCTCACCGTGGCCGCGCCGCCCGCGCAGGTGCTCGTGGGGAGCACGCCCCTCGAGGCGCGCTGGTTCCCGGGCACGAAGCTCAACTTTGCCCAGAATCTCCTTCGCTTTCATGGGGATGAACCCGCGCTCCTGGCGGTCGACGAGCGGGGCGGGGAGCCCCGCCGGATCGGCCGGGACGAGCTGGCAGCCCTGGTGTCCCGCTGCGCGGCCGGGCTCGCGGCGCTCGGGGTCGGCCCGGGCGACCGGGTGGCTGCGGTGCTCCCCAACGTCCCCGAGACCGTGATCGCCATGCTGGCGACGGCCTGGCTGGGCGCGACCTTCGCGTCCTGCTCGCCCGACTTCGGGGTCGCCGCCCTGCGGGACCGGCTGCTGCAGCTCCAGCCCCGGGTCCTCTTCGTCGCGGACGGCTACCAGTACGACGGCAAGCGGATCGAGCTGGGCGAGCGGACCCGCGAGCTGTGGCGGGAGCTGGGTGAGAGGCCGCAGCTCGTGCAGGTCGGCTACCTCCACCCCGCGGGCCCGGACCTGCCGCCCGGGGCCCGGACCTGGGACGAGCTGCTCCAGACGGCCGGCACGACGCCCCCCGCCGCGCCGGTCCCCTTCGACCACCCCCTGTTCGTGCTCTTCTCCTCGGGGACCACGGGGCTCCCCAAGGCCATCGTCCACGGCACGGGCGGCCCGCTGCTGAACTTCCACAAGGAGCACGCCCTGCACTGCGACCTCGGCCCCGGGGACGTGCTCTTCTACTACACGACCTGCGGCTGGATGATGTGGAACTGGCTGGTCGCGGCCCTGCTGCAGGGTGCGGCGGTCGTCCTGTACGACGGCAGCCCGTTTCACCCCGACGACCTCGCGCTCTGGCGCCTGGTCGACGACCTCGGGGTCACCCACTTCGGCACCAGCGCCAAGTACCTCGCGGTCTGCGGCAAGCGGGCGCTGTCGCCAAGGCGCTCTCTGCCAGGCGTCGCCGGAGGGCCGCTGCGGACCGTGCTCTCCACCGGCTCGCCCCTGCACGCGCCCCAGTTCGACTGGGTCTACGAGCACGTCGCCACGGACCTGAACCTCGCCTCCATCAGCGGCGGCACCGACATCCTTGGCTGCTTCGTGCTCGGCGCGCCGACGCTGCCGGTCCGGCGGGGCGAGATCCAGTGCCGGGGGCTGGGGCTGCAGGTGGAGGCCTTCGCCGACGACGGCCACCCCCTGCCGCCAGGGCAGCGGGGGGAGCTCGTCTGCACCACGCCCTTCCCCAACCGCCCCCTGGGCTTCCTCGGCGATCCCGACGGCCGGCGCTTCCGCCAGGCCTACTTCGACCGCTTCCCCGGGTGCTGGCACCACGGCGACCTGCTCGAGCTGACCCCGGAGGGGGGCGCGGTGATCCACGGCCGCAGCGACACCACCCTCAACCCGGGGGGCGTGCGCATCGGCACGGCCGAGATCGACCGCATCGTCCAGCGGCTGCCCATGATCGCGGACAGCGTCGTCGTCGGCGTCCCCGAGGAGGACGACGAGGCCGTGATCCTCTGCGTGGTGCTCGCGCCCGGCGTCGTCCTCGACGACGAGCTCCGCACCCTGATCCGCCAGGAGATCCGCCAGCAGGCCTCGCCACGCCACGTCCCCCGCCAGATCCACGCGGTGCCGGCCATCCCCTACACCCGCTCGGGCAAGAAAGTGGAGGCCGCGGTGCGCAACGCCCTGCTCGGCCAGCCGGTGAAGAACGCGGCCGCGCTCGCCAACCCCGAGGCCCTGGCGAGCTTCGCCGACCTGCTCCCCCACCGGGACCGGAGCTGACCCCATGGCCGTCCCGCCCCCCCGCAACGACCGCCTGCTCGACCTCGCGCTGACGCGGGCCACACGACGGCATCCCGCCAAGCGCTTCCTCGCGGACCGGGCCCGGGCGGTGACCTACGGGGAGGCGGAGCAGACCGTGGACCGCCTGGCCGCGTGCCTGCACGACGCCGGGCTGCGGCGCGGGGACCGGGTGCTCCTGTTCGCGCCCAACCGGGTCGAGGTCCCCCTGGCGGCCCTCGCGGCCCTGCGATGCGATGGGGTCTTCGTGCCGGTCCATCCCGGGACCAAAGTACCGAAACTGCGCTACCTGCTCGCGGACTCGGGGGCCCGGGCCCTCCTCGTCGACCCGAGCACGGCCGCAGTCGCCGCGGCCGCGCTCGCCGCGGTCCCGGAGCCCCCCCTGGTGCTCCGGCTCGACGGGGACCAGCCGCCGGAGGGCGTCTCCTCCCCCCCGGGCAGCCTCACCTGGGCGGACGCGGTCGCCCGGGACACCCCTCCCCCACCCCGCCGGGCCATCGACCAGGACCTGGCCGCGCTCTTCTACACCTCGGGCAGTCGCGGCCAGCCCAAGGGCGTGATGCTGACCCACGCCAACCTGGTCCACACGAGCTGGTCCATCGGCGCCTACCTCGAGAACGTCCCCGAGGACGTCATCCTCGACGCGCTCCCCCTCTCCTTCGACTATGGCTTCTTCCAGGTGCTCACCGCCCTGCAGGTCGGCGCGACGGTGCTGCTCGAGCCCGGCTTCACCTTCCCCTTCCCCGTGCTGCAGCGCATGCAGCAGGAGGAGGTCACCGGCTTCCCCGGCGTACCGACCATGTTCGCCCTGCTGCTCGGCCTCGCCGAGCCGGCCAGCGTCCCCCTCCCCCGGCTGCGCTACCTGACCAACACCGCGGACGTGCTGCCGCCCGAGCACATCCGCCGCCTGCGGGCGCTCTTCCCCCGCGCCCGGCTCTACTCGATGTACGGCCTGACCGAGTGCACCCGGGTCAGCTACCTCCCCCCGGAGGAGCTGGATTCTCGCCCGACCTCGGTCGGGCGGGCGATCCCCAACACCGAGGTCTGGATCGCCCGGGCGGACGGCGGCCACGCCCTCCCGGGAGAGGAGGGCATCCTGCAGGTGCGCGGCGCCCACGTCGCGGCCGGCTACTGGCGCAGCCCCGAGCTGACGGCCGCCCGCTTCCGCCCCGGGGTACTGCTGGGCGAGCGCGTGCTGGACACGGGCGACCGGTTCGTCATGGACGAGGAGGGCTACCTGTACTTCCGGGGGCGCTCGGACGACATCCTCAAGTGTCGCGGCGAGAAGATCAGCCCCCGGGAGATCGAGGCGGCCCTGGTCGAGCACCCGGCGGTGGCCGAGGCCGCGGTGGTAGGGGCGCCCGATCCCGTGCTCGGGCAGGCCATCGTCGCCCACCTCGCCCCGGCGCCGGGCGGTGAGCTGGCCCTGGGAGAGCTGCGGGCCTGGTGCCGTCAGCGGCTCGACGCCACCCTCCTCCCCCAGCGCTTCGTGGTCCACGCCGGACCGCTCCCCCGCAACGACAACGGGAAGGTCGACCGGGTGCGGCTGCTGCAGGAGACGGCCGACCAGCCATAGCCGGGAGAATCAGCAGCCCGATCAGCTAGTTTGGTAGCGACCGGCCTCCGCAGGGTGGCGACCGGCCTCCGCGCCGGTCGCTTTGCTCCTCTGCCCGCCAGGGCCAGGATCTAAAGGGTGAGGAGGCTGGTGCCGACCTGTTGGCCGGCACCCACCCGGCAGCAGGCGACCGGGGGGCATGCGGGCGGGGACGGGCTACTCCAGCTCGTCGATGCTGGTCAGGCCCGCGGCCGAGGTCACGCTCCCGCTCTCGTCCACCGTGCCCGCCATCTCGAAGGTCGCGAGCTCGCCGTCGCAGTCGAGGTCGCCGATGGCCCGGACGGTGAAGGAGGCCCCGCGGTCGGTCCCCGCGGACCGGTACTCGTAGCGGTAGTAGGAGGAGTCGGCGACCGCGAACTGGAGGGCCTGCCACGTCGGGGTCTCCCAGTCCGCGGCCTGGGGCGCGAAGCGCCCCCCCTCCCCGGAGCAGAGCTCCCGCGCGGGGGTCGGGCCCGTCGAGACCGGGAACTGGCGCGGCAGGGGGTTGCCGCTGGCGTCGAGGCGGTCCTCCGCGAAGTAGCTCACGGAGGAGTCGTAGATCCGCCGCAGGTTCACGGTGGCCTCGCTGGTCTTCGCCCGCTTCTGGAACTTCAGGAAGGAGGGGATCGCGATCGCGGCGAGGATCCCCACCACCATGACGAAGAAGAAGCCGAACAGGACGACGAGCACGATGACCACCGGCCCCACGGAGCCCTTCTTCTTCGCCGGGGAGGCGGCGAGGGGCACGAGGGAGGCGCCGCACGACGAACAGGCCGTGGTGCGATCGTCGTTCTGGGTGCCGCACTTGGAGCAGTACATGCTTCCCTCCTGGGGCGCCGAGCCCGCGCCAGCGCGGCGCAGGCTCGGCCTCGGGTTCGCCTAGACCCTGCGGCGCACCGCGACCAGGGCCACCGCGGCCAGGGCCACCCAGAGCAGCCCGCCGGGAGCGGCGGCCGCCGGGACGCGGCAGGAGCACCCCGTGTCGGCCCGCCCCTCGGGCTCCTCGCCCTCGCCCTCGCCCTCGCCCTCGGCGCCCTCGCCCTCGGCGCCCTCGCCCTCGCCCTCGGCGCCCTCGCCCTCGCCCTCGGCACCTTCGCCCTCGCCCTCGGCACCCTCGCCTTCGCCCTCGCCCTCGGCCCCACCGTCCACGCCGCCGTCGGGAGCCCCGCCATCGGAGCCCTCGGTGTAGATCTCGACCCGGTGGAACTCGTCCGGCGCGCCGGCCGGATGATGGGCCACGTTGGCCGCGGGGGCGGCGTCGGTCGCGATCAGGTAGTATTCGAGCGCGTCGGCCTGGACGTCGCCCGTCTCGATGCTGAGCCGGAACAGGCCGTCCTCGGCCACGAGGGCGGCGATGGTCCAGTTCCCCCGCCCGCTCGGTCGGTAGCGCGCCTCGACGGAGGCGATCCCCGAGGGGTCCTGGACCTCGGCCTCGAGCAGCAGCGGGTCGCCCAGCCGGACGCTGGCCGGGGCCGTGTGGACCACGGTCGGCGGAGTCAGATCCTCGCCCGCGGGCACCACGTCGACCTCGAGGGGCGCCTCCTCGCCCCCGGCCGGAGCCAGGGACGAGTTGCCCAGGACGTCCGTCGCCCGCAGGTAGAGCTCGAGGATCGGCTGGACGACTTTCTCTCCAGGGATCTCTACAAAATAGAGACCATCGTCCCCCTCGATCTCGAGGAGCTCCACCCAGCCCTCCCCGTGGCTGCGATACAGCAGGTCCACCGTCGCGACCCCGCTCGGATCGCTGACCTCCACCTCCACGAGGAAGGGGATCCCCTCCTCGACGCTGGTGGGGATCGCGGTGAGGTCGATGGTCGGCCCCTGCTCGTCGTCGCTGTCGATGCACGCGCCCTCCTGGCAGATCTGGCCCGCGAGGAGGCAGTCCGTGACGATCTCGGTGTAGGTGCAGGAGGCCTCGCCCGCCACGACCTCGCAGACGCCGGGGAGCTGGTGGGTGATCGCCGAGTTGCCCCGGCACGACGGCTCCGGCGCCTGGTTGCAGGGGTTCGGCAGGCAGGGATCGACCGCGGCGACGACCTGCAGATCGCCGGCCTGGTCGCTGGAGTAGCCGTCCCGGGAGCCCTCGGCCCCGCCGTCGCAGTAGGTCCAGCTCAACGCCGCGTCGAGGCTGAAGCGGAACGCGTAGTCGTAGCGGCCGAGGGCCGGCGCCACCAGCCCCCCGAGGTACTCGTCCAGCGCGACCTCGCCCGCGGCCTCGCCGTCCCAGTCCTCGGCCGGCTGGGCCACGACCCAGGTCCAGTCGGCGCCGGGCTGGCTCCCGTCCGGGCCCCAGCCCAGCTCGGCGCGCAGGTCGCCGTGGGGGTCGATCCCCTTGGTCAGGTCGGTGAGACCCTCCACGAAGACGCGCCCGCCGACCCGGTAGGTGAGGCCGGGCGGGATCGTCAGCTCGAGGGGGGCCTGCAGCCGGCACCAGCCCACGAGGCGCGGCTCGCCGCCGCACGGGGTGTTGGCGGCCCCCGGCGTGCCCAGATCCGTGGGCTGCGCCTCGCGGAGCGGCGTGGTCGCGAGGCACCAGCTCCGCCCGTCCTCGTTGTCCGCGGTCGCGGGGTCCAGCCGGGAGTCGAGCTGCAAGGCCGCGCCGTCGGGGGACGGCCAGGGCAGGGTGCTGCCGTAGGCCACCGTGTCGAGGACCCGGCCGTCCGGGTGCTGTAGGGTCACCCGGTCGGCGTTGTTGCGCAGGGACATGGCGTTGCCGTAGGCGTGGTCGAGGGTGACGCCGCCGTTGACCGCGGGATCGGCCACCTGGCCGAGGACCGCGAAGCCGCCGGCCGGGACCCGCAGCAGGGGCGCACCGATCACGAAGGACTCGGTCCCGTCCGTCACGGTCAGGCCCGCGAGCTCCAGCTCGTGGTCGCTGACGTTGCGGACCTCGAACCACTCGCCGACGCTGTCGTCCACGGCCTTGGGGTTGTACATGATCTCGGTGATCACCACCTCGCCCGGCAGCGGGAGCACGCCCGTGCTGGCGCACCGGCCCGCGTCGCAGGCCTCGCCCGCGCCGCACGGCTGGACGCTGGCGGGGTAGTCGCAGGCCGCGGCCTGCCCCACCGCGGTGCAGACGCCCGGCGAGGGGTAGCTGCGCAGGGTGGCCGCGTCGACGCACTCGTTGGCCGGGGGATCGGTGCAGGGGTTGGGCGAGCAGGGATCGACCGGCACGACGACGTGCAGGTCGCCGGCCAGGGCCACCAGGTAGCCGTTGCTCGAGCCGTCGCCGTCGCAGTAGGTCCAGGTCTGGCCGGCGTCCGCGGAGACCCGCAGGGCCAGGTCGTACCGCCCCGCGCCCGGCGCGGCCAGGTCGAGCAGGACCTGGTCCTCGGTCGGCGCGCCGGCGGCCGCGCCATCCCAGGCCTCGTCCGCCGCGGTCGCGGCCCAGACCCAGGCGGCGTTGCCCGTGGGGTTGCTGCCGTCGGGCCCGTGGCCGATCTGGCTCAGCAGGTCGGGATCGGGATCGACGCCCGGGGTCTGCTCGGTGATCCCGGTCTGGCGGATCCGACCGCTGTACCGGATCACCTCACCCGGCGCGGCCTCGACCGCGAGGGGGCCCACCAGCCGGCAGTAGTCGACGGGGATCGTCACCGCAGGGCAGGCCGCGTTGGCCTGGCCGGGGGTACCTTTGTCCCGATCGGGGGGCGGAGGGGCGAAGGGAGTGGTCGCAACGCACCAGTTCGCGCCGAGGGCGTTGTCGCCGCCTCGCCGCAGCAGCCGTCCGTCGAACTGCAGGGAGGCGCCCGTCGGCTTGGCCCAGGGCGCGGCGCCCGTGTACGCGACCCGGTCGATCTCCTCCCCGAGGGCCGAGGTCAGGACGATCTCGTCATCGCTGTTGGCCAGGCTCATCTTGCTCCCGTAGACGTAGGCCATGGTGATGCCGCCGTTGACCGCGGTGTCGCCGTTGCGGCCGAAGACCAGGTACTGGCCGGGCTGGATGGGCAGGGTGTCGACCGCCACCGTGAAGGAGTCGGTGCCGAGGTCGGAGACCTTCAGGCCGGCCAGCTCGAGCACCTTGGACGAGGCGTTGTAGACCTCGAACCACTCGCCCACGTCGTCGAGGGTGAGCTTCGGATCCTGCAGGATCTCGGTCACCACCAGCTCGCCCGGCCGCGGCCCCGGCAGGTTGCTCGAGCAGATCCCGGCGTCGCAGAGCTTGCCGGCCGGGCAGGCGACGTCGTCGTACGCATAGGTGCACTGGGCCTGGGCCCCGCTGGCGACGCAGGTGCCCGGGGCGCGGAACAGCCGCTGGGTGGTGGCGTCGGCGCAGTCCGCGGCGGGCGCGTCCGTGCAGGGGTTGGGGTTGCAGGGGTCGACGCTGGCCGCGACGAGCAGCACGCCCGCGCTGGCCGGCTGATACCCGTCGCTCGAGCCGTTGACCCCGCCGTCGCAGTAGGTCCAGGTGCCGCCGCCGTCCGCGGAGAAGCGGTACGCGAAGGCGTAGCTGCCGCTCGCCGGGGAGACCAGCTCGCCGAGATACTCGTCGTAGCTCGGCTCACCCTCCAGCACGCCGTCCCAGTCCGGATCGGGCGCGGTGGCGGTCCAGGTCCACGAGCCGTTGCCCGTGGGGTCGCTGCCCGCCGGACCCCAGCCGAGCTGGCCGAGCAAGGCGGGGTCGGGATCGACTCCGGGGGTGACGTCCGTCACCCCGGCCAGCAGCACCCGCCCGTAGACGTCGAAGGGCTCGCCCGGCACCGTCTCCTCGCGCAAGGGGGCCTGCAGGCGGCAGAAGTCGACCTGCGGTGCGCCGCACCGGTGGTTGGCCTCGCCCGGCGTGCCGAGATCGCTGCCCGCCCCCGCGTGGATCGCGACCGTGGAGGCGCACCAGTTGTTCCCGTCCGCGTTGTCGACGAGGGCCGGTGCGAAGGCGCCGTCGAGCTGGAGGCTGGCGCCCGTGGGGTCGGCCCAGGGAGCGCCGGTGGTGAAGACCACCCGGTCCACCTCCACGCCGGCCGGGTTGACGAGGATCACCGCGTCCCCGCTGTTGCCGAGGGCCATCGTGTTCCCGTAGACGTAATCGACCGCGACACCCCCGTTGGCCGCCGGATCGCCGTTCCGGCCGAGGACGAAGTACTTGCCGGCGTCGAGCCGCAAGGAGGCGTAGGTGATGGTGAAGGAGTTGCTGCCCAGGTCCTTGACCTGCAGGCCCGCCAGCTCCAGGGGCACGCCGGAGGCGTTGTAGACCTCGAACCACTCGCCGGCGAGATCGCCCACGGCTGTGGGATCGATCATCAGCTCGGTGATCACCAGGTCGCCGGGGCCCGGCCGCTGGAGGGTGCTGAGGCACTGCCCCGCCTGGCAGACCTCCCCGCCGGCGCAGGCCACGAGCTGGTGGCCGTAGGTGCACTCGGCCTCGAGGTCCACGACCTGACAGAGTCCGGGCGAGGAGTAGACCCGGCGGGTCTGGCCGTCCTCGCAGGTCGTCGCGGGCGGCGCGGTGCAGGGGTTGGGGTTGCAGGGGTCCGCGACGCAGCGACCGGCCGCGCAGAGCTCACCGCGGGCTGCGCAGTCGGCGCGAGTGGCGGTGTACTGGCAGCTCGCCTCGCCCCCGCTGAGGCTGCAGGTGCCCGGCGAAGCGTAGCTCACCGCCACGGTGCCCTCGCACGCGGCAAGGGGCGGGCTGTTGCAGGGGTTGGGGTCGCAGGGGTCCACCGGCGCGGTCACGCGCAGATCGCCGGCCTTGGCGACCTGGTAGCCGTCCGCCGAGCCCGGGCTGGCATCGCAGTACTTCCAGGAGAGGCCCCGGTCCGCGGAGAAGCGGAACGCGTAGTCGTAGGTCCCGACGGCCGGGGCGACCAGGGTCGCGCGGTACTCGTCGAGAGTCTCTTCGCTGGCCGCCTCGCCGTCGTAGGCGAGGTTCGGCGCCGCGACCTGCCAGGTCCAGGCCGGGTTGGCCGCAGGCTGGCTGGCGTCGGGCCCGACGCCGAGCTGGGCGAGCAGGTCCTCGCTGGGATCGACCACCTTCGAGCGATCAGTCACGCCGCGGACCTCGACCCGCCCGGCGACGACCGTGGTCAGGCCGGGGTGGGTCTCGATCAGGAGCGGCTCCTGCAGGCGACAGAAGTCCACGGGGACGACGCAGGAGGGGTTGGCCGCGCCCGGCGTCCCGCGGTCGCTGACCGCCCCCTCCCGGATCGGCGTGCGGGCCACGCACCAGCTCGCCCCGTCGTCGTTGTCGTCCGCATCGGGGACCACCGCGCCGTCGAGCTGCATCGCGGCGCCGGTCGGATCGGGCCAGGCGATCCCGCCATCCCAGAGGATCTGGTCGACGACTTCGCCGGAGGGGTTGCGGATGACCAGCGCGTCCGCGCCGTTGGAGAGGGACATCTTCGATCCGTAGACGTAGTCGACCGCGACCCCGCCGTTGAGCAGCGGGTCCCCGTTGCGCCCGAAGACGAGGTACTCGCCGGGCTGGATCGGCAGGGAGTCGACGTCCACGAGGAAGCTGTCGGTGCGGTCGTCGGAGACGCTCAGGCCGGCCAGCTCCAGGGTCTCGATCGTTGGATTGAAGACCTCGAACCACTCGCCCGCGCTGTCGAGCACGGCCGCGGGGTCCTGCAGCACCTCGGTGATCACCAGCTCCCCCGGTCCCGGACGGGGGACCTCGGCGACACACTGCCCGCCCAGGCAGAGCTCGGTCGCGCCGCAGGCGACGATGGTCTCGGCGTAGAGGCACTCGGCCTGGCCGCTCACGGCGGTGCAGCTCCCCGGCGAAGTGGGGACCCGGCGGCTGCGGTCGTCCGCGCAGACGATCGCGGGCGGTGCGGTGCAGGGGTTGGGGAGACAGGGGTCGTCGACGCACGCCCCCTCGAGGCAGATCGTGCCGACCGCGCAGACGGTCCGCTGCTCGGGGTAGGCGCAGGTGGCCTGTCCGGCGACCGCGGTGCAGGTGCCGGGCGCGGTGGCCTGGACGACCGTGTCGCCGTCGCAGCGCGCGGCCGGCGGCGCCAGGCAGGGGTTCGGGCTGCAGGGGTCGACCACGGGAGTCGAGGTCAGGGCGCCCGCATTGGCGACCTGGTAGCCATCGCTGGAGCCGGCGCTGCCGCCGTCGCAGTAGGTCCAGCTCTGGCCCCCGTCCGCGGAGAACCGGAACGCGTAGTCGTAGAAGCCCGGGGCCGGCGCCGCCAGCGCGAGCTGGTACTCGTCATTGTCCGGCTCCGCGGGAACCGCCAGGCTACCGTTCCAGCCGGGGTTGGGTGCGGCCGCCAGCCATGTCCACGCGACGTTGCCCGCCGGCAGGGAGCCGTCGGGGCCGTAGCCGAGCTCGGCGAGCAAGTCGGGGTCGACGTCGACCGCAGTACTTTGGTCCGTGATCCCCGCCTGGTAGACCCGACCATAGTACGTCGTCATGACCCCGGTGATCGTGCTCACCGTGAGGGGGTGCTGCAGGCGGCAGAAGCCCACGGGGACGAGCCCGGAGACGCACTCGCCGTTGCTGCAGACGTCGTTGGGCGCGACGCAGGCGGTGTCCGTGGGGGTGTAGGTGCACACCGCCTCCTCGTCGCTGGCGACGCAGGTGCCGCTGGCCGGATAGGTCCGGCGGGTGTGGACGTCGGCGCAGGTGGCCGCGGGCGGCGCGGTGCAGGGGTTGGGGTCGCAGGGATCGACCGCGACGCACTCCGAGTTGACCGCGCCCGGGGTGCCCAGGTCCCGGGGCGTGATGGGGTCGATGGGATCCGTGGCGAGGCACCAGTTGACGGCCAGCCCGTTGTCCGCGACCGCGGGGTCGAGGTGGCCGGAGAGCTGGATCGCGGCCCCCGGGGCATTGGGCCAGCCGGCCGCGCTGTCATAGGCGATCCGATCGATCTCGACGCCCGCCGCGTCGACGATCCGCAGGGTATCGCGGGTGTTGGCCAGCCCCATGGCCCCGTCGTACGCGTAGTCCACGAGCACCCCGCCGTTGGTCGCCAGGTCGTCGCTCTTGCCGAACACCAGGTAGTCGCCGGCGGCCACCTGGAGCGTCCCCGCGACCGTGAAGCCGCTGTCCGCGTCGTCGACGAAGCGCAGCCCGGCGAGCTCGAGGCGGTGGTCGGTGGCGTTGTGCACCTCGAACCACTCGCCGTTGGCGTCGAGGACCGCCTCGGGGTTGAACATCACCTCGGTGATGACCAGCTCGCCGGCGGCCGGCGGCGGGACCGGCTGGACCACGCCGAAGGTGTGCGGCGCGGCGGCGCCCGCGGCCGGCAAGACGGTCTGGTTGCGGGCAGCGGAGGCGTCCTCGGCCACGAGGTAGTACTGCACACCGGGCTGCAGCACGCTGGCCGCCGGGATCGCGGCCCGGTAGACGTGATCGCCCTGGTCGACCAGGGCCAGCGCGGTGAAGGGCACGGTCCCCTGCACCCGGTAGTGGGCGGTCACCGCCAGCACCCCGGAGCCGTCGGTGACGGTGGCCTCGAGGACGACCGGGACGCCGGCCGGCTGCCCCGCGGCGACGAGGGTGTGGACGATGCTCGGGCCGGTGGAGTCGACCCCCTGCACCGTGAAGGTGTTGAAGGATGCGGGGGCGCCCGCCGGAGAGGTGCTGATGTTGTTGCGGGCGTCGGCGGCGCGCAGGTAGTACTCGACCGCGGGCTCGACCACGGAGAACGCCGGGATGCTGGCCGAATAGACCCCGTTGGCGAGGGTCATGGGGATCTCCTGGAAGAAGGGGAACCCCTGGGGCCGGTAGTGCAGGCGCATGAAGGAGACGCCCGCGGGATCGGTCGCCTCGGCCGTCACGGGCACGTCCTTCCCCGCGACCTGGCCATTTGGTACTTTCGTATGAGTGATCGTCGGGCCCGTCGTATCCAAGGCGGCGACCTGGAAGGTATGCACCGCGGCCGGCGCGGTGAGGGGCGAGCCCCCCGGGTTCCCGGCCTCGTCCGTGGCGATGAGGTAGTAGGCCATGGTCCCGACGAGCATCGCCGCGCCGGGGATCTGCCCCTGCCAGGAGGTCCCCTCTCCCCGGGCCATGGCCGCGCGGGTGTACCCCGCAGCGCCGGCCGGCTTGTAGTAGAGATCGAGGGAGACGACGCTGCCGGCGTTGTCCGTGGCCGAGGCGGAGAGGATCACCGGGGTCCCGGCCGGCTGGCCGTCCCCGACGGGGGTGTGGGTCACCACCGGCGCGGTGTGGTCGGGGACGCCGACGACGAAATCGAGCACCTGGCTCGGGGCGCTGGCCGGCAGCCGGCCAGTGTTCGGGATGGGCGAGGTGTCGCTGGCCTCGAGGAAGTACTCGACGCCGGGACGAGCGACGACGAAGGCCGGGATCTGACCGGTCCAGAGGTTGTTGGCGCCCCGGACCAGGTCTGCGGCGCCGAAGGCCGCGCCCCCCTCCGGACGGAAGAAGAGGGTCACCTTGGCGACACCCGTGGCGTCGGTCACGGTGGCCGTGACCGTCACCGCCACGCCCGGCTCCTGCCCGTCCGCGATCTCCTGATGCACGATGGCCGGCGGATCGGGATCGCCGACGACCAGGAAATCCCAGACCGCGGTGGCCGGCGCGCCGACCGGTGCGGTGCTGGTGTTGCCCTGCTCGACCTCGTCGATGGCGGTGATCCAGTACTCCACGCCGGCCGCGACCACGTCGGCGGCGGGGATGGTCGCCTTCCACTCGTCCGTCGCCGCCTGCTTGACCATGACGACGAACTTGGAGGCGCCGCCCTTGGGACGGTGCTGCAGGACCGCGCTCTTCACCCCGGAAGGATCGCGGATCATGGCGCTGACCACGACCGCCTGGGCGATGGGCTGGCCGTCCGCGATCTCCTGGTGCTCGATGTGCGGCCCCACGGTGTCGACGTTCCCGTAGACGGTGGCCAGGGTGGTGTCGGAGTGGCTGAGCCCCTCGTTGTCGGTCACGGTGAGGGTCACGGTGTACAGCCCCGCGCTCAGGTAGGAGTGGCGCGGGCTCTTCTCGTTGGACTTGGCCGTGCCGTCGCCGAAATCCCACTCGTACTTCACCAGGGTGCCGTCCGGATCGGTGCTCAGGGTGCCGTCGAAGAAGACGTCCTCGTCGGGACCTTCGTCCTGGAAGACCGCGGGCCCGGCGTCGGCCACGGGCCGGATGTTGACGTTGCAGAGCACGCGCGCATGGTCCTCCGCGCCCTTGTCGTCGACGACGGTGATGTAGGCCCACTGGTTCTCGCCCGCGTTGGCGAAGGTGTGCTGCACCTTCAGCCCCGCGGTGACCGTGCCGTCGCTCATGGTCCAGAAGGCCGAGGCGATCTGACCGTCCGGATCGACCGAGGCGGTCCCGTCGAGCTCGAAGGCCTCGCCGCGGGGGACCATGATGGACTTGGCGACCGCGTCGGCGCGCGGCTCGCGGTTCTCCTGGGGAGCGAACTCGTGGCCGCCCATGTCGGGGCTGACGCCGATGGTGCGCGGCCGGTTGATCAGGTCCCGCGCGGGCAGGTTGCCGGCCGCGGCGCTGCCGGTGTTGATCGCCAGGGATTCGGCCCAGAGCTTACCGTCCCACCAGCGAGGGAAATCCTCCCAGTCGTCGTCCTCGATCTTCGGGTCGGTGACGATGTTCCCGATGTCCTCGTAGATGTTGCCCTGGCGATTCGGAAGATTGTAATAGTTGTTATTGCGGTGATATGAGTAGACATAGCGATAGGATACGCCTGAGCGATCTTCGTATGCGAAGGATGTGCTGTTGGCGATGACGTTATTGTACACATAGAGGCGCAGATCATAGGAACTCTCGGATCGATATGCCTGAACCCCCGATGTGTGGTGAACAATGGTGTTGTTCACCAGGTGGACCGGCTTCAAACCCGAGTTGGTCGCCTGCACGGAGATGCCCGTCTGGTGATGGGTGACATAGCTGCTGCGCACCATGCCGAGGGAGTTATTGAAGAGGATCCCCGTGCCGCGACCGGCGCCGATGACCTGCACACCCAGCAGGTCGATGGCCGGAGCGGCGGTGGCATCCCGCACCTCGATGCCGGTGCTGTTGTGATGCTTGATGGTCACGTCCTCGATGATCGGGACCCCGGGCCCGGTGACGAGGAGTCCGTAGCTAGGGTACTCGATGAGCAGGTTGTCGAGGCGGGAGGAACGGCTGTCCTTCAAGGTGAGCCCGGACCACATCCCGGGGGTTGGCTGACCGTGATCGACCACGATCTTGACGGGCGCGCCGCTCCCGTCGGTGAGCAGGCTCCCGAGGCTCTCGACGACGATCTCCACGCGATTGGCCGCGTTGCCCGTGCCCATGCCGTCGGCGTTGGGCACGACCTTCAGCACCACCCCCGGCTCGACGGCCAAGGTGACGTTCTTGGTCACCACGAGGTCGCCGAGGACCGTGTACGGGGAGCCGGCGAGGGTCAGGGTCAGGTTCTCCCAGATCCAGCCCTCGATCTGGGGACCGATCGCGCCTTTGTGAGTGACAGCCCCGACGTAAGTACCATTGCGCCCCAGGCCCCGGTTGGGCGAGTAGACGGTGGGCTCGTAGTTGCGGGCGGCGGCATCGGCGTAGAGCGGATTGGCCGAGTAGCAGTTGTTCACCTGGAACTGCAGGTTGTTCCAGTTCCCTCCGGTGTTGCCCCAGGAGTTCGATCCGTCACAGGTGAGCAGCGATCGCCTGTAGGAGACGCTGTTCAGGTCGTTCAGACCATAGCGACCGTTGTGCGTAACCGAGCTGGACAGCAGGCTGATGTTGTTCGTGTAAGAGCTGTCCGACCGCATGTAGCCGAAGCCGTCCAGCGTGTTGTGGGCGATCGTGCAGTGCTCGACCACGATGTTGCAGGAGGCCCCCGAGTTGTTGACCTCGTAGATCCCATAGGTCGCATTGTCCCGGACGATGGAGTCGCTGATGCTCAGGCTGGCGTTGTCGACCTGGATGCCGATCCCCAGGCTGCTCCGCACGAGGACCTGGGTGACGTCGGGCCGGGCGTTGGCGGTGACGTGCAGGCCGACGCTGTTGGTGTGCAGCTCGACCTGCTCCACGCCCGGGTTGCCTCCCTCGATGTAGATGCCGGCGCTGGAGCAGTGATGGATCACCGAACCGGCGACGATGTGGTCGTTGGCGAGCAAGGACACGCCGCGCACCGCATGGGCGAGATCGACCTGGGCGATGTTGAAGGCCTCGGTGGTCGCGAGGATGAGGACGCCGTACCAGTCGCCGGGGGCCGGATCGTTCTGCGCGGAGCGCAGCCGGACCGGACGGCTGTTGGTGCCGTCCGCCTCCAGGGTGCCCTCGACGCGCAGCTCGACCCGGTTGATGTCCGTGCCACCCGCCAGCAGATCGCCCTTCTCGAAGAGCAGCTCGGCCCCCGGCTGGAAGTTGAGGGTCACCCCCTTGGTCACCACCACGTCCCCGGCCACCCGGTTGGCGGTGTCTGCCGCGAAGGTCCGGTTGACGTACCAGAAGCCGTGCACCCCGGGGCCGGTCGCCGCCCCGACGAAGGGCACCGCACCGGCCACGCTCGAGCCGTCCGCGGGGCTCCAGTAGCGAGCGGGCGAGCGATCGGTGGGCGCGTAGTCGCCCCCCGCGGGGTTCGCGAGCAGGCCGTTGTAGCGCAGGCTCGTGGTGGCGTTGGCCGGCAGGGTCGGCTGGTAGTCACCGCCGAGCAACCGCGGCCCCCACCAGACGTTGCGGTAGAAGGAGCTGAAGGTCGTCGTGCGGTAGGAGACCGAGGCCGAGTCCTTGAGGACCGCCTGGTTGTCGCCGAAGACCGAGTTGGTGATCGAGGTGCTCAGGGAGTAGCTGCTGTCGCTGCGGGCGAGGTCGAGGGCGTTGCCGTTGCCGTGCAAGGTGCAGTGGTCGAGGGCCAGGACCCGGGCGCCGCTGGCCGTGACCCGCATCCGCACGCCGGTGGTCGTGTTGGCGACGATCACCCGGCTCAGCCCGAGGTTGGCGTTCTCGACCGTGACACCGTCGACGACGTTGCGGAGGGTCGAGTTCTCGAGGGAGACCACCGCGGTCCCGGCCACGATGGCCGTGGTGCCGGCGAGCGCGAGGCCGTCGATCACGAAGCGGTCCAGCAGCACGGTGCCGCCGTTGAGCAGGGAGACGGCCCGGCTCCGGAAGCCCGTGATCGTCACTCCGGTGAGATCGAGATCGGCCTGCAGGGGCTTGTTGATCTCGAGGGCGTTGTCCGCATGGCGGATGGCCAGGTTCTTCAGGGTGGCCTTGCCGCCGCTGTCGACGTACAGCCCCTCCCAGCTCCCGGCCGCCTCGCCGCTCTGGGCCTTGAAGACGATGGGGGCGACCGAGGTCCCGGCGGCGAAGAGGGTGCCCCGGACGATGAGCTCGATGTCGTTGCCGTCGGCCGCGGAGACCTGCACCTCGACGCCGGGCTCGATGGTGAGGGTGACGCCGGCCTGGACCTGGACGTCCGCGGTCAGCAGGTAGGGGCTGCCCGCGAGGTTCCAGGTGGTGTCGGCGTTGATCGCCCCGCTGACGCTGGTGCCCGCCACGGCCGGGCCGGCGAACAGCAGACAGATCGCCAGGGCGGGCCAGCCGACGAGCGAGCGCCCGGAGAGACTGCCGGGGACGCGCGGGAGGGCATGGGGACGGGAGTTCCCGGGCGAAGAGGTCGAGCGCATCGTCTTTGCCTCACTTCGAAAGGTCCGCGCAATCTGGGGGCACGGAAAGCTTGATCAATAGACGGGACGCTCAAAAAGGCAAGGGCTCCCGCCCGGCCCCCTCGGCCGGCCCCGCGGCGGCGGGCTGGTAGTGGGAGTCGATGAACGAGCTGAGCCCGAGGGCCGCCGTGAGGACCGGACCGGCCACGGGACGCTGCAGCACCCCGGCCAGGGCGGCGGCGACCCGCAGCACCCGGGCGAAGAGCCCCACCAGACGATCGCCGTCGACCCGCCCGCCGGCCGCGTCGGTCAGGAAGAGGTCGTGGCACCACAGCCAGAGGACGCGGCCGCAGACCGGGTCGAGCGCCGCGGCCGCGGGCAGCCACCGGGCGGCGTAGTGGTCGGGCCAGGCGTCGAGCGCCGAGCGCAGGGGCTCCGGGTGGTCCAGCACGGCGAGCAAGGACGGGTCGTCGAGGAAGGGGCGGTACGCGAGCAGCTCCTGGCAGAGCCTCGCCGCCGGCAGCTCGTCCGCCAGGCGCGCCAGACGACGCGCGAACCCGGACTCGTCCACGGACAGGGCCTCGAGATCGACCTCGGCCGCCTCGCCGGTGGCGACCAGATCGAGCAGGCTGGCGGCCTCGGCCAGCCGCCGCCCGACGCTGGCGCCCGGCCGCCCGACGACGTGCAGCAGCAGCTCCCGCAGTTGCAGGGCGGTCGGGACGTCCAGCACGGTCGGACCGATCCGCACCTCGTCGAGCTCGCGCACCAGAGCCAGCCGGAAGGTGTGCCCGAGCCGCGTCGGCCGGGCGAGGAGCGCCTCGACGAGGGGTGCGTCCCCCGGGCCGAGCGCGGCGAGGACCGCGGGACAGGCCGCGCTGTAGCGGAGCTCCAGCCGCTCGCCCACGAGGAAGACGCGGACGGGGAAGAGCGCGCAGACGTCGGGCAAGGCCGCCGCCCCGCCTTCCCGCTGGAGCTGACAGTGGTGATCCGCGGTCAAGAAGAGGCAGCGGCGCCCGGCCGGCGTCTCGACCTGGCGCAGGAAGCGGGCCAGCTCCTCGCCCGGCTCCGGCTCGACACCCCCCACCTGCGCCCGCACGCAGAGGTCATCGTCCGTGAGGGTCGGCCGCAGGCGGTGGATGCGGGCGAGGTCGGTCCGGCTGACGGGGATCGCCCAGCCACCACAGCAGCAACCCCTCAGATTACAAGAGAAATCGAGCAGCGGCAAGGGCACGACGAGGGGCAGCCGGGCGTCGCTCATGGCCTGCCCGACACCGGCCTGGCGAGACCGAGCCCGTTCATGGGGCGGCGCCACCGGCGAAGATGAAGCGCTGGACGATCTCGTCCTCGGTCGCCAGCAGCTCGGCCGGCGTCCCGCAGGCCCGGATCGCACCCTCGTGGAGCATCGCGATCTGGTGGCCCAGGCGGAAGGTGCTCTGCATGTCGTGGCTGATGACGATCGAGGTGATCCGCAGTGTCTGCCAGGTCTCGAGGATCATCTCGTCGACGCCGCGGATCATGATGGGGTCCTGCCCCGTGGTCGGCTCATCGTAGATTAGCAGCTCGGGCCGGGAGATCAGCGCCCGGGCCAGGCCGGCCCGCTTGCGCTCGCCGGCCGAGACCTGGCCCGGGTAGCGGTCGGCGATGCCGGGGATCGACACCTGCTCCAGGATCTGCCGTACCCGCTCGTCGATCTCCCGGGGAGAGGCGAGTTTGCGCTCCCGCAGCCGGAAGCCGACGTTCTCGGCGATGGTCAGGGAGTCGAAGAGGGCCGCCCCCTGGAACAGGAAGCCGATGCGGCTCTGGACCTCGACGATCTCACGCGCCGCCGCCGGGGTCATGTCGCGCTCGAAGACCCGCACGCCCCCCTGGTCGGCTCGCAACAACCCCATGATATGCTTGATGATCACCGACTTGCCCGAGCCCGAGCCGCCGATGAGGATCGTGATCAGCCCCTCGGGGATCCGGAGGTCGATGCCCCGCAGCACCCGGTGGGGCCCGAAGGCCTTCTCGACCCCGGTGAGCTCGACCAGGGCGGGACGCGCGGCGAGCTCGGCCGGCGTCGGTCGCTCCGCCGGCGCGCCCTCGACCGCCGTCGCCGGGGAGGTCACGGCCCCGGCGGCACCGAGCCGGCCGGACCCCCCGGCGTTGAGGAAGGCCTGCAACTGCGGATGCTCCACCTGCGCCAGCTCCGCGGGCGTGCCGCAGGCCACGATCCGCCCGCCGTGGAGCATGGCGATCTGATCCCCGAGCCGCATCACCGAGGCCATGTCGTGGCTGATGATCACGGAGGTGATGTGGAACCGCTCCCGGGCCTTGCGGATCAGGTCGTCGACGAACTCGATCATGACCGGATCGAGGCCAGTGGTCGGCTCGTCGAAGAGCACGACCTCGGGCTGGGTGATCAGGGCCCGGGCGAGGCTCACGCGCTTGCGCATGCCGCCCGACAGCTCGGCGGGCAGCTTCTTGCCCGCGTCGGCGAGCAGCAAGAGCTCGAGCAGCTCCTCGACCCGCTGCCGGATCTCGGCCTCGGACAAGCGGGTGTTCTCCCGCAAGGGGAACGCGATGTTCTGCTCGACGGTGAAGCTGTCGAGCAGGGCGTAGCTCTGGAAGAGCATCGAGCAGCGCTTGCGGAGGAAGAGCTGCTCCAGGGCCGACAGCTCCGCGAGGTCTTGCCCGAAGAGCCGGACCTGCCCCGCGTCGGGGCTGGCCAGACCGATCATCAGGCGCAGCAGCACCGATTTGCCGCTGCCGCTCTGGCCGATGACGACGGTGGTCTGGCCCGTCGGGATGGCGAGGGAGAGACCGGCGAAGAGCTCCTGCTCACCGAAGCGCTTGTCGACCCCCCGCAGCTCGAGGATCGGTCCTTCCTCGGGCCGCCAGCGAGGGACGTCGGGGACGAGCAACGAGCGGCGCTCGCCCGGGACGGCGGCGGAAACGGCGGAGGTGGCGGCGACCCGGTCCATCGGGGGGAGCATAGCGGAAGTCGCCCGATCCGGGGAGGGGTCAGACCGCGGGCCGCGGCGAGCCGTCCGGCAGGAGGGGGGCGAGCGCGGCCAGGCGCTCCCGATCGAGCACGAAGCGGTGGGTCTCGAGGGAGCGCTTCACCGCCCGGACGTACGCCGGCGAGCGGAAGTGAGCCTGCAGGGCCGGGGACAGGGGCAGCACCTGATCCTCGGGGACCCAGTAGTAGGGCTGGCCGCCCGCGTCCGTGAGCCGCACGCAGCCGGTGTGCAGGGCCCAGGCCCCCTCGGCCAGGCCGAGGCCGGAGAGGGAGCGACGCAGGCTGAGCAGGCGCCCCTCGACCTCGGGATCGACGAAGCGGTAGTAGCGGGAGTACAGCACCGCGGTGTGGGCGAACTCGGGGGAGTTGACCAGCCCGTCGCAGCCGAGGCGACGGGCCATGGCCAGATAGACCTGCTCGACCTGGCGGCCGATGCCGAGCCCCGGGAAGACCTGGCCGGGGAGGGCCGGGCGTGCGGCGGAGAAGGAGGCGCCCGGGTGCTGCATGAGCAGCCACAAGATGAAGATCATCCGGAACCGCTGGCCACGCAGGAGGGGCGCGAAGGGGGCGTCGATGTCGAAGCACCCGACCCGCAGGGCGGTCTCGGCGATCAGCCGCTGCTGCCCGTCGATGGGGCAGGTGATGCTGAAGGTGTGCCGCTCGGCGTCGCTCGTGTCGAGGCCGATCTGCGTCGGCGACAGCCCCCGGGCGCGCAGGGCCGGCAAGATGCCGAAGCGCTCGAGCGCGGCCTCGACCTCCGGCACCGAGTAGGTACCGAGGAACAGCCGGGGAGCTCCCCGGGCGCCCACCAGGCCGGCGAACGCGGCCTCGTCCGTCAAGCTGCCGCAATCGGGCAGCCCGATCTCGCAGTCGACGAGCTGCCGCAGGTGGCGCAGCTTCCGGTCGACCCAGTCTCGCTTGCGGCCGGCGTCGATCATGGGCTGCGACTCAGCCCTGCGGGGGCTGGGGGGGCCGGTACAGGGGATCAGCCTCCTGCAGCAGCCGCCGCTGGACCTTGCCGATGAGATTCTTGGGCAGCTCGTCGATGAACTCCAGATAGGACGGTACTTTGTAATGGGTCATGTTCTGGCGGCACCAGGCCAGCAGCTCCTCGGTGGTCACTCGGCTCCGGTGCTCCGGTCGGAGGACGACCCAGGCCTTGATCTTCTCACCGGTCTCCCGGTCCGGCAGGCCGGCCGCGGCCACTTCCAGGACCGCCGGGTGGTTGCCGACGAGCTCCTCGACCTCCTTGGGGAAGACGCTGTAGCCCTTGTATTTGATGAGCTGCTTCTTGCGGTCGCGCAGCATGACCCGCCCCTGGGGGTCCATGAAGCCGACATCGCCGGTGAGCAGCCATTTCTTGCCGTTCCATTCCTTGATGTGATCGGCCGTCTCTGCGGGTTGATCGAGGTAGCCGACCATCACCTGCGGCCCGGCGACGCAGAGCTCGCCCGTGTGCAGCTCCTGGTCGGGCTCCTGGCCATCGGGACAGGGCTCCCGCACGACGCCGAACCGGTTGGGATCCATCAGCACCCACTCGGTGCCGGGGAACGGCAGGCCGATGGTACCAATCTTCCGGTTCCCCCAGAAGGGACCGGCGCAGACCACCGGCGTGGCCTCGGTGAGGCCGTACCCCTCCACGAGCCGTGCCCCGGTCTTGGCCTCGAAGGCCTCCTGCACCGGCCGGTGCAGCGGACCGGCGCCGCTGACGCACAAGGCGAACTTCTTGGCGATGCCGGTGTGCTCGATGCCCGGATGCTCGGCCAGCTTCTGGAACAGCACCTCGGCGCCGGGGTACATCGTGCGCCCGTCGGGGCAGACCTGGGTGACCTTGGCGATCAGGTCCTCGGTCTTCGGCGGGCGAGGAAAGAGCATCACCCACGCACCGCAGATCAGGGAGGTGTTCATCACCGCGGTCATCGCGAAGCTGTGGAACAGCGGCAGCACGCAGAGGTTGGCCGCGCCCGGCTCGATCTTGTAGATCCAGGTCTTGCACTGCAGGGCGTTGGAGACGCAGTTGAAGTGGGAGAGCACCGCGGCCTTGGGCACCCCGGTCGTGCCGCCGGTCATGATGTAGGTCGCGGGGTCGTGCGCGCTCTGCTCCACCTTGGGCGGGGTGGGGGCCGAGCGGAGGAGCTTCATGAACGACACCGCGTGCGGCGGCACCGGCCCGGTGGGGATCTTGTTGAGCAGCTTGCCCAGGAACCGCTTGGGGAAGGAGAGGTCCGCGAGGTCGGCGATGTTCGTGGCGATGACCTGCTTGATGCCCGAGGCCTCGATGATCGGGGCCACGGCGGGCTCGTAGAGGGCATCGAGGACGACCAGGGCCCGGGCGCCGGTGACCTTGAGCTGATGCAGGATCTCGGCCGACTTGTAGGTCGGGTTGACCCCGGAGACGACGCAGCCGAGCCGGGCGCAGGCGAAGTAGGTGATGACGTACTGGAAGCTGTTGGGCAGCAAGGCGGCGACGACGTCCCCCTTGCGCAGTCCGATCCCGTAGAGTCCGGCGGCCAGTCGGTCGTCCAGGTCGTCGAGCCGTCGGTAGGTCATGAAGGTATCGAGGAACCAGAGGGCCTTGTGGTCGGGCCACTTGGACGCCGAGGTGCGCAGCATCTCCCCGAGGGTCATCTCGGGGAAGTCGAGGTTCCGGGGAACCTCCTGTGGCCAGCCGGCCTCCTCGGAGAACCAGGGTCTGGACTCGTCGACGTGGAACTGCTGGGCGATCTCGGACATGGCCACTCCTCCGGACTCGAGCGGCAGGGCCGCGGCCCCGGACGAACGGGGACCGGCCCCACCCCCGTGGCCGCCCCTCCCCGGGCAGGCGAACTTCCCCCCCCCCACCTCACTCACAGCAGCGAGGACAGGGGGCGAAAGACCAGCGGCAGACTGCTCCGACCACTATACCGGCAGCGGACCACCGAGGGAACCGAAACGCGAACTCATCGAGATCTCGAACGAATCGACTGAATGGTCATTCAACTGAATGATCATTCAGCACGCCCGGTCCGGCGGGGTCCCCGCGGGGCCGGGGCGGGGGACGCGGGCGGGTGCTCCCGCTCGCCCCCCGGCAGCCGGGCCGCGAGCGCCTGCCGGAACGCGGCCAGCTCGCTCGCGTCGGCGGTGCGCCAGCGCTCCCGGTCCATCCGGCGCCGCACCGCGTCCCGGTCCAGCTTGAGGCTGGTGACGAGCTGGGCGGTCGCCGAGAAGACATGCGCCCGCCCCCGAGGGCCGAGCACGATCAGGGTCCGGCGGTGCGCGTCGCAGAGCAGATCCCCGGCGGCCACGGCCGTCGCGTCGCGCAGGGCTTGCTCCACCGGGCGGCCGGGCTCCTGGCTCCGCTCGCCCGCATGGCGAGTGCGCCGCTCCCGCTGCCGGAACATCCGCTCCAGCCCCCCCTTGAGCTTGTTGAGCACCCCCTCGGCGAGGTCCGCGAGGGCCGCGGACGGTTCGTCGCGCGGTGGCCCCCCGGCCTCCTTGAGCAGCAGCCCCTGGAGCCGCTCGTGGCTAGCGCGCAGCAGGTCTCGCAGGGGCAAGGGGTCGAGCCCGCCCAGCTCCTCCGGCTCGACCTCGAGCTCCCGGGGCCGCAGCCCTACGGGGTGAAGCAGCAGCCGCGGCCGGCCCCCCTGGGGGTGGACCCGCAGGGCCTGGAACGAAGCGCAGATCCGCTCTCGGCCGAGGTCGAAGAAGCCGAGGTCGAGCTGGGCGAGCAGCACCAGGCCGAGGGAGGCCCGACCGAACTCCGGGAGCAGCTCACGGCAGAGCCGATCGCCCCGGTGCACGAGCGCGAGGGTCTCGGCGTGCGGCCCGAACAGCCGGTCGGCGCGCTCGGGGACCAGGGACAGGCAGCGCCCGGCGAAGGGCTCCCAGCGGGGCGTGCCCGTGGGGTTGTAGCCGGCGAAGACGGTCTGGCGGTCGGGAGGCTGCGCGTGGGGGCAGCCGGGGCGACGACAGAGGAAGCACCAGGCCTCGCCGGCCTGCAAGGAGGGCAGGTGCCGGCTGGCCCGGCGCAAGGCGGTCTCGACCTGGGCGAGCACCTGCGCCGCGAGGGGCTCTCGTGACGCCTCGCCTCCCCCGAGCAGGTCCAGCCGGAGCTGTAGCTCCAGGTGGCCGTCCAGGGGTGGCCCGTCGGTGCAGACCGCGGGATCGCGGCTCAGCAGCCGCGCCAGGTCTTCGAGGTCGCGCACCGCGCGCCGGGCGAGGGAGAGCCTCCCGGGCTGCTTGCGGCGCCGCTCGACCGGCTGCGCCGTGGTGGCGGGGACAGCCCCTCCCTCCCGCACGGACTCCCTGACCACGACCCACCTCCCGCACCAGACCATGCCAGACTCCGGGGGGTAGGTCGAGGGCCCCGGGACGCGCTGCGGGGGGGCCGTTGACAGCCCCCCCCGGAATCCCTATAGGGGCCCGCGAGGAGGTAGCCCATGCGGCGCAAGATCGAAGAAGTGCTCGAGGAGCTGCGGCCCGTGCTGCAGCAGGACGGTGGGAACGTCGAGCTGGCCGACTACCGGGACGGGATCGCCTATCTCCGCCTGACCGGCGCGTGCCACGGCTGCGCCCACGCCGGGGCGACCATGCGCAACCACCTCGAGAAGCGCCTCCGGGAGCGGATCCCCCGGCTGAAGGGCGTCCTCCAGGTCAAAGACCCGAGCTGAAGGAGCGAACCGATGAGCGAGCACGACACGGACCTCGGGCAACGGCTCCGGGAGGTCTTGCAGGGTGTGATCCTCCCCTCCGGCCAGACGGTGGCGGAGAGCGGGGTGCTGGCCGAGGTGACCGTCGAGGCCGGTGAGGCGGTCCTGGTGCTGCGGCTCGGGGCGGAGCTCACGGCCGCGCAGCGGGCCGGCATCGAGGAGGCGGTGCGCAGCACCGCGCAGCGGGTCGAGGGCATCGCGAGCTGCCTGGTCGACGTGGTCACGGCCCCTGGCGACGCGACCGGCGATACTACCAAAGAACCATGTGGCGGCCACGACGGCCCGTGTGACCATGACCATGGTCATGGTCAACCCCATGCCCATGGGCACACCGCGGGGCATGCCCGCCCCGCGCCCCCCGCGGGCCTCCCCGGCGTCGCCAAGATCGTCGCGGTGGCCTCCGGCAAGGGCGGAGTCGGCAAGTCGACGGTGGCCATCAACCTGGCCCTGGCCCTGGCGGCTCGGGGGCTGCGGGTGGGGCTGCTCGACGCGGATCTGCACGGCCCGTCCTTCCCCACCCTGCTCGGCCTCGGTGCGATCCAGCCCCGGGCCCGGGAGGGGCGAGTCGAGCCGATCCAGATCCACGGGCTGGCGGTCATGAGCATCGGCTTCCTGCTGGACCCGGACCAGCCGGTGATCTGGCGTGGACCGATGATCAACGGGGCCCTCAAGCAGCTCCTCCAGGAGGTCCTCTGGGAGGACCTGGACGTGCTGGTGGTCGACCTGCCCCCCGGCACCGGGGACGCGCAGCTCACCCTCGCCCAGACCGTGAAGCTGGACCAGGCGGTGATCGTCACCACCCCGTCGGATCTCGCGCTCGCGGACGCCCGGCGCGGCCTGGTCATGTTCCGTCAGCTCGAGGTCCCGGTGCTCGGGATCATCGAGAACATGTCCCACTTCCTCTGCCCGCACTGCCACGGTCGCAGCGACGTCTTCGGCGCGGGCGGCGGGCGGCGCACCGCCGAGCACCTGGGGGTCCCCTTCCTCGAGGAGATCCCGCTGGACCTGCGCGTCGGTGAGGGCAACGACCAGGGGCGCCCGGTGGTGCTTTCGGCCCCGGACTCCGAGGCCGCCCGGGCCTTCGGCGAGCTCGGACGCAAGTGCGCCGAATCACTCGGCTTCTCGGAGAAGACCGGGGCGGCGACGGACGCGGCGAGCGGCGGGACCGAGCGCCCGGGGTTCTTCGCCAACCTCTTCGGGAAGAAGGGCTGAGCCCCCCACCCCCTCAGCTCCCCAGCACCAGCCAGTAGATCAGCGCGCTGAGCGCCAGCCCGAGGAGCAGCCCGGCCAGCACGGGGAGCAGGGAGCGGGCGGAGCTCCGCGCGGGCGCGGCCTCCGGCAGGAGCACGTCCCCGGCCGGCGGCACGGGCCGGTCCGCGGCCTGCGCGTCCCAGACCGCGCCGCCGGCCACGACGGGCGCGGACAGCGGTGCCCGGCGGGCGCGCTCGAGGCGTTGCCGCTCGAGGCGGTAGGCGTCGGCGAACGCGGCCCGCAGCCAGGCGCCGAGCTCACCGCTGCCGTACGCGAGCCCGCGGGCCCGCCGATAGCGGAGCAGCTCCTCGGCCAAGACGCCGGCGTCGGGGAAGCGCTCCTCCACGGACCGGGCGAGGGCGCGCTGGACGAGGCGATCGAGCTCCGGCTCGACCAGGGGGTTGCGGCTGGACGGCGGCGGGATGGGCGCGGCGCGCACCGCCTCCATCAGCGAGAAGTCGCTCTCCCCCGTGAACAGACGCCGACCGGTGAGGAGCTCGTGGAGCACGATCCCGGCCGAGAACACGTCCGAGCGCCGGTCCACGGGCAGCCCCCGGACCTGCTCGGGGGACATGTAGGCGATCTTGCCTTTGATCTGGCCGATCTGCGTCGTGAACCCGACGGTGGTCTGGGCGATGCCGAAATCGATGAGCTTGACCTCCCCGTCGTAGGTGACCAGCACGTTGGTGGGCGAGACGTCGCGGTTGACGAGGTTGAGCGGGTTGCCCTGGGGATCACGGGCCTCGTGGCTGTAGGCCAGCGCGGCCAGGATCTGCTCGGCGATCCACAGCACGGCGGGGAGCGGCAGCTTGGACTCGCGCTCCGTCAGGTAGCGGGCGACGTCGCGCAGCTCGCGGCCCGAGAGGTACTCCATGGCGAGGAAATGGTTCGTCTGGTCCGTGCCGGCGAGGAAGGTCCGGACGATGTTCGGATGCCGCAGCCAGACCGCGACCTGGCCCTCCCGGGCGAACATGTCGACGAAGGTCCCCCGCTGGGCGAGCGCGGCGTGGAGCCGCTTGACCGCGAAGAGGTCCTCGCCGCTGCCGGCCCGGCGGGCGAGGAACACCTCGGCCATGCCGCCCTCCGCGATCTTCTCGAGCAGCCAGAAATCCCCGAGGGCGGACGGCAGCGGCTGGCTGCTCGTGGTCCGTCCCGAGGCGACGTCGTGCGTCATGCCGAGCCTCTCTCCCTCCGAATCGCCGCAGGGCATCTTAGCACAGCCCGCGGCCCGGCATTGAAGGCGGCGCGCGCTTGTGCTAGGGCAGAGCCTGGAGCGCGATCCAGGCGCGGAGGATTCACGACGATGCGGCGGTGGTTCTCACCAGGCGGTCTCCTTCTCCCCCTGCTGCTGCTGACCTTCGCCTGCGGGAGCGATCACCCGCGGGGAACCGGCGGCGGAGGTGAGGGCGAGGGCGAGGCCGGGGACGAGGGCGAGGGCGAGGGCGAGGAGGGGGAAGGCGAGGAGGGGGAAGGCGAAGAGGGCGAGGGCGAGGGCGAGGGGATGCTGCCTCGCCCGTGCGAGGATCGTGACGGCGACCGCTACGGCGCCGGCCTGGGCTGCCTCGGGCCCGACTGCAACGACCTCGACGCGGCGATCCACCCCGACCGCGAGGAGGACTGCCAGACCGGGGCCGACGACGACTGCGACGGCCTCGTCAACGAGGGGTGCGGACGGGTCCCCGACTGCGTCGACGTCGACACGGACGGCTTCGGCGAGGGGAGCGGCTGCTACGGCCCCGATTGCGACGACACCAACCCGGCGATCTACCCGGATGCGCGCGAGCTCTGCGACGACCGGACGGACAACGACTGCGACGGGCAGACGGACGAGAACTGCGGACCAGGTGGTCGCGGCACCGACTGCAGCACGATGTACGACTGCATGCTGGCCTGCGAGACGGTCCGCTGCACCAACGAGTGCAAGGCTCAGGGCAGCACCCTCGCCCGTGCGCAGTACGACGCGATGTACCTCTGCTTCGAGCGGGAGTGCGCCAACGCCTGGGACTTCCAGAGCTGCGCGCTGGCGGAGTGCGACGCCGAGATCACCGCGTGCCTCGGGTACTTCTGAACCCCGACCTGCGACTGCCGGCCCCCGCGCCACGTCCGGCAGCCCACATCGTGAACCAGCCGCCGACGGCCGGCGAGCTGGACGAGGAAGGAGAGGAGACCAGATGAAGCTCTTCATCGACACCGCGAACATCGACGAGATCCGCGAAGCCAACTCCATGGGATTGCTCGACGGCGTGACCACCAACCCGTCCCTCATCGCCAAGACCGGCCGGCCCTTCCGGCAGGTGATCGAGGCGATCTGCCAGGAGGTGGACGGCCCGGTGAGCGCCGAGGCGATCTCGCCGGGGCACGAGGAGATGCTCCAGGAGGCCCGCAGCCTGGCGACGATCCACCCGAACATCGTCGTCAAGATCCCCCTGACCCTGGACGGGCTGAAGACCGTCCGGGCCTGTCGCCAGGAGGGGATCCGCACCAACGTCACCCTCTGCTTCAGCCCCAGCCAGGCGCTGCTGGCGGCGAAGGCCGGCGCCTCCTACATCAGCCCCTTCGTGGGCCGGCTCGACGACATCTCCGAGGTGGGGATGGAGCTCATCGAGAAGATCGACCAGATCTACTCGAACTACGATTTCGCCACCGAGATCCTGGTGGCCTCGATCCGCCACCCCCTGCACCTGGTCGACGCCGCGCTGATCGGCGCCGACGTCGCCACGGTGCCCTTCGACGTGCTGCGCAAGCTGGTGCAGCACCCGCTGACCGACCGGGGCATCGAGCTGTTCAACCGGGACTGGGCGAAGGTCCCGCAGGTCTGAACATTGGACGTTCTGGGCCCCGGGCAGCGGCCCGGGGCCACGGGGGCGGAGGCGAGGACGGAGGCTGGTCGGAGGGGAGCGCGGCGAGCCGATCCGGCTCAGGCAGCGAACGCGTCGCCACCACCTCCGCTGCCACCGAAGTCCCCATGACCACCGCCGGTCATCCTGCGGGTGAGGGTCTCGACGCAGATCTCGAGCTCCTCGATGGCCAGCTCGTTGCCGACCCCCTCCAGATCCCAGCCCTTCCACTTCACGGGCCAGGCCTCGGTGAAGTCGTAGCGCATCACCTCTTCGCTGTGGTCGTTGAAGAGGACGATGGTGCCCGACTTGCGCACCACCTTGCCCGCGGCCACGCTGTCCCACCACTCCCAGAGCGGGTTCACGCCCGCCTGGGCAAAGCCGCGCTTCAGGGTGATGTTGCCGACCTTGATCCGCCCGGGACGCTTGCGGATAATCCCCTCGGTGCTGTGGACGTACTCGATGGGCTCGCACTCCACCTGCAGCCCGGTCACGGCCTTGAACCGGGCGCACACGACGTTCTCGAGCTCCACGTGGAAGTTGAAGTGCCCCACGTAGTCATGATCACGGCGGCCATCACTGGCCTGGCTCCCTGGATTCGACATCTAGGCTCCTCCCGTTGGGTGGGGGCCGCCACGTGAAGCGTCCCGCCTTGCTCCTACACGGCTTCCCTCAAGATAGCGATCTCCGTGGGGGACTGCAAGCCGGACGACGGCGAATGCCCGCCGTTGCGGCCTCTCCGCCCCATCCGGCCCGTCGGCCTGCGCGGGGAGAGCCGGCGGTCCCCTCCCGACGCCCGGGCCAGGCGTCGGCACCCGCCGGGACTTCGCCGGGCCCGACCCGGTCGGCCGGGCCGGCGGCCGCCGGTCGAGGGGGGGGCGGCAGCCGCAGGAGCGCTGGTGGAGCGGGTCTTCGCGACATGGCCCCGCGCCGGAGCCGCGCGCACCTCCCGGCGATCGCCGCGGGCCCCCACGACAGGCCTCTTTGACCCCTCACGGGCCCATCATTCGACGTTGCCGGAGGGTCTGTGGAATGGAGGGGACCAACGCCGCAACGATCTGGAACCACACAGGATTCCTTCTGTCAGCACGGCTCGCCGACGGTCGATCTTTTCGCGCGGAAAAGTTGCCTGCCCCCTCCCCCGTCGATATGATGCCGTTGTCGGGTGGAGCAGGGCGGACGGCCGCAAGCGGGCGAGGGCACTACTTCACCGACCCCCGAGCACGAGCTCGGGGCAGGCTGGTTCGTCGGAGGAACCCTCCGCTACCCGCCGCGGGCGCCAGTGCCCGAATCGGGAGGCCTCAGTGAAGAAACGCCAACCGCTCCAGGTGACGGCGGAGAGCAGGACGGAAGGAGAGAGCCGGTCCACCGGTGGCTCCACCGATCGTCGTCCGGCGCTGCTGCGATCCCTGGAGGACGCCGGGATGTCTCCGGTCGAGGAGAAGGTCATCCGCATGCGCCATGGGCTCACGAAGGACGATGACTGCCCCCTCGGGCAGAAGACCCAGGATCCGCTGCTGCTCGAGCAGCTCGCCGAGATCGAGCTCTCGCTCTTCCGTCGGCTGACCGGGGACCACCGCCCTCCCAGCGGGGAACCCGCCCGGTCCCGCTCCGGCCGCCGGCGCTGAACCCTGCCGCCACCGCCCGCCGCGGACCCTCGCCGGCCGGGATCGCCGCTCCGAGCGGCTCGACGCTTGACTTGCCTCACTTGCTCCTCTAGGTTGCGCCCACCAGCGGAGGAGGCTCGTCCTGATCCTGCAGTGCGCCACCGACCCGCCCCCGAAGCGGGCCATCCTGAGAGCAGCCGAGATCCTGAGGGACGGCGGAATCATCGCCTACCCCACGGACACGGCCTACGGGCTGGGCTGTGATCTGCTCAATCACCGGGCCGTCGACCGGCTGTACTCGATCAAGAAGCGCAACCGCCGGAAGCCCTTCTCCTTCGTCTGCGCCGATCTCAACGACATCGCCCGCTACGCCCAGGTCGACAGCGTCGCCTTCCGCCTGCTGAAGCGCCTGCTCCCGGGTCCCTACACCTTCGTCCTGCACGCGACCCAGGTGGTCCCCCGCCACATCATGCCCCAGCGCCGGACCGTCGGGCTGCGTATCCCCGACCACCCGGTGCCGCAGTTGCTGGTGCGGGAGCTGGGCAACCCGATCATCAGCACCACGGCCTGCCGCGACGGCGAGGCGCCGCTCAACGATCCCGAGGAGATCGAGCTGGCCTTCCGCGGGTGCGTCGACGCGGTGCTCGACGGCGGCATCCTCCCCCCCGAGCGGATCTCGAGCGTCATCTCCTTGCTGGACAGCCAACCCGAGGTGCTGCGCGAGGGGATCGGCGACTGCTCGTTCTTTCGCGAGTAGCCGGCGACCCGACGGGGACCGGACAGACCCAAGAAATGCAAAAAGCCTCCGGAGAGGCTCTTGCTGGTCGGGGCGAGAGGATTTGAACCTCCGACTTTTCGGACCCGAACCGAACGCGCTACCAGGCTGCGCTACGCCCCGATGCTACCCCATCCTCCCCACCTGCTCCCGGAGCGCCAGGAGGGCTCGCCGGTAGTCGGGCTGGGCGAAGACCGCATTGCCAGCCACGAAGACCGTGGCTCCGGCCGCTGCGGCCTCCCCGATGGTGGCCGGAGATATACCACCGTCCACCTCGATGTCAACCCGATTCTCCGGGGCTGCGCCGGCGCCGGGCGCCGACTGCAGGGGGGCGCGAGCCGGGTCCCCGGCCGCGAGCAGCTCCCGCAGCCGCTGGAGCTTGGGCAGCATCGCGGGCAGGAAGCTCTGGCCGCCGAAGCCAGGATTGACGGTCATCACCAGGACCAGGTCGACGTCGTCGAGGACGTAGCGGATGCTCTCGGGGGGGGTGTGCGGGTTCAAGGCGACGCCGGCCCGCATGCCGAGGCTGCGGATGCGTGCGAGGGTCCGCTGGAGGTGGACGCAGGCCTCGACGTGGACCGTCAGCACGTCGGCGCCCGCGTCCCGGAACGCGCCGAGCAGCTCGTCCGGGCGCTCGATCATCAGGTGCACGTCCAGCGGCAGGCGCGAGGCCCGCCGCAAGGCGGCGAGCACCGGGGGACCGATGGTCAGGTTGGGCACGAAGCGGCCGTCCATGACGTCGACGTGGATCCAGTCGGCTCCGGCCTCGGTCACCGCGGCGACCTCTTCGGCCAGGCGCCCGAAATCGGCGCTGAGCACGGAAGGAGCGAGGATCATTCACTTTCTCCTCAGACGCACGGCGAAGAAGCCATCCATCCCGTGGCGATGGGGCCAGGTCCGCAGGGCCCCACGCGCGTCGAGCAGGCCGGAGAACAGCGCGGGAGCGGGGGGCGCTTCGACCGAAAACAGGGCGCCCGCCTCCCCGGCGAGGAAAGGATCGACCACCGCCCAGCCCTCCTCGGGGGCGACGCTGCAGACCGAGTAGACGAGCACGCCGCCGGGTCGCACCAGGGGCGCGGCCGCGTCCAGGAGCCGTCGCTGCCGGCTGGCGCACTCGACGATCGCCGACTCGGCGAGGCGCACCTTGGCCTCCGGGTGCCGGCGCAAGGTGCCGAGGTTGGAGCAGGGAGCGTCGAGGAGCACGGCGTCGAACCTGGCGATATCTTTGGGATCTGGAGGCTCGAGCAGGTCCCGCTGGCTCACGTGTAGGGGGACCCGGCGGCTCGCCGCGGTGAGCAGCCGCAGCCGCCCCGCCCCGGCGTCCCGGGCGTGCACCTCCCCCTGCCCTCCCAGCAGCCCCGCGAGGTGCGCAGCCTTGCCGCCGGGCGCGGCGCAGGCGTCGAGCACGGTCCAGCCCGGCTCCGGGTGGACGAGGTGGCCGACCAGGATCGAGGCCTCGTCCTGCACGAAGAGCGCGCCCCCCACGGCCTCCTCCAGCTCGGCGACCAGGGCCCCGTCCTCGAGGACGAGGGCGTCGGGCGCCTGGTGGGCAGGCCGCGCCAGGATCCCGCGCTGGGCGAGCGCAGCCCGGGCCTCGTCGCGGGTGGTGGGCGCGGCGACCCGCACGGTCAAGGACGGCGGCTCGTTGAGGCTCAGCCCGAGCTGCAGAGCCTCGGCGAAGCCCAGCTCGGCCAGCCAGCGCCGGGCGAGCCAGTCGGGCAGCGCCGCCGCGATCGCCAGGTGGCCCACCGGGTCACGGACCGGGTCGGGCAGGGGCAGGGATCCCCCCGCCACGCGCTCGGCCAGCCGCCGCAGTACCGCGTTCACCAGCCCGGCGAGGGAGGCCCGCCCGGCCTCCTTGGCCAGTCGCACCGCACGATCGACGACGATGGCGGACGGCTGCCCCTCCTCGTGCAGCAGACCGAAGAGGCCGAGGCGCAGCACCCAGCGGATGCGCAGATCCGTGTGCGCGAGCCCCCGCGGGAGCTGCGAGGCGAGGTACCAGTCGAGCTGCAACCGCCACTGCAGGGTGCCCCGCACCAGCCGGGTGACGAGCCCCCGCTCGGCCGGAGCCAGCCCGACCGTGCGGCGGAAGGTGGTGTCCAGCAGCGGTCGGGCGAAGGCCGCGTCCTGCTCCGTGCGCTCGAGCACATGCAAGGCGAGGAGGTGAGGGCTGGAAGACTGCGTCCGTGGCTTGCCCGACATGGCGGCAGGTGTTACCAGAGGGAGCGCAGCCGGTCAATCGACCGGCGACGGATTCAGGGCGAGGAGACGAGATGCTGGTAGTGACCGAGCACGATTTCGAAGCGGCCCACCGCCTCCCCGGCCATCCGGGAGCCTGCGCCAATCTCCATGGCCACCACTACCGCTTCGAGGTCCAGGTCGCCGGGTCCCCGGACTCGCAGAGCGGGATGGTGATCGACTTCGCGGCGCTGGACCGGCTGGTCCACGAGAAGGTGATCCAGGAGCTGGACCACCGGGACCTCAACGAGGTGCTGCCCAACCCCACCGCCGAGGCGATCGTCGGCTGGATCTGGCGCCGCCTCGCGCCGTGCCTGGACGGACTGGCGCTGATCCGCCTCTGGGAGACCCCCCGGTACAGCGTGATCTGCACCGGGGATGCCCCCCGATGAGCGTCCGCCTCTTCTCCCCCGAGCAGGTGGACCAGCTCATCCCGACCCTCGAGCTGCTGCTCGGGGGGGTCTACCTGCAGCTCGCCGAGCTGAACGAGCTGCGCCAGGTCCTGGAGCGGGCGGGCCTGCCCGTCCTCCCGGAGGAGCTGGCCCGCGCCCCGATCGCCCCCGACCTGGCGGAGACCGTCGCGGCCTACACCCGGCGGATCCAGGAGGTGACCGGCGAGCTGCGCAAGGTGGGGGGGCTCGGCGGGATCGTCAAGGACCTGGAGCTGGGCATCGTCGACTTCCCCGCGGTCTGGGACGGCAAGGAGGTGTACCTCTGCTGGCGCTATGGCGAGAAGGCGGTCGGCTACTACCATGACCGCAGCTCGGGCTACCCGGGGAGGAAGCCCCTGAGCAAGGGGCGCAGCGTCGTGAGCGGCGTGCGGCCCAACTGATCGGGGCGTCGCCCCTGCGGGAGGTGTCGCTTCTGTGCGGCGGGGGCAGACGACGGGATCGCATCGGGCTGGAATATTACAGTAAATCAGGAACAGCACCCACAGCCGCAGGGGACCGGGAAAGCGGCAAGGCCCCGAAGCCTTCGATCTCGACCAGCAGCTCCTCCCGGCAGACGTCGGCCCGGAGGAACAGGCCCGGGACACCCGGACAGCGTCGCTGCACGACCTCCTGCACCGCCGGGAGGTCCGCGGGGCGCTTCAGGTAGACCCGCAGCGTCGCGAGGTCGGCCAGCCTCAGGCCGACGGGGACGCCCTGGGCCGCGAGGTTGGTCGCGTCGATCAACCGGGCGATGGTGTCGAGGGTGGCCTCGGTCTGGGCGACGGGATCGCCGACGTGCAGCGTCTCGGCCCCCCGGATGCTCGCCGTGCCGGAGACCTGGACCCGCACCACCTCCTCCCCGACCTCGACGATCCCCCGGGAGAAGCGGGGAGGCGCACGCCGCGCCCGCCCCGCGCTCCGCAGCACCCCCTCGGGGTAGGCGTAGGCCGACACCTGACGGGGGTTCTCGATGGGCAGGACGCGGGCCGCAGCCGAACGGACCGCCAGCGCCTCGATCTCGATCTGCAGCCTCCCCGAAGCCGCGCCGATGCCCGTGGAGGCCGGCCAGCGGCCACGCGCCGGGTCGCTCAGCCCCGGCCAGTCGGCAGGCAGCAGGCGGGCCAGGAAGGTCGACTGCCCCACGCGGTCGTAGAACGCGGCCCGGGCGTCGTTGAACTGCTGGTAGTGCTGCCGTCCTCCGGGACAGGCGAGGATCTCGGGGATGTAGAACCAGGCGCGGACGACGTCGGCGAAGCCGAGCCCTTGCTGCCGCAGCTCCTCGTCGGCCCGCTCGAGCAGGGCGAGCCCTTCCTGGTACAGATCGGTCCCGTCCGGCGCGGCCGAGAGGGGGCGAGCGACGGCCACGCAGCAGCGCGTCAGCGGGCCGAGCTCGACGACGGTGCAGCTCGCGGACGGCCGGCAGGGAGGGGGACTGGAAGGCTCCCGCGCCCGGAACGCGGTCAGCTCGAGCGCCACGGGCCCCCCGCCGAGGGGCGGCTGGGCGATCCAGGCGGTGGGGGGCGGGGCGTCCGCCCAGGGGTCACGCACCCCGGGCCCGGCGCGGTCGTCGGACGCGGCCGGCGAGGCGAGGAGCGAGGGAGCAGCCGGCAGCGCGGCCGGGTCGAAGAACAGGCTCCGGCGCACGACGCGCTCCCGGGGGAGGTCGACGGCCGCCAATCGTTCTGCGGCCTCGGCCAGCAGATCCTCGAGAGCCCGGACCGGGTCCCGACCACTGTCGGCCGGGCTGCGGAGGAGCAGGCGGAGCTCACCGCCCGCCACCTCCCGCAGGGAGCCGACGAGAGGGGAGGACGAGGAGCGTCGAGGGTCAGCCATCCAGGACCTCATCCAGGGTGAGGGGGCTCAACCGCAGGGGCCGAGTGGTCCGCCGCTTGGCCCGCAGCCCGTCGAGAGCCTGCGTGACCTGCTCCCGGGAGAGCCCCGTGGCCGCCGCGACCTCCGCCTCGGAGATCCCCCGCTCCAGCGCGTAGAGGAGCAGATCGAGCTGGGCCGGAGGGAGGCCGAAGAAGAACTCCTCCTGGCTCTGCGGCAGGGTATAGGTGTCCGAGCTGGGGGGGGCGAGGAGGACCTCGTCGGGCAGGCCGAGGTGGGCCGCGAGCTGATAGACCTGCGTCTTGTAGAGATGGGCGATGGGCTTGACGTCGGCCGCGCCGTCGCCGTTCTTGACGAAGAACCCCTGGTCCAGCTCCAGCCGGTTGGCCGTGCCGAGCACGGCGTAATTCAACCGATCAGCGTGATAATACTCGATGTTTTTGCGCGTTCGCTGCTTCATGCTCGTCGCGGCGACGATCTCGAGGTAGGGGACCAGGGGCAGGCGCACCTGCTGCTGGACCCCCGCCGGAGACTCGACGACGAGGTGGAAGTGATGGAGCGCCTGGCCCGCCGAGATGGCCGGGGAGAGCAGCAGCTTCTGCCGGTAGGCGGGCGTGTAGTCCGGGAAGAGGGAGCGGATCGCCGCATCGCGGCGCTGGTAGCAGCCCAGCGCGGTGAGCGCCGGGGTCAGGTCCTCCAGCGCATGAGGCACCCCCTGCTGCTCCACCAGCCGTCGAGCGACCGTCTGCAGGGCCGGACTGGACTCGCGCTCCGGCATCAGCAAGGCGAACACCCGCTCCGGGCCGAGGGCCCGGACGGCCAGCAGCAGGCAGAGCGCGCTGTCCACGCCGCCGCTGACGCCGAGCACGAGGCCCTGGCGGTGCAGGGTCCGGGTGACGATCCGCCGCAACCCGGCGACGATCCGCCCCACCTCTCGCTCCGGGTCCAGCCGCAGATCCGCTGCCGAGAACGCCATGGGTCTCCCTCGATCTCGTCAGAGCTCCAGCAGCAACTGGCGCTCGGCCGACCCCGCACGCCGCGGGCCGGGACCTCCCTGCTCGATCTGCCGCAGGCCCTCGGCGATCGCGGCCAGAAACGACGAAGGCTGCCGCGGCGAGGCGAAGGGGGGGCTGCGCCGGGCGGCCCAGGAGAGCACCAGGCGGCGCCGGGCCCGGGTCATCCCGACGTACAGCAGCCGCCGCTCCTCCGCCTCGTCCTCGGGGCCCCAGGCCTCGTCGCCCGGACGGCGGAAGGGGATCAGACCCTCTTCGCAGCCGATGATGAGGACCAGCGGGAACTCGAGCCCCTTGGCGGCGTGCAAGGACATGAGCTGGACCCGCTCCGCGCGCGGGTCCAGATCGTCGCCCTCCCGCAGCAGCGCCATCCGGGTGAGGAAGGAGCCGAGCTCCTCGGCAGGCTGGGCGAGCCGGCCGAGGTGCGCGCCGGCCAGCGCGAGCAGGGGCCGGCGCGCGGCCGGTACGAGCCCACCGAGCAGCTCGAGCACCTGGGCCAGGAGCGGCGCGACGGGCTGCGTCCGGGCGGCCGGCCCGCCGAGGAGGGCGAGCTGCGCCACGAGGGTGGCCGCCTGCTCCGCCGTGCCGCCGACGGTCTCGCCGAGCTCCTCCAGCGCCACGGCCGGGAGGAGGGGTCGACCGGCCGGGATCAGGGAGAGGACCGTCAGCAGCAGCCCCACCTCCTCCTGGGCCAGACGGCCGCCGGCGCGCTGGTAGGGAATGCCCGAACGCTCGAGCGCCTCCTCCAGGAGGCCGGCGAGGGCATGGGTCCGGTACAGCACCGCGATCTCACCGAAGGAGAGGCCGCCGGGCGCTTCCCCTGCCCCGACGCGGCGGCTGTCGAGGGAGAAGAAGCCGATGCCCCCGACGGCCTGCTCGATGAGCTGCACGACCCCCTCGGCCTCGGCCTCGGCCGAGGGAAAGCCTCGCACGAGGACCTTCGCGTCACCGGCGATGCCCGACCAGAGCCCGTCCCCCGCGTGCTCCCCCGCGAGGGCTTGCCGGCTCGCCTGGAGGATGATGTCGGTGGAGCGGTAGCTCTGGCCCAGGCGAAGGACCGTCGCGCCCGGCCACTCCTCGCCGAACCGCAGGAAATGGCGGCAGTCTGCGCCGCGGAAGCGGTAGATGGCCTGGTCCGGGTCGCCGATGGCCACCAGCCCGCCCGGACAGCCGGCCGCCCAGAGCCGGACGAGCTGCGCCTGGACCGCGTTCACGTCCTGGTACTCGTCCACGGCCACGACCCGCAGCCGCCCGCAGACCTGGTCGCGCACGACGAGGTCCGTCGCCAGCAAGGCGATGGCCCGCTCGAGCAGGCCGTCGAAATCGACGAGGCCCTGCTGCTGGAGCTGCGCGAGGTAGCCGCACTGGAGCCGGGTGAGCCGGGAGGCCTCGGTCGGCGCGGCCTGCGCCAGCCAGGTCGCGACCCCCTCCGCGCCCTGGTGGGCGCGGGCCAGGGCCAGGAGCTCCAGGTCTCGCCGCGTCGTCCGCCGACCTGGGGGCAGCAGACCCGCGGTGTGCGCGACCTGCTCGAACAGCCGCTGCTGGCCCGGCGCGTCCAGCACGCCGAAGTCGTGAGGCAGCCCGGCCGCTCCGGCGTGCGCGCGCAGCAGCTCGAGGCAGAGGCTGTGGAAGGTCCCGACCGCGAGCCGGGCGGCCAGCTCCGGGCCGACCAGGTTGGCCAGCCGGGAGCGCAGCTCGCCCGCGGCCTTGATCGTGAACGTGACGGCGAGCACCTGCTCCGGGGAGACCTCCCCGCCGAGTAGCAGCCAGGCCAGTCGGTGGGTGAGCACCCGGGTCTTGCCGGTCCCCGGGCCCGCGAGGACCAGCAGGGGCGTCTCTCCCCGGTGCCGGACCACCTGCGCCTGGGGCTCGTTCAGGCCATCGAGCAGCCGCTGGCGGGGGGACGCGACCAGGGGGGGACCCGCCGACCGGGAGACGTCGACGGCGGGAGCGGCGGTCGGAGGCGACGTTGCGCCCGCGTCGGCTGGGGGGGCGGCGGGGGACGCCGCGAGCGGGGGGATCCGGGGGGGCTCGTGGTCTCGGGGTGGAGACGCGCGGCGCCGGGCGGCGGGAGCAGGTCCCCCGCCGAGGAGCGCGAGCTGGCCGAGGCGCTGGGTGAGCTCGCCGGGAGCGAAGAGCTGGACCTTGCCGTACTCCCCGTCGTACCCCGCCTCGCAGTGGACCTCGCCGGCGCGCATACGGCGGACCGCCTCCGCCAGCAACGCGGTGCCGTGACGACCGATCTCGTCCAGGGGCACGCAGGTGAGCAGGGGGAGCTCCGGGCCGAGCTGCCGGAGCAGCCGATCGCAGGCCTGCTGCACGCCACGGGTGGCCGCCCCCTGCTGGAGCAGCTCACCGACGATCTCGGCGAGCGGGATGAGCCGCACATAAGGCGCGGCGCCCGGCGGACGATGCCCCGCGGGGCGATCCGCGAGCTGATCGACCCGGCTCAGCACGCCGACAGTCACCGGCTTCCCACAGGTCGGACAGAGGGCGTGGCAGGCCCGGGTCTCCTCGGGGGAGAGCCGGACGCCGCAGCCCCGGTGCCCGTCGAGGTGGTACTTGCCCTCCTCGGGGAAGAACTCGACGGTCCCCTGAAAGCCTCCCGCCGCCGGGTTGCGCAAGGCCTCGAGCATCGCGGGGTACGAGCGCACGCAGCCGAACCGGCACGCCTCCCGCCCCAGCTTCTCGGCCGAGTGCGCGTCGGAGCTGGACACCAGGGCGTAGCGGTCGAGGCTGCTGACCCGCCAGTTCATCGCCGGATCGGACGACAGCCCCGTCTCCAGGGCGAAGACGTGCGTGGCCAGGTCGGCGTAGCAGTCCGCGATGCTGTCGAACCCGGAGAACGAGCCCAGCGCGGAGAACCAGGGAGTCCAGATGTGCGCCGGGATCAAGCAGGCCAGGGGATCGGTCTCGAGCACGATCTCGAGCAGGTCCCGGGAGTCGAGCCCGAGGATGGGCCGTCCGTCGGAGCGCAGGTTGCCGATCCGGGCGAGGCGCTCCGTCAGGCGGGCCGCGGCCTCGAGGCCCGGCACCAGCAGCAGGTTGTGGACCTTGCGGGTCCGCCCGGCACGCTTGTAGATGTTCGAGATCTCGACGGTCAGCAGGAACCGGACCTCCTGCTGGCACGAGCCGGGGACCGCCTGCTGCGCTGCGGGCAGCAGCTCGGGACGCAGGCGGAAGAGGCCGGGCTCGGCCGGCTCGAGCTGCTCACCGATCTCGGCGAACCAGCCGGGGTGGGTGAAATCCCCCGTGCCGACGACGCCGATCCCCTTGAGCTGGGCGTGACGGCAGAGCAGGGGCAGAGTCAGGCTCTTGCTCGTGGCCCGGGAGTAGCGCGAGTGAATGTGCAGATCGGCGAAGAACTCCATGACCTTCTTCGTGCCTCACGGGCCAGGCCCGTGCGCGGCTCACCGTGCGGCCCGCGAGGTGGGACTCGGGGGTCTCAGGGCGCGGCGGCGGGGGGCGGCGGAGAGCCTGCTGCCGGAAGGTCCCCCGCGCAGCGGAAGCCGATGCTCCACTTGCGGCTGTCGCGCGGCAACCGCTCGCCCCGCAACGGGGTGCGGGTGTTCTCGGCGTCGGAGGCCCAGGAGCCGCCTCGCGCCCGGGCCTTGCCGTCGGTGCCGTCGAGCCGGGGGTCGGGCCCCTTCCGGCGGGGGTACGCTTCCTTGGCCCCGTAGCTGTCCGCCACCCACTCGGCCACGTTCCCGGCGAGGTTCTCCACGCCCTCGGGGGAGGCGCCACGGCGGAACGCGGTGGCCGGCGCCGTGTGGGCCGCGCCGTCCTCATCACCGGCGACGTTGGCGGCTCCTGCGACGAAGCGGTCTCCCCAGGGCCAGAGGGTCCCCTCTGGCCCGCGGGCGGCGCGCTCCCACTCGGCCTCGGTCGGCAGACGCTTCCCCCGCCAGCGGCAGAAGGTCTGGGCATCTTCGTAGCTCACCCCGACCACCGGCAGCTCGGGGGCGTTGAACAGCGGGTCGCCGAGGAAGCTCGGCTCGAAGCACTCCCCCGCGGCGACACACGGCTGGTACTCGGCGTTGGTGGTCTCGCGGCGATCGATCGCGAACGCGGGGAGGACGACCGTGTGGGGGGCAGCCCCGGGGATCGAGGCATGACCCATGGTGAAGCTCCCGGACGGGATCGTGACCATGGTACTCTGCTCGTCAGGTCCCGAGGACGCCGCTGGTCCTTTGGTCGGAGGGGTCGCGGTCGCGGCCGCGCTCCCCCCTGGCCGGCCCGGCTCGAGCGCGCTGCCGACGTCCTCCGTCGCGGCCGGCTCGACCGGCGTCCCCCGCAGGAGACCGAGCAGCCAGGAGCCGCGGAAGACTGCGAAGAGGCCGAGCGCGACCACGAGCAGGCCGATCCACAGGAGCCGGCGGCGTCCGGGATCGGCAGGCGCTGGTGGCGGCGGCAGGGGGACGAGCGGACGCACGCCGGGACGGGGTGCGGGGCGGAGCGCCCCGGAAGCCGTGCGCAGGGGTGCGGAGGCCGGCAGCAGGCCGTCCCGGGAAGCGGGGGGCAGCAGGCCGTCCCGGGAAGCCGAGAGGCCCTCGGCGAGGGCGGCGCCGGGCCCGGTGGCCGGGGAGGAGCGCTCGGTGACCGCGGCGCCGGCAGCGTCGCGGCTCGCTCCCGGAGACACTTCCCCGGCCTCGCCCAGGAGGAGATCGCCCCCGGAGCTCGGAGGGGGGGAGAGGGAGACCGCGGTCGAGGAAGGATTCAGCCGCCCCCCGCTGGCGCTCGGGCTCTCCTCCCCGGCAGAGTAGCGAGGCTTCTCGTCGACGAGCAGGCCCGGCCGCTGGCTCTCCGGCTCGCTGTCGAGGGAGAGCACGAAGGGCTCGGCGCTCGGCGAGACCGAGCGGCTGCGGGAGACGGGGGCTTCGCGGGAGGGTGAAGGCGTGCGCCGGAAGCCCGCACCGCGCAGCTCCTCGGCCCCGGGTGGGCCGGGGGGAGTCTTGCTCCGGGAGGTCAGCTCGCGCAGGGCCGCACCGTCGACGGCGTCGGCGCTCCCCAGAGGCGGTCCGAGGGGCGAGGGCTCGGCCCCGCCGCCCAGCCCGGCAGGCAGCGCGGTGCTGCCCGAGAGCGCGCCGCGCTTGACCGCGGTTCCGCCGCCCCGCTGCCGCATCCGCTCCGCCCCGAGCTCCCAGCCGCCCGCCGCGCCCAGGGCGCCGGAGGCCGCGCCGGGGAGGGCGGGGAGGGCCTCGTGCGAAGGCAGCCCCGACTCGCTGCGGCGCCGGTGCAGGCCGGGCTCCTCACGCGCCGGGTGAGCCGCGACGCCCTTGGCCTCGGCCTCCAGCCGATCGAGGAGCGAGGAGATCCCCTCGGGTTCCCGGGCCGGCAGCGCCGCGAGGGGATCCTGGGAGGGATGGCTGGAGCGCTCGAGCTGATCGAGCCACGCGGCCATCGGCAGGTTCCGCTGCAGCCCGGGCAGCGACTCTCCCGGGTTGAAGGTGATGTCGGAGCCGTTCCCTTCGACCGCGGCGCTGGCGAGCGCGAGCTCCAGCTCCTGCGCCATCTCCTCCGCGTCCCGGAAGCGGGCGCCCCGGTCCTTCTCGAGGGCCTTGAAGACGACCCGCTCCAGGTCCCGGGAGACGTTGACCTCGGGATTGACCACCCGCATGGGCGGGGGGATCTCGTCCTGGTGCAGCCGGAAGTAGCCGAGGGGGCTGGAGGCATGGAACGGCCGCCGCCCGGTCAGCATCTCGTAGAGGATCACGCCGAGGGAGTACAGATCGCTGCGCCCGTCGAGGTCACCGCCGCCGAACTGCTCGGGGGACATGTAGGCCGGGGTGCCGAAGATCATCCCGGCGGCAGTGAGCTGTTTCTCCTCGGGATTTCCCCCCTGGAGCTTGGCGATGCCGAAGTCGAGGACCTTGGCGATCTCCTGCTTGCCCCGCCAGGTGAGCAGCACGTTGTCGGGCTTCATGTCCCGGTGGACGATGCCGAGCTCGTGGGCTTGCTGGAGCGCGCTGCAGATCTGGATGGCGATGCCGCACGCCCGCTCCACCGAGAGCCGCCCCTCCTCCTCGATGAGGTTGGAGAGGCTGCGCCCGTCGACGTACTCCATGGCGAAGTAGACGTAGCCTTCCTCGGTGCGGCCGTAGTTGTACAGGGTGATGCTGTTGGGGTGGTTGAGCTTGCTGGCGACCTTCGCCTCGCGGTTGAAGCGCTCCACCCACCGGGCGTCACCGAGGAGGTGCGGGTGGAGCACCTTGACCACGGCGAGGCGGTCCATCCCGACCTGATCGGCGAGGTAGGCGGTCCCCATCCCGCCCTCGCCGAGGCGCTGGCGGATGATGTACTGGCCGAGGAGGTTGCGACCGATCATGGGATCGGGCGGGAGACCGGTGGTGGCAGGGGTCGCCGGGGCCTTGGGCGTCAGGCTCCCCGTCGGGTCGGCGACGGGCACGCCACAGTCTCCGCAGTAGCGGAGGCCGGGCTTCAGCTCCCTGCCGCAGTTCCTGCAGTGCATCCCGCTTTCCACCACCTCGAGTCGCGCCCGACGCCACCAGGAGGTCGCCAGCCGCTTCGCTGCCCTTCCGGCTCAACATACACCGTGGCCTCGCCCCCTGTCCATCGCCCAGCGACCGCCGACCTCCTCCTCGCCCACGGGACGCGCGGGAGGCCTCCCCACGGAGCCACTCGGCCAGCCCCCGGGATCCCGCGATTGCCGCGGCCCGGCCGCTCCCCCATACTGGAGCCATGCCTCGCCGTGGCCCGCGCCGCCTCCTGCTCCTGCTGTCCCTGACCCTGCCGGTGCCCCCGAGCGCCGCGGCTCCGCCCGCGGCCCTGGCCGCGACCCGACCGCCCCTGCACGAACCGATCACCGACGGTCCTGCGGCACTGGCGGCCCCGCCCGCGACGCTCCCCCAGCCGCGCCTGCTCCCTCCGGCGGGGTCGGCTCCCCCGGACGAGCTGCCCGCGGCGATCCTCCGGGAAGGGCTCGGCCTGTTGCCGCCTGTCGAGCCCTCCCGGCCCGGAGCCGAGGAGCTCCCGTACCGCGCCGGAGAGGGAGGAGCGGCGGCGCCCCTCCCCGCGGCTCCCGATCCCCGGCCGGCGCGGCCAGCGACGGCACGCCTCGATCGGATGACCGGCCCCGACGGCCGGCTGATCTACCACGAGGTGTTCAACCCGGCCATCGCCCCGTTCAAGCGGGACGCGGCCTTCGACACGGTGCTCCCCGACGAGAGCCTGGCAGTCGGCGGGGCGGGCGAGGACGGGCTGAGGGAGACTCCGCCGCTCGGCCCGCAGCTCCCCGACGGCTGGGAGCCCTTCTGGGGCTCGCTGGTCGTGGAGCTGGCCGGGAGTGCGGCCGCGCCCCTCCCCTCCGTCGCCGCGGACGCCCGGATCCTGGGGTACCGCAGCACCCCGCCCCTCGCCCTCCGCTTCTTCAAGGATCGGGCCGACAACTTCTGGGTCCGCCCCCACGTCCCCCACGACGGTGCGATCCGCCTGGTCTTCCTCACCGCGGCCCCGGCCACCGCGTTCGGCGGCCCGATCCCGGACTTCGCCCTCGCCGACGTGCCCCCGGCGCTTCGCCCCCGCGTCCCCGAGCCCGTGCTGGGCCGGGCCCGGGAGCTTCTGCGCGGCGCCGGGCTGGCCGCCCTGCGCAGCCGCCCCCCCCGGGAAGCCCTGCTGCAGCTCGTCGCTTTCTTCCGGGACTTCTCGGCCGGGCCGCCGCCCCCGGCCTCGGCCGCGGGCAGCCTGCTGCTCGACCTGGGCCTCGCCCGCCGCGGCGTCTGCCGCCACCGGGCGCAGATCTTCGTCATCGTCGCCCAGAGCCTGGGGCTGGCCGCGCGCTACGTGCACAACGAGGCCCACGCCTTCACCGAGGTCTTCCTCCCAGGACAGGGCTGGCGACGCATCGACCTCGGCGGCGCGTCGGACGAGCTCCAAGTCCTGAACACCCTGGGGAAGATCCCCCACCAGCCCCCCCTCGCGGACCCCTTCCCCTGGCCGCGGCCGGCTCTGGCAGCCGGCAGCAGCCCCGGGAGCACCGCCGGCGCAGCGGGGGGTGCCGGCGCGGGCCCCGGCGACACCCTCCTCGAGGTCTCGGCCTCCACGGCCCTCCCCGACTGGCGGATCGTGCTGCAACGGGTCAGCCGGCGTGCATACCGCGGGGAGGAGATCGACGTCCGGGGGCTGGTGCTCACACGCGACGAGGCGCCGGTCCCGGGAGCCGACATCGCCGTGGTCCTCCGGGAGGGCTTCGCCGGCTCGCCGCTGCGGGTCCTCGGGATGCTGGTGAGCGACGCCCAGGGGGGCTTCGCCGGCTCGCTGCCGCTCCCCGCCGACCTCCCACCGGGCGACTACGAGGTCAACGCCCTGGACGCGCGCCGGCTCGGCACGCCCTGAGCCGAGCCCGCCCCGCCCGCACCCTCCTCGTGAACCTTGACATGGTCCCGGACGGACGGAAACCTGACGGCAGCGGTCGCGGGATCGCCGCGCTGCAGGAGACGACGAATGACCCATCCCTGCCGACCCTTGCTCCTCGTTCTTCTGGCCATCGTCCTCGGTGGTTGCTCCGTGGACACCGCGGACAGCGCGCCGCCCCTCCTCGGGGAGCTGCGCTGCGGGCCCGGCACGGTGGAGCGGGACCTGCAGTGCGTGCCAGTCGATCCCCTGGTCTGCGGGCCCGGTACCGTCCGGCAGGGGCAGGTGTGCCTCCCGGCCGAGGGAGAGGGTGAGGGCGAGGGCGAGGGCGAGGGCGAGGGCGAGGGCGAGGGCGAGGGCGAGGGCGAGGGCGAGGGCGAGGGCGAGGGCGAGGGCGAGGGCGAGGGCGAGGGCGAGCCCTGCGACGACCCCGACGGGGACGGCTACGGCGAGGGAGCCGGCTGCCTCGGCAGCGACTGCGACGAGGAGGATCCCTGGGTGCACCCGCGCGCCCCCGAACGCTGCAACGGGCGCGACGACGACTGCGACGGGACGGCGGACGCCTGCGGCTGCGCGCCCTGGCAGGGCACCGCGGGCTGCCCCGACGGGCAGCACTGCCAGCCGGCGGCGGGCACGGGCGAGGTGTCCTGCCGGGCGCTGACGGGAGAGGAGCTGCTCGAGGAGGACGTCGGCTGCGCCGCGGGGCGCTGCGCGCCCGGGCTATTCTGCATCGACTGGAGCGACGGACCACGCTGCACCCGGATGTGCGACCCCTACACCGGCCAGGGCTGCCTCGCCGGCAAGGAGTGCCTGAGCTCCCTGTCCGCGAACCCGGAGGTGGGCCTCTGCACCCCACCGCCCCCTGCGTGCGACGTCTATGCCCAGGACTGCCCGGCCGGCCTGACCTGCCTCCCCTACTCCCGGCTCTGGGGCGGCTTCGACTTCCGCTGCCTCACGGCCGGCGAGAACGCTGCGGGCGAGCCCTGCGGCGGGAGTGCGGGCGGATGCGGCCGAGGGCTGATCTGCATCCGCCGGTCCAGCGACGGGACCGCGAGCTGCCGGGAGATCTGCCAGACCGACGAGGACTGCACCCTCCCCCAGACGGCCTGCGTGGGCATCTCCAGCACCTATCAGGTGCACTACTGCCGCGAGCCCTGAGCCGCGCTCAGTCCCGCCGCTGCTCCTGGATCCGCAGCGCCCGCAGGTGCTCGAGCGCGCTGCGCAACTGGCGGTCCCGCTGCACCTCCTCCGGCAGGACGACGCGCACCGGGACCGTGGCCCCCCGCTGCTCGCCGGCGAGGTGCCCGGCCATGTCCACCTCCCGCCCCTGCTCCTCGGAGACCAGCCCCTGCTGCCGGAGGGCCTCGAGGTCGAGGGCCTCGACGAGGATGTCCGGCTCGATCCCCTGCTCCTGGATCGAACGATGGGCCGGGGTGTAGTAGCGCGCCACGGTGAGCTTCAGACCCGAGCCATCCTCGAGGTCGATGACGGTCTGGACCGATCCCTTCCCGAAAGTCCTGGTCCCGAGCACAACAGCACGACCATGGTCCTGGAGAGCACCGGCAACGATCTCCGAGGCCGACGCACTCCCGCCGTTGACGAGGACGACCATGGGCAAGGCCAGGCGCCCTCCCCGCTGGGCAAAGTGCTTCTCCACGTCCCGCTTGGCGCGCCCCTCGGTGGAGACGATGAGCCCCTCGTCCAGGAACTCGTCCGACACCTTGATCGCTTGCTCGAGCAGCCCGCCGGGATTGTTGCGGAGGTCGAGGATCAGCCCGGAGGCCTTCCCGGCGCCGCCCGCTGCCGCCTCGAGCCGCTCGAGCTGCTCGGCCAGCATGGCGAAGGTGTTCTTCTGGAAGTTCTTGATCTTCAAGTAGATGTACGTCCCCGCGAGCACGCGTCCCTCGACGGGGATGATGATCAACTGCTCCCGCTGCACCTCGATGGTCAGGGGATCGGCGAGCCCCCGGCGTCGCACCAAGAAGCGCACGGTCGTGCCCGGGGCGCCGCGGATGCGCATCGCCGCGTCGAACAGGGCCAGGCCCTCCGTGCTCTGCCCGTCGATCTCGACGAGGACGTCACCGGACTGGAAGCCGGCCCGCTGAGCCGGGGTCCCGTCCACCGGCGCGATGACGGTGACCGCGCCATCCCGGATGCCCAGCTCCAGCCCGACGCCGCCGTACTCGCCGACGACGGTCGATTTCATCTCCCGGTAGACGTCGGGCGGCATGAACAGGGAATGGGGATCCAAGGTACCAATCATCCCCTGGATCGCCCCGTAGATCAGCTTCTCCTCATACGGCTGGCTGACATAGTTCCGCTCGACGTAGGCGAGGACCCGCGAGAAGACCTGCAGCTTGCGGTAGGGGGTGCCGCCAGCCGCCGCAGCCTCCTGAAGGGAGTTGCTGCCCAGGAGGTAGCCGACCCCGGCGGCCGGACCGAGGACCAGCAACGCCATGGCGGTCTGACGAACGATGCGGCCGACCGGCCGCCTGCTGCTCACCCTGGCCATGCTCGGCGCCCTCCTCCGGCGGCCTCAGCGGGCCAGCCACTCCTTGGGATCCAGCGCCCGGCCCCGGTTGCGGACCTCGAAGTGGAGGTGTGCGGGGTCGTCGAGGGGGTCCGGTCCCACCTCGCCGAGAGGCGTCCCGCTCGCCACCACCTGCCCCACCTCGACCCGCAGACCCTGGAGCTGCGCATACACGGTGTGGTAGCCCTGGCCATGGGCGAGGATGACCACGCCGCCATAGCCGGGCAGGTCGCCCGCATGGACCACCACTCCGGGGTGGACGCCGACGACCGGCGTGCCGGTTGGCGCGAGGAAGTCGACCCCGAGGTGGCGCACCTCGGTCTTGATCAGGGGATGCCGCCGGACGCCGAAGTTGAGCTGCAGCCGGCCAGCGACGGGCGGGCCGAGCTGTCCCTTGCGCCCCTCGAAGGGCACCCAGCGATCGGTGGCCCCGCCGGCGGCCGAATCGATGAGCTCGCGCAGCGCACGCGCGCTGGCATCGAGCTCCTGAGCCGTCGACTGGGCCGCCCGGGGATCGGCATGGACGGCGCGCACCAGCTCATGGCGACGACGAACCTCCTGCTGCAGGGTTCGCTGCTTGCCACGCAGCTCGTTGAGGGCGGAGGCCGCCTCCTCGCGCACCCGGCTCGCCTCCTCCCGGGCGCGGGCCAGCTCCTGGCTGGCCGCGGCCGCCTGCACCAGCAGGCGCCGCTCGGCCCGGAGCGCGTGGCGCAGCAGGGCCTCCCGGCGGTGGAGCTCGCGCACGGAAGGCGCGAGGGCGAGCAGGGCGAGAGAGCCCGACCGCCCCAGGCGGTCGAGCGCCAGCACGTGACGACGGAGCCGGCCACCGAGGGCGCGCACCTCCTCCTCCTCCTGCTGGAGCCGGCTCTCCGTGGCCAGCAGGAGCTGGTCGAGCTCACCGACCCGCTGGGCGAGCCGCAGCTCCTCCTCTTGCAGGGAGACGATGGCCGCTTGCAGCTCGGCGAGCTCCGTCAGCGGGCCGGCCAGGACCGAACGGGGCGCGGGGAGCAAGAGCAGCGCCAGCGGCAGCGCCCGGGCCAGGCGGCGGGGGTTCACCGCCGCACCGCGCGGGTCGCCCCCCAGAAGGCGCCCAGCAGCCCGACGAGGAGCGCGAGCAGCAAGAAGCACGCGGCCATCCAGAGTGGCGGCCCCTCGATCCGCATGCCCGCGAGGGCCGCGTCGGGCCCCAGGGCCGCACGCAGGGTCCCGAGCACGCCGAGCAAGCCGGCGGCGGCCAGTCCTCCTCCCAGGGAGCAGACGATCACGCCTTCACCGAGGAAGGGACGCGCAATGAACAGCTCCGAGGCGCCCAGCAAGCGGAGGAGTCGCACCTCGTCGGTCCGGGCCAGCACCCCGAGCCCGGCCATGCCGCCGAGGAGCCAGCCGACGAGCAGCAGCATGGTGACCAGCAAGGCGACGCTTCCGCCCTGCAGCACCGCCAGCAGACTGGCCAGCCGGACCACCGCGTCGCGCCCCTGCCCGGCCCGGGCGACGGAGGCGACCCCGCCCAGGGCGGCCAGGCGCGCGCCGAGCGCGTCCAGTCCGCCGGGGATGGCTCCCGCCGCGCCGGGCGTCACCTCGAGGGAGTCGGGCAGCAGATCCTCGCCGAGGTCGGCGAGCAGGTCGCCCTCCTCGCCGAGGGAGGCCTGCAGATCGGCCAGGGCGACCTGGCGAGGGACGGGCCGCACCTGCGCCACGCCCGGGAAGGTCCGCAGCTCCCGCGCCAGCTCCTCCAGCCGGCCCGCGGAGGCGTCCTCGGCCAGGTAGACGACCAGGCCCGCCTCGCGCTGCAGCTCGTGGAGGTAGAGCTGCAGGTTGTACAACAGCGTCCCGGCCACGCCGGCGAGCAGGAGCACCGCGGCGACCAGGGTGATCGCGAGGAGGGAGGAGAGCGGCCGCCGGAGCAGACGGGCTGCCGCCTGGCGGAGCAACCAGCGCATCAGACGGCCTCCGGGCGCAGCTCGGTCCGCAGCCGCCCCCCGGCGAGGGTCATCACCCGGGCCCGGGGGTCCCGGCAGAGGAGCGGATCGTGGGTCGCGACGAGCAAGGTCGCCCCGTCACCGGCGAGATCGGTCAGCAAGGACATCAGCCGCTGAGCCTCGGCCGGATCGAGGTTGCCGGTGGGCTCGTCGGCCAGCAGCAGCAGCGGCTGATTCACCAGCGCCCGGGCGATGGCGACCCGCTGGGCCTCGCCCGCGGAGAGGGTGGCGGGGAGTCGCCGCGCCAGGCGCCCCACGCCGAGCCGCTCGAGGGCGACCCCGACTCGCTGGTGGATCAACCGGCTGGGGAGCCCGGCGACCCGGAGCGGGAGCCCCGTGTTCTCCTCGACGGTCAGGTCGGGGAGGAGCAGGCTCTCCTGGAGGACGAGGCCCATCCGGCGCCGGAGCCGCCGGCGCTCACTCTCGCCGAGCTGCCCCAGGCTCTGGTTGAAGACCACCACCTCGCCGGCGCTGGGCCGCTCGAGACCGCAGAGCAGGCGCAGGAGGGTCGTCTTGCCCGCCCCCGAAGGGCCCGTGAGGAAGACCAGCTCGCCCCGCGCGACCTTGCAGGTGACGGCCTGCAGGGCCTGGATCTCGCGGCCGTAGCGCATGTCGACCCGGGAGACCCGGATCATGTCGCGGCCGGGGGACCGGCGACTCCTACCCCGGTCCGGGGCGGCCCAGGGCTCTCGCCTTCGGCCTCGGCCAGGCGGACGAGCTCGAGGAGGAAGACGAGATCCAGCCGGCGATCGGAGATCAGATCCGCGAGGAAGCCATCCGCCGGGGACGCTGGAGACGTCGCGGCCGGCGCGCTCGCCGGGGGCGCCGGGGCTGCCGGGGCCGCCGGGGGGGCGGGAGACGCGGCCGCCGCCGGGGAAGCCGGGGACACGACCGCCGCCGGGGAAGCCGAGGACGCGACCGCCGCCGGGGGGCCGGAGGACGTGGCCGCGGCCGGGAGTGCGGGGGACGGGACCTCCCCGGCCGGGGAGGCCGGGGACACGGCCGCCGCGGGGGCCGAGGCCGGGGGGCTCGGAAGGAGGGCATTCCCGGACGCCGCGCCGGCGCCCGCCGCCACCGGGGGACGGGTCGGCTCGCCGGTCGCGGAGCGGCTCTCGGACCCCGGCTCCAGCTTGGTCAGCAGGGCCCCTTGCTGGATCAGGCGGTGCATGTCGCGGTGCTGGCGCATCAGCAGCTTGCGCACCTCCCGCTCCATGTTGGGCTGGTCGAGCTTCTCGCGATAGTCCGCCCGAGAGGTGTGGAGGATCCTCCCCTCGTGGAAGACCTGGCTGACGACCAGCGCCTTGGTCGTCCCGAGATCCTCGGTCTGGATGTGGAAGAGCCGCTCCCCGGAGCGGACGCTCTCGTTGTACCCCGGAATCATCCGCACCTTCCCCAAAACGGGCGCCCGCTCGTGCTCATGGCCGGCTGGCGGGCCTGCCGCTCCAGCAGGATGGTCGCCGGTCGAGCACGCCCGTTCGGGACGATTCTGGAAAGCCGGACCGGCGCTGTCAATCCCCGAACACGACGAAGCAACGGAAAGGAACCGGTCGCGCGACGCGCGCCGGCGAAACGAGGGAGCGCTGCTCGCCAGGCGAGCGCTGGTCCGGGCAGCAGGCTACTGAGTGACCTTCTGGACGACGATCAGGTAGTCCTGGAGGAAGGAGAAGATGTCGCTGCTGCTGGGCGAGGAGCGCACGCTGCACTCGTGGGAGACAGTGCAGGGGACCAGCTCGGAGGGGCCGTCGGGGGGGTTCATGGGATCGGCCTGGTCCGGATGCTCGAGCCGCACCCAGTGGATGTGGCCGATCCGGCGCCACTCCTCCTTGAAGCAGCTCAGGGGGACCTGCGGACGGAGCTCCCGATACGCGTAGACCTGGGAGTGGACCAGGCAGATCTTCTGCAGGCCATCCGGACCGCAGTCCTTCTCGAGCCCCCAGTCCAGGCCGAGCTGGTCGCCGGCGGCCGCCCCACCCTGCTGGACGAGCTGGATGGGACCGTTGACCAGCGTCCGGTAGGTGGCCGAGGAGTTGGGGATGTTCCCTCGCGCGTCCACCCACTGCACGATCTGGTAGCAGTACTCGCCGGGCAGGAACACGTGCTCCGCCGAGCAGAACGGCCCCCGGTTGCAGCCGGTGGCCCCCGGCGAGAACTCGTCGTCGGCCAGCAGGATATCCCGTCCGTTCGGGAAGCTGGTGCGGGGCAGACCCGTGTACATCAGCCTGGTCTCGGTCCAGATCGTAGTACTTCGGTCCCAGCGGTCATTGCCATCGTTCCACACGCCATCGTAGTTGCCCAGCTCGTCGGGGAGATCGATGAAAGGTTCGAACTCGTCGCGGATCGAGTCGTCGTCGTAGTCGACGAAGGGCTCGGGCAGATCGACGAACTGCTCGCCTTCGTCGTACTCCCCGTTGCCGTTGGCGTCGGCGAAGGCCTCCTCGCCCGCCGCGAACGCAAGGATCGTCACCAGCCCGTCCCGCGGGTTGACGTTGGGCACCGCGGCGTCGATCACCGGCTCCCCCTGCGCGCGGGCGACGTCCATGGGCAGCACGCCGAAGGTGTTGAAGAGCGCGACGACATTGCCCACGTTCTCCTGGGCCTGCTCCACGCCGCCGCCGGCGGTATAGGTCTGGGGGACGCTGCTCACGGAGGCGCTGATCGTGCCCGCCTCGGAGCGGAAGGAGACGGCCGTGGAGAGCCCGACCGGGTTGCCGAAGCGATCGACGAGGCGCGTCCGGCATGGAATGTCTTCCATGATCAAGGAGTTGAGACCATCAGTCTCGAAGAAGGCGCCGACGTTCTTCAGGTCGCACTTCAGCGCGAACCCTCCCCAGTTGGGGCGGACCCCGATGATCGGGATGGCGGGCGAGTCGGAGGAGCTGCCGTTCTGCCGGACCGTGGCCCGCACCGTGACGTTGGCCGCGACCGTGCCGGAGTTGAGCGTGGTGTAGACGACCCCCTCGGAGTCGGTCTCGGCCGTCGGCTGGGAGAGGCTCGCGCCGCCGGCGTTGCTGGCGATGTCGAAATCGACGGCCAGCCCTGGCGGATAGGGGTTGCCGTCGCTGCCCATCACCTGGAAGCGCACGCGCGAGGACTCGTTGAAGCCCGACCCGCGCACACCGAGGATCTTGGGGATCGCGTCGACGTACTCGACCGAGGTGGCGCCGATGATCTTCACCTGGGCGTTGCCCTCGACCTGCAGCCCGTTGCCGTACAAGGCGAGCTCGTTGGGATCCTCCGAGCGGGCGGTGAGCAGGGCAGAGGCCTTGATCGTGGCCACGCCGGCGTCACCGCGCCCGACGAAGGTCACGGTCAGCCGGCCGTCCGAGTCGGTCTTCACCCCATCGCCCGACAACCGGGAGATGGGGCGGTCGCCGGCGCGCAGGACGAAACCACCCCGGTCGGTGGACAAGGAGACCGCCCGCTCCCGCTCGGCGCTGGTGGGGCCGTAGACGGTCAAGGTGAGGAGGGTCTGGTTGTTCAGGGGGATGGGGTTCTCGGTGCTCGCGGCCTCGAGGGTGTCCCGCTCCACGCCGATCAGGATGCGGTTCTTCACGTCCTGCGCGGAGCAGGTGACGTAGGTGGTCCCGCGGCTGTCGCAGTTGCGATCCTTCTGCGCGAACTCGACGAGGATGGGGTAGGTCCCCTCCTCGCTGGGGCAGCGGAACGAGATCGCCGTCGAGGGCACGGCGTAGCCCAGGTCGGCATCCATCTGCAGGACCCGGGTGGCCGAGCCGGCCTGGTCGGGCTCGAACGTGCCCCCCCGCTCGGCCTTCAAGAGGATGGACTGGCTCTTGAGATAGCTCCCGCCGTGCTTGTCATCGACCAGCACGGTCAGCGGATTCTCCTGACCGAGGCGGGTCACCGCGTCCCGGGCGACGATGGAGAACGCGTAGTCCGCAGGGTCCTTGTACTCACAGACGATGGTCTTCACCTCGCTGGAGATGCCCGTGGAGACCTCCTGCGCCCGCACCGGCACCTTGCCCTCCCGGGTGCACCGGAACTGGGCCGCGGCCTGGCTGGTGACCGCGTCGTAGGTGGCGACGTAGGTGGCGGCGAGCACTGCCGCGGGGTCGTCACTGGCCGGGGCGGTGAAGCCACCGTCCCCCCGCTCGCTGACCGTCGGGATCAGGGTGCTCATGGCCTCGGTGTCGATGCGGAAGACCACCGAGGCCTCGTCGGCCTTCACCCCGAAGAGCATGGCCGCGACGGTGGCCCGGTTGACCGAGGAGTCGGACTGGCAGCTCTGCTTCTCGGCCAGATTGAGCTTGATCGGGCTCACGTTGATGTCGATGCGCGGCGTCTCCGGCGTCGTCTCCTCCTCGCAGCCACCGCCGGCCAGGGCCAGGGCTGCGCACAGCGCCACCCCCAACCCCCGCCCGAGCTGCCCCGGAGCACCCCGGCTCTCCAGCGCGAACCGAATGAGGCTCATGGATCTCTCCTCTGTTCCGCTGCCCCGGCGTCCGGAGCAGGATCGGCTCCCTTCGTGAGGCCGGTCGGCGTGACCGGCGCTCCCCCCCCTCGCCCGGCCCACGCTAGAGGCAGACCCGCGGGTTGGCCCGCAGGACGGCGCAGCTCGTGCTTCCGAGGCATTCCACCTGGTCCTCGGTGACCCCCGTGCAGAAGATCCGGCACAGTTCCGCGCCCTCGGCCTCCTGGAAGTCGCAGGCCGCGACCTTGTTCAGGCACTGCTGACGGCAGACCTCGTCGGGCACCAGCTCCTCGCCGCCCTCCCCCTCCCCTTCGGCCGGGGCGAGCGCCTTGCAGACGAGGGTCGTCGGCAGCGGGTAGCAGTCGCTGGTGTCGCCGGCGCAGTTGCCGTCGTTCTGCTGCTGCATCTGCACGTTGAGCGGGGCCGACTCGCAGGGGACCTCCCCCTCCTCCTCGGGCGAGTAGCGCGCCACCACCTCGATCAACCCACGGGGGGACGGGGCGCAGAACACGCCCTGGAGATTGGCGACGACCGGGTCGGTGGTCTCCGACCCCTGGGTGACCTCGATCTCGGCCCCAGCCACCGCCTGACCCTGCTCGTCGACCACCCGGCCGGTGAGGCAGACCGTCAGCCGGTCCTCGAGGGATCGGTTGTCGCTGATGACCTCGGTACCACAGGAGAGGCCCGTCAAGGAGAAGCGATCGATGAACTCCTGCTGCTGCCCCGCGCTGGGGCTGACGCGCTGGCTGATCTCGGCGTCGATGGAGGTGAGGGTGAAGATCGGGCGCGGGTTCTCGCTGCGCGGCTCGGCGTTGCAGCTCCGGTCCACGGGCTCCTCCCCCTCGGCCGGCTCCTCGGGCAACGGCGACTCGACCCCCGGCTGACAGGTCGCCAGGCCGAGGTCCTCCTCCGGCAGGGTCGAGCGGAAGAAATCGCCCTCCCCGGAGCCGATGCCGCAGCAGCAGCCGAAGAGCCCGGCGTTGGCCTGGAGGAAGAGGTGCATGTCGTAGCCGCTGCGCCCGGGGCTGTCGGCGTACAGCCCCCAGCTCGCGAAGACCGGCACGCGCTCGCAGATCTGGGCGCTGGTGCAGCTCGACTTCAGCCGCCAGTCCAGGCCGAGGGAGTCCGGGAGGACGTCGGGGCTGGTGCGCAAGGCGTTGAAGGTTGCGGCGCCCGTGAGGTTCATCCGGTAGGTGGTGGCCGAGTTGAGCAGGTTGCCGTAATCGTCGGCGGCATGGAAGATCAGCTCCTTCTCCTGGAGCTTCTGCACCTGGAAGGAGGGCGGACCGTCGACGAACAGGTCCCCCCCGACGAAGCCCACCCCGGGATCGTCCCGCGCCAGCAAGCCGGTGTAGACGATGCGCGTCTCGGTCCAGATGGTCGTGTTGCCGTCCCAGCGCCCGTTGGGCTCGTTCCAGATCCCGTCGGGGTCGGCCCCCTCGAGCGCGAGGTCGACGAAGGCCTCCCCCTCGTCCCGCACGCCGTTGTCGTTGGCGTCGACGAAGGGCTCCGTCAGGTCTTCGAAGGGCTCCCCTTCGTCGTACTGGCCGTTTCCGTTGGTATCAAAGTACCACTCTTCCCCCTGGGTGAACGCGATCAGGGTCACCAGTCCGTCCCGCGGGTTGACCACCCGCCCCGTCTCGAGGCGCCGGTAGGGCTCCGGCGGATCGTTGCGGGTCAGGGGGGCCGTCTCGATGGGCAACGTGCCGAACGTGGAGAAGAGGGTCGTGGCCAAGCCGAGGCCCTCTCCCGCGCCCACCGCCTCGGAGGAGAAGGGGGTGGTGGAGACCGCGCCGACCACGTTGCCGGCCTCGGCGCGGAAAGAGATGTTCGTCTGCACTCCCACCGGGTTGCCGAAGCGATCCTGGACCTTGACGGTGCAGGGGATCAGCTCGTCGGCATAGCTGTTGAGGGCATCGGCCAGGATCAGGGCGCCGATGTTCCGCAGCTCGCACTTCATCACCAGACCGCGCGAGGTCGGCATGACGCCGATGATCGGGATCGCCGGCGAGTCCACGGACAGCCCCGCCTCTTCCGTGAGGCTGACCTCGGCGCGCACGCTGACCGGGGCGGCCTCGGTGCCGGAGCGGAGCTGGGTGCGGACGAGGCCGTCCTGATCGATGGTCGCGGTGACCGGGTTGACGATCGCCCCGCGGGTCTGCTCGGGATCGAACTCCTCCTGCTGGGCGATGTAGAACTTGACCAGGGAACCCGCGGCGAAATCGTTGCCGAGGGTGTCCTTGACGTGGAAGGTCAGGGTGCTCTGCTCGTTGTAGCCCGATCCCCGGATGCCGAGGATCGCCGGCTTCGCCTCGACGAACTCGATGGAGCCGAGGCCGACGACCGAGACGGCGGTCTCGCCCACCACGTCCTGAGTGATGTCGCCGCCGATCAACGTGATCGTGCCCTTCGCCGTGATGGTGGCGCGGCCGGGGGTCGTACCGCCCTTGAAGACGAGCGAGCCCCGCCCCTGATCGTTGGTCTTCACCTTCAACCACTGGTTGGTGACGCGCTCCGGTTCGTCGCGGCCATCGTAGAAGGGATCGACCTCCAGCACGCCGATGTTGGTGCGGAAGCTGATCTCCACGTCGGGCTGAGGCACGCCGAGCGCATCGAAGACCTCGAAGACGAGGCGGGTCTTGTCGACGCCGTCGGCCTTCAGCTCCGAGCTCTCGGGGAGCATCGCCACCATCGCGGTCCCGGCCTGATCGTAGCAGCTAAAGGTCTTGACCACCTCGGGAACGGCGTCGTGGATCGCCTCGCTGAACTTGGCCCAGACCACCACGAAGCCCGGCGAGTCGGGGCACAGGACCGACAGGGTGGTCTTGCCCGTGGCGTCGGTCTTCTTGGTGAAGACCTGGACCTCGGTGGTGGCGGCGCCGCCGCCGCCCTCGCCCTCCCCTTCCCCCTCGCCCTCGCCCTCGCGGCCATCCCCCGAGGCGCCCCCCTTGACCCGGAACTCGATGGCCTTGGTCCGCAGGGGATTGCCGGCGTCGTCGAGCGCGGTGACCACCGCGTCCACGGCGAGGCCGATGCGCTGGTTCGTCGGGGAGACGCTGAGCCAGAGCTGGTACAGATCGGGATCGGACGCGAAGCAGCGGACCGCGTGCGAGGCCGTGGTCACCTGGACGTTGTCCACCCAGACGGAGACCTCCACCTCGGCCTGCAGGTCCACGCCCCCCGGCTCGGGCCCCTGGAGGCAGACGAGCCGGAGCTGCTGCTGCCCCTCGATCAGCGGCACCGCGGTCAGCAAGGAGCGGGGTGGGGTGTAGACGACCGTGCCCGGCTGCCCAGAGGCCCCCACCTGCCGGACCGCCACGGCGTCTGGGGGCTGCTGGGCGGGAGCCTTGACCACCACGACGAGCTGGGCTGCCTTGGTCAGGTTGCTCACCGTGACGTTGAGCTGGCCTTCCTCGCCGTAAGGCTGGCTCTCCGACTGCAGGGCAGCGTTGAGCCGCTCCTTGGGGAAGTCCAGGTAGATGCCGACCTCCTTCTCCTTGGCCTCCTCCTCGCACCCCGAGCAGGGAACGAGGCCGGCGGCGACCAGGAGCAAGGCCGGGAGGTTGCACCTCCCCGACCATGAAGGAGGTGTTCCGCGGTGGTGACCCATCGAGCCCTCCGGATCGAAACCCTCGCCGCCATCTTATCTGCGGCGGGACCTCGTAGTCAAAAGGTCGACGAGAGCGAGCCCAGGCGCGGTGGCAGGAGGGTGGTGATCAGAGCCGCCAGGTCAGGCGGGCGTTGAGCCCGTGGATCACGAGGTCGTCGGCCTCCTGGTCGTCCTCGGCGATCAGCTCCTCGAGGGTCAGGTCGTAGTCGAGCAGCAGGTAGAGCCGCTTGGTGATGTCGATGTCGAGGGTCGCCCCGACGAGCCACACCCGCTGCCGCTGGTCGATGCGCTGCTCTGCGTGATCCGCCGCCTTCGTGACGTCGAGCCCGGCCTCCCGGAGCTGGAGCAACAGGTCGCGACCGAAGGTCTTGGCCATGGAGCGGCCGTCCATGACCGTCCCGAAGAGGCCCAGCTCGACCCGGTTGAAGAACTTGTAGTCGAGGGCGAGGAAGAGCTCGTTGGAGTCGGACAGGAAGTTGTTGCGCGCGGTGTACTCCAGCCGGGCCGCGAGCCCGGACCGGAACAGATCGTCGCTCCGCACCCCGGTGGACAGGAACTTCGCCGACTCCCCGTCGAGCTCCCGGGTCCGGTAGTCGAAGGAGACGTACCCGTAGAAGGACTCGGCGAAGCGGATCGCGGGGCTCGCCCGGAAGCTGTAGTACGCCGGGAAGGCGGTCCCGTCGCCGAGATACAGCCGCTGGATCCAGCTCGGCAAGTTGCTGGGGTCGAGGGCCTCCGCCTTGTTCTCCAGCATCCGCTGCAGGACGTCGCGGTCGAACTCCGTGGGCAGGTACGCCGACTGGCTGAGCCGGAAGGGGACGTTGGTGTAGGTGCTCCCCGACAGGGTGAGGGAGAGCTGCGGGGTGGCCCACCAGAGCAAGTTGGCGTAACCCATGGTGACCAGCGGCCCGAGGTCTTCGCGGATCGGGTTGGCGCCTTGCCAGTCGTCCGCGGCGTAGGAGATCTCCTGGCCCGCGAGATCGACGGTGGCCCCGTAGGAGAGGAAGACCTTGTCGAAGATCCCGAAGTGCCCGCTCGAGAAGAGGAATCGCCGATCGGTCTCCCCGCCCTGCAGGCTCTCGTTGAAGGCCAGGCGCACCAGCCAGCCGTCCCCGGTCCAGCCGCCGAAGACGCCGAAGGTCTGGTAGTCGAGGCTCAGCGAGTAGTCGAGGGGGTCCGGGGAGAGACCACCGAAGGCGCCCGCGAGCCAGCCCCGCTCGCGCCCGGCCCTGACGACGAGGCCATCGACCCAGGTCTGCCCCAGGTCGGTGAGCAGCATGCGCCCGCCCTGGAAGGCCAGCACGTCGGCGACCCCTGCGTACTCGAGGTAGGCGCTGCGGATGTAGTCGCCGAAGGTCCCCTTGCGGATCTGGCCGAAGGTCCGCTCGCTGCGGCCGAGGTACTCCTGTTTTTTGCCGTCCGTGCCCGTGTGGGGGTCGAGCTGATCGTAGTCCTTCTCTTGCGGGGTCTGCTCGGGGTGGCTGCTGAGGTCCTGACGGAACTCGCCGTCGAAGAGGATCGACAGGCCCGTGCCCTTGATCCGGGGCACGAAGACGTCGAGATCCACGCTGAGCAGGTTGGTGGTGTGCTCGGAGCTGTTGTCGGTGAGGAAGGCGTCCCGCAGGGAGATCCGCCCCCGGGGCTCGAGCGCGGCGGCGTTGCCGACGGCGCTCGTCACCGTCCCGCCCTCCTCCTCGCCCCAGGCCTGCGGCAGACCGACCACGGTGAGCAGCAGCCCCAGGCCGCCACCAGCCAGCAGGGTGACCGAGCTGCGCGCGCTCATCGGCAGTCCTCCGGCACGGCGATGCCCGGCCGCAGCCGATCCCAGCCTCGCGTCGTGTGGCAGTTCTCGCAGTTCCCGGGCCCCCAGTGACGGTTGGCGTGGTTGCAGAGACCGGGCCGCTGGTTGACGCGCATCCACTGGTTCAGGTGGCAGAACTCGCACGCCGTGGGGAGCCCGCCGTAGATGTTGTTGAGGTGGCAGGCCTGGCACGCGACGAAGCGGTGCTCGCCGGTGAGCCGATAGCTGGTGTCGTAGTGGCGGAAGGTGGTCGGGATCCACTCCTTCTGGCCATGGCAGTCGGTGCAGTTGGGACCGAAGGAGGAGAAGTGCGGGTCGCGGTGGCAGGCGACGCACTCGGCCCCGAGCCCGCCGAGCTTGCGCTGGCTGGGGTGGCAGCGCTCGCAGGGGAGGGTGTCGTGCGCGCCCTCCAGGCGGTAGCGGCCGAAATCGTGAGCGATCCCGGCGTTGACCCGCCAGTCGACCTCGTTGTGGCAGTCGCCGCAGTCCGGGCCCAGATCGCCCTTGTGGATATCGATGTGGCAGCCCTCGCAGCGCACGTCCAATGGCTTGAAACGATTATTGAAATGGCACTTCTCGCACTCGAGCAGCCGGTGGGTGCCGCGCAGGGGGAAGATGGAATCCCGCTCGTGCTGGAAGTTGTCCGCGGTGTTGTCCCACTGCTTGGCGGTGTGGCAGTCCTCGCAGGGCTTCTTGCCGAACTGGCCCTCGTGGAAGTCCCGGTGGCAATCGGCGCAGGCGTTGTCGATGGGCCGGAAGCGACCGCCCTCGTGGCAGGCTTTGCACTCGAGCTGCCGGTGCTTGCCCTCGAGGGGGAACGCCGCCCGCCGGTGATCGTAGTCGTCGACCTGGAAGCTGCTGTACTTGTGGCAAGCGACGCAGTCACGCTTCCCAAACTGCCCGGTATGGATATCGAAGTGGCACGCTGCGCAGATCATCGGCTGCTTGGCACCCGTATCGCCGCCGGGATGGCACTTGTCGCACATCGTGTCGCTGTGCTTGCCGAGCAAGGGGAAGCGCGTGACGGTGTGGTCGAAGATGATGTCGGTCCAGGAATTCGGCTTATGGCAATTGATGCAATCTTTGTCGTCGAACTGACCCTCATGGGGGTCGTCCTTCTTATGGCAGCTCGAGCACGTGGAATCGATGTCCTTGAACTTCAGGCTCTTTCCTTGCTGTGGATGGCAGTCGCCGCAAGGGGTGGTCTTGTGCTTGCCGAGAAGGCGGAACGTGGACTGCTTGTCATGGTTGAAGACCAGCTTGGTCCAGCTACCATTGCCATGACACTTGCTGCATGGCCTGTTCGGGAACTGATCGCCGTGCGGATCGCGATCACTGTGGCAAGGTTCGCAATCGTGGGGAATTCCAGTCCAGACGTTCTTTTTGTGACAGGACAGACACTTGACGCGAACGTGTGAACCATTGAGGCGGAAAGCCGACTTGTTGTGCTTGTACTTGACGACGTCGAAGCCATCCTCGGTATGGCAATCCCGACACCGCAGATCGTTGAAGGCTCCCTTGTGGACATCGCTATGGCAGGCGTTGCAATCTCCATGCTTGACTGGTGTGAACTTCCGCCGATCTTTGTGGCATTTCCCACACTTCACCGGGATGTGTTTGCCCTCGAGAGGATAATCCGTCAGCCGCGTGTGATCGAAATCGACCTTGGTGTTGATCGTACGCCAGGACGATGGGTTGTGGCAGCGATCGCAACGCTGCCCCAGACCGGCCTTGGTGAAGCCGTGCACGTCGGGGTGGCACTTGTCGCAGGTCGGCGTCCTCTGGAAGAGGTAGGTGGTCGTCCCCGTCTTCGAATCGGGACGCTTCTGGGTGTGGCACTCCTTGCACTTCACACGGTCGTGCCGGCCCTCGAGGGGGTAGCCGGTGGAGTCGTGGTTGAAGCTCCCCGGGATCACGATGAGCTGGCCCCGACGGCCCTTGTGCTCGTGGTGGCAGTCCTGGCACTTCTTGCGCTGCTTGGCGTGGTACCCCTTGCTGGCGTTGATCCGGTCGCGGATCTCCCGGTGACAGGAGAGGCACTTCTTGTCCTCGACGCCTTCCCAGACCTCGTGGCAGCGCACGCACTTCTTGGAGTTGTCGAGATCGGCGTGGGCCTGGGAGAGGGGTGGCGCATCCGCGGACGCGGTCCTCGCCGAGAACACCACGCCGAGCAGGAGGAGGACCGCTGTCTTCGTTGGCTTCACTGCTCTCGCCCGCTCCACGCCCTGCAGGGGCAGGGGGTCGTTCTCTCAGGTTGGAGCCGAGAGTGAGGATAAGCCAACTCGACTGCGGCTGTCCAGCCTGCCGTTGCCGCCCCGGCGGGAGGATCAGCCTTCCCGGCTCAGGCGCCAGAGCTCCCGGGCGACCTTCAGGATCCGGCGGCCGCCGGTCACCTTGCTGCTGCCCGTCAGCCGGGTGCGCGTCCGGCTGGTGATCGAGGCCCGCCGCAGCCCGGCCCGCTCGCAGCGGATGACGAGCTCCAGGTTGTAGAAGAACGAGTCGGCACGCGGCTCGAAGCGGGACGCCAGCTCCCGGCGGATCAGGTAGGGGCCCTCGTTGCGCCAGCGCGAGCCGGTGAGCAGCCAGGTCAGCAGCCGCAGGCCCCGGGAGAGGATCTTGCGGTACAGCCCGTCGTCCCGCTGCTCGTAGACGTTGAGGACGAGGTCGACGTCGTCGGCCAGGGCGAGCAGCCGGGGGACGTCCGCCGGGTCGATCTGCCCGTCCGCGGGCAGGAAGGTGACGTAGCGCCCCCGCGCCGCAGCGAAGCCGCTGCGCAACCCCGCCCCCATCCCCCGGTTCTGTGCATGGTGCAAGGCGCGCACCCGGGGATCGGCCGCGGCCAGCTCGTCGGCGAGCGGTCCGGTGCCGTCGGTGCTGCCGTCGTCGACGAGGATCAGCTCGAAGCCGGGCACCTCCCGCGCGAGCACGAGGAGGGCCTCCTCCACGACCGGACGGAGGTTGTCCCGCTCGTCGTAGGCCAGGACCACCACGGACAGCGGGAGCTGCTCGGCCCCCCTCCCGGGGACCACCACGTCCGGCGCGACCTGCTCCACCGTGTCTCCTCCTCAGCGATGCCCGGCCAGCCGCTCCCGCAGCCGGCTCAGGCTCGGCCCGGCGGCCGGCTCGGCCACCAGACCCCAGACCCGGCTACCCCGGCCGCCCCGGCCGCTCGCCGGGCGCTCCCCGGGCGACTCCTGCAGGTAGCCAGCGCGCCGCAGCACTTCCAGCGCATTCTTGAAGATCGCCTGGGAGCCGCTCTCGATCCCCGCGTAGCCGCCGAGCAGGTAGCTGCGCTCCCATGAGGTGCGGACGTCCCGCAAGAGCTGCTCCTCGGTCCCGGTCCAGGACGCCGGCTGCCGGGCGAGGTGGTCCACCACGGCCCAGTAGCCGTCGAGGACGGGCTGCAGGACGCGCCGGAGCGTCTGCAGGGCCGGACGCGCCGCGGGATCCCGGGCCAGCCCCGGAACGGCCGGCGCCGTGCTCGCCGCTGGCCGGAACAGCCCGAGCTCGCCGAGCAGCTCCAGGCTCGCCCGGAGCGCCTGCTCCCGCTCGGCGAGCACCAGGGGCAGGACGAACTCCTCGCCGAGCAGCCCGGCGAGCCAGCTCGCTTCGGCCAGCAGCCGGTCCGTCGAAAGCACCTCCTCGTCGAGGTCCGGGACGAGCGCGGCCGAGGCGACCAGGGCGAGGGGGGTGAGCAGGTGGATCCCCATGTTCTTGTAGTAATCCATGGAGATCCGCCGCATCTCCCGGGGAGTCAGGACCAGGTCTCCCCCGGCGAAGCGGTGCAGGCCGACCAGTCCCTCCCCCGCGAGCAACCCGACCGCCTGATCGACGACCTCCCCCACGGCCGAGCCCCAGCGGTACGACAGCGGCGCGCTCAGCTCGTCGGCCTCCGGGCGCAAGGCGGCCACGGTCTCCGGCAGCGGCCCCCGCCCCTCCGTCGCCAGGCGGCGGATCAGCGGCAGGAGGGGCTCCTCGAGCACCCGCGACAAGGGCAAGCGGCGGCGGTGCGCGAGCGCGAGCAGCCACCCGACCCGGACCAGCAGCTCCTCCCGGGAGAGGCCTCGCCGTGGGTGGATCAGTAGACAGGTGGCGACGAAGGCGACCGGATTGAGCACCGCGGCCCGCTCGATCCCCCGGATGAGCTGGTTCCCCAGCTCACCGACCTGCTGCCGGACGACCTCCGCGGCGGGCAGCAGGGGATCGGCAGGACGCTCGGCGCAGAACTCGCCGAGCGCGAGCGGCTCGCCGAAGGAGACGTAGAGGCGGCCGTAGCGACGGTTGAGCACCCGGCGGGCCGCGAGCAGGGAGCGCAGGTCCTCCGAGCGCTTGCCCCCCCCGCCGAGCTCCCGGAGGTACGCGCCCCCCTCGATGATCCGCTCGTAGCCGACGGAGATGGGGACGAAGGTCAGGTCGAGGGAGGCCTCCCCTCCCCCGCGCGCCGAATCGACGACCATGGACAGCAGGCCCAGCTTGGGCTGGAGCAGCTTGCCGGTCCGGCTCCGCCCCCCCTCGAGGAAGAACTCGAGGGTGAAGCCCTCGTCGATGAGCTTGCGCACGTAGGCCCGGAAGACCCGGGCGTAGAGCGGATCCCCCTTGAACGAGCGGCGCAGGAAGAACGCGCCGCCCCCGCGGAAGATGGGACCGAGAGGCCAGAAGCTCAGGTTGACCCCGGCGGCGATGTGGGGCGCGACGAAACCGTGGAGGTGAAAGACGTAGGACAGGATCAGGTAGTCGACGTGGCTCTTGTGGCTGGGAACCAGAACCAAAGTACCACGCCGCGCGGCCTGACGGACCCGCTCCAGCCCCTGCTCGTCCACCTCGATGCCGTCGTAGATCCGCTGCCAGACCGGGGTCAGCAGCCAGCAGAGCACCTGGATCACGGGGTAGCGGAACCGGGCGGCGATCTCGTCCAGGTCCCGCCGGGCCTCCCGGAGGACCCAGCCCTCCGGGCGGCCGAGGCGCTGCCCCAGCTCCCGCAGATCGGCCCGGAGCTGCGGCTCCTCGAGGATCTCGGCCTTGAGCTGCGCCGCGTCCTTCAACGGGGGGCCGAGGACCACGGCCCGCTCCCGGGCCAGGGCAGCCCGGGCCCGCAGGCGCACCCGCCGAGCCAGCACCTCGTCCGGGGTGCCGGGTGCGGCCTCCTCCAGCAGTCGACGCAGGTCGAGGGGCTCGCAGGCCTGGACCAGGGCCCGGCTGGCCGAGGAGAGGACCAGCACGAGCTTCCCGAGGGGGCCGGGCGCCTCCCGGTCCGGCAAGAAGGCATCGAGCAGCGAGGGGCGCAGGTGGAGGGGCTGGCGGCGCCACAGGATCAGCAGCGGCACGACCCGGATCGGCACCTCCAGCTCTCGCTGCAGGCGGACCAGATCGAGGAAGTAGTCGTGGACGAGGTCCCGGCCGGGCAGGCCACGCCACCGGGTCCGCCCGAGGCAGAGGGTGACGGGCTCCCCCCGGCGCAGGGCCCGGCGAGCCACCTCGGGCCCCCAGCGGGCCTTGCGCTGGACCGGAGTCTGCGGTCCGGGCGCGAGCAGCAGCCCGAACAGATCGACGAGGGGCCGCAGCCAGAGGGTCGACAGCCCCTGGGCGAAGGCCGCCAGGGGGAGGCCGAGCCGGAGGCAGAGCAGGTTGAGCAGCAGGTAGTCCAGCAGGCTGGCGTAGCGCAGCAGGTAGACCGGGGTCGCGCCCGCGGAGGCGAGACGGAGCGGATCGACCAGCCGCGGCTCGACGGGCACGCGATCGAAGGCGAGCCGGCGGAGCAGCCGGAACAGCAGCCCGTGGCGGACGATCATCGCCGAAGGGTGGGTCGCGAAGGTGGTGCGGGGCTGGCCCAAGGCTGCTCCTGCGCCGGGGACTCGGCGGGCGAGGCGATTGTGGGGAGTCCGGTGGCGGGAGTCAAACCGCTCCCCGGCGCCAGGACGATCCCGGCGCCGGGGAGCCGCGGGAAGGGCTAGCGCTCGAAGAGTCCGGCCGCGCCCATGCCGCCGCCGATGCACATGGTCACGACGCCGCGCTGGAGGTCGGAGGCCAGCATCTCGTAGATGATCTGCACCGAGAGCTTGGCGCCGGTGCAGCCGAGGGGGTGACCGAGCGCGATCGCGCCGCCGTGGACGTTCAGCTTCGCCGGGTCGAGCTCCAGCTTCTTGGCGCAGTAGACCGACTGGGAGGCGAAGGCCTCGTTCATCTCCCAGATGTCGATGTCCGCGATCTGCAGCCCCGTGGTCTGCATGAGCAGGGGCACCGCGACGGAGGGGCCGATGCCCATCTCGTCGGGGCGGCAGCCCGCGACCCGGTAGGCCCGGAACGTGGCCAGGGGGGTCAACCCCATCTGCTCCGCGAACTTGCGCTCCATGAGCACCAGGGCCGCGGCGCCGTCGGACAGGGGTGAGGAGTTGCCCGCGGTGACGATCCCCTTGGTGGTGAAGGCCGGACGCAGCTTGGCCAGGCCCTCGAGGGTCGTCTCGGGCCGCGGGCACTCGTCGGTGTCGAAGACGATGGCCTCGCGCTTCGGCCCGGCGGGGGTCTGCTCGATGTAGAACGTGTTCAGCGGCAAGATCTGCGACTTGAAGACCCCGCTGTCCTGCGCCTCCTTGGTCTTGCGCTGGCTGTCCAGCGCGAAGAGGTCCATCTCCTCGCGGCCGATGCCGTAGCGCTCGGCGACGACCTCCGCGGTCTGGCCCATGCCCATGTAGACGTCCGGCAGGTACTGGGCCATGTACGGGTTCAGGCTGACTTTGTTCCCGGCCATGGGGACGAAAGTCATGCTCTCGACGCCGCCCGCGACCGCGACGTCGATGCCCCCCGCGACGATCCGCTGGGCCGCGACCGCGATGGCCTCGAGGCCCGAGGAGCAGAAGCGGTTGATGGTGGCGCCCGGGACCGAGTCGGGCAGGCCGGCGCGCAGCAGGGCGACGCGCGCGACGTTCATGCCCTGCTCGGCCTCCGGGAAGGCGCACCCCATGATGACGTCCTGGACCTGGGCCTTCTCGAGGCCGGGGACGCGGGCGACGGCCTCCTGGATCACCCAGCCGGCGAGGTCGTCGGGGCGAGTGTCCCGCAGCTTGCCCTTCGAGGCGCGTCCGACGGCAGTCCGGACGCCGGAGACGATGACGGCTTCACGCATGACACACTCCTTGATCCGGCTGCGGGGCGGGTCGCCAGACCCGGCGGCCCGCCTCGCGGCCGGGCGATCGGTTCGTTAGTTCCGGAGCGGCTTGCCGGTCTGCAGCATGTGCTGCATCCGGGCGATCGTCCCGGGCTCCCCGAGCAGGCTCAGGAAGGCCTCCCGCTCCAGGTCGAGGATGTACTGCTCGCCGACGGGCTGCATGGGGCGGGAGTAGCCGCCGCAGAGGACCCAGGCGAGCTTCTTGGCCACCACGAAGTCGTGGGGGGTGATCGTCCCGCCCTTCAGCCAGCCGTCGAGGCCGACCATGAGGGTCGCGTACCCGCCTTCGCCCGGCAGCCGGATGTTCTCGTTGACCAGCGGGGGCCGGAAGCCCTGCTCGGCCATGGTCAGGACGAGCTTCTTCGCGTCGAGGAAGCGGCGATCCCGGTTGAGGGAGACGCAGTCGAAGGGGGTGAGGAACCCCATCTCGATGGCCTCGTCGGCCGAGGTGGCGACCTTGGCCATGCCGACGGTCTCGAGGGCCCGCTGCACCAGGGGGAAGGTGTCCATGGTCTCCATCTTGGGCGGGAGGCTCCCCACCAGGCGTCGGAGCATCTCCTTGGTGCCGCCGCCCGCGGGGATCAGCCCGACGCCGACCTCGACCAGCCCGATGTAGGTCTCGGCCGCCGCGACCACCCGGTTGCAGGCCATGCAGACCTCGCAGCCGCCGCCCAGGGCCATGCCGACGGGCGCGGCCACGGTCGGCTTGCTGCTGTACTTCAACCGCTGGTTGGCCTGCTGGAAGTCGGCGACGACCTTCTCCAGCATCTCCCACTTCTTCATCCGGGCGTTCATGAGCATCATGAGCAGGTTGGCGCCGACGCAGAAGTGATCGGCCTCGTTGGCGATCACCAGCCCCTGGTGCCCCCGCTCGACCAGCGCGACCGCGTCGTGGATCATCTGGATGATCTGGTCGTCGATGGCGTTCATCTTGCTGTGGAACTCGAGGCAGAGCACGCCGTCGCCGAGATCGAGCAGGGAGCAGGAGTCGGCCTTCTGCACGACCTGGCTGCGCTCCTTGAGGGCGCGCAGGGTGATCACTCCGGCGGGCTGCTCGACCGGCTTGCGGGTGCCGGAGGCGACGTCGAAGAACGTGTAGACACCGTCTTCCCAGCGGTAGAAGCCGCCGGCCGCCTTGGCCTGGAGGGCCAGCTCGGGCACCTCCAGCCCCTCCTCCTGCATCCGGGCGATGGACCGGTCGAGGCCGATCGCGTCCCAGACCTCGAAGGGCCCCAGGTCCCAGCCGAAGCCCCAGCGCATGGCCCGGTCGACGTTGACGACGTCGTCGGCGATCTCGGGGATGCGGCGGGCCGCGTAGATCAAGGAGCTCTTCAGGACGTCCCAGGCGTACTTGCCCGCCGGATCGTCGGCGTACAGCAGGGCACGCAGCTTGCCGGGCAGGTCCCCGGCCTCCTTGGCCGCCTTGAGCGCCGCCGTGCGCAGCTTGGCCTGGGGGATGTACTCGAGGGTCTTCCAGTCGAGCTGGAAGATCTCCTTCTTCCCCTCGCTCTTCACCTTCTTGTAGAAGCCCTGGCCGCCCTTGTCGCCCAGCCAGCCGTTGGCGATCATCTGCTGCATCCACGCGGGGACACGGAAGAGATCGCGCGCCTCGTCGTCCACGACCCCGTCGTAGAGGTTCTGGGCGACGTGGCCGAAGGTGTCGAGGCCGACGATGTCGACGGTGCGGAACGCGGCGCTCTTCGGACGCCCCATGGGGGAGCCGAGGATCGAATCGACCTCGGAGACGGTGAGCCCGTGCTTCTCCATCTCCTGCATGGCCACCATGACGCTGTGGATGCCGATGCGGTTGGCGATGAAGTTGGGCGTGTCCTTGCCGAAGACGATGCCCTTGCCCAGCCGATCGCTGCCGAACTGGACGACGTCCCGCAGCACCTCGGGATCGGTGTCCTCGCCCGCGACGATCTCGAGGAGCCGCATGTAGCGAACGGGGTTGAAGAAGTGGGTCACGAAGAAGTGCTGCCGGAACTCGAGGTCGAAGCCCTCCATCATGTCCTTGATGGGCAGCCCGGAGGTGTTGGAGGTCACCGGCGTCCCGGGCTTGCGGTGCTTGGCGATGTTCTGGAAGACGATCCGCTTGATCCGCAGGTCCTCCTTGACCACCTCGATGATCCAGTCGACCTCGGCGATCCGGTGCAGGTCGTCCTCCATGTTGCCCGGCGTGATGAGCTTCTCCAGCCCTGGCTTGAAGAACGCCGCGGGCTTGGCCTTGAGCGCGCCCTGGAGCGACTGCAGGGCGAGCCGGTTGCGGACCTCCGGGCTCTCGAGAGTCAGCCCCCGCTTCTCCTCCTCGGGCGTCACCTCCCGAGGAACGATGTCGAGGAGCAGACAGGGGATTCCGGCGTTGGCCAGGTGCGCGGCGATGCCGCTGCCCATGACGCCGGCGCCGATGACGGCCACCTTTCCGAAGACACGTCCCATCTCTTCCTCCAGCGGGATCGGGCCCGCGCTGTCGACATCCAGGCCAGGGGCTGAATGGTCGTTCACTCAGTCCCCGCAGGCTATTCGGTTCGGCCTTTCGACTCAAGCCCTTTGACGCGCTGACGCACCGCGCCAGGGGTTGCGGCCGCGGGGGCGCGTCCGGCGAGATCCGCCCTTCACGAAATAGCAATGAAATTCATGCAGTTGACGAGGATGCCCCTAGCCGGGGCGAGGAGGCGGCCGGAGGCTACTTGCCGAGGCGGGAGGCGATGGTCGCCGCTTCCTCGACCGCCCGCGCGAGGACGGAGCGGATCTTGCCGTCCTCGAGGGTCAGCAGGCCCGAGATCGTGCAGCCGGCCGGGGTCGTCACCTCGTCCCGCAGGGCGGCGGGATGCCGGCGAGTGGTGCGGACCATCTGGGCCGAGCCGAGGACGCAGTTGACGACCAGGTCCAGGGCCACGTCCCGTGGCAGCCCGACCTTGACCCCCCCGTCCGCGAGGGCCTCGATGATCAGATAGATGAAGGCGGGGCCGCTCGCGGACAGCCCGGTCACCGCGTCCATGTAGGCCTCGTCGAGCTCGAGGGTGCGCCCGACCCCATCGAAGACGTCCCGCCCCAACCGCAGGTGATCGTCGCGCGCGTACGTCCCCCGGCTGAGCACGGTCATGCCCGCGCCGACCTGGCAGGGGGTGTTCGGCATCGCCCGGATCACCGGGTTGCAGGTCCCCAGGGCGCCCTCGAGCTCCTCGAGGGTCACGCCGGCCGCGATGGAGATCACCAGCGCCTCGGGCGAGAGGCGGCCCGTCTGCGCGATGGCCTGGCACACCTTGCGCACCGCCTTCGGCTTGACGCAGAGCAGCAGCAGATCGGTGGTGGCGAGCTCCTCCTGGAAGGAGGTGCCGACGGGGATCCCGAGGGCCACCTGGGCCGTCTCCCGCGAGCTCTCCGTGCGTACCGCCGCCCAGAGCTGCTGCCGCTCGACTCCGTTCTGGAGGAGGCCGTTGATCAGGGCCCGCCCCATGATCCCGGCGCCGACCACCCCGATCCGCTTGTGCTTCAACCGATCCGCCATCGCCTTCACCCGCCTTCGCTCGACACGCGGCCGGGCACCCCCCCGGCCGGAGGCTGCCTACTCCCTTTGCGCGCGGATGGCAAGCTGGTAGGCTGGACCGTGATGATCGACCCCGGCTTTCGCTACGCCCACCTGCACGGCCTGTCCTCCGGGAGCCGCTCCCGCAAGGGGCTCTGGCTCGCGGCCCGCTTCGCCGCGGCCGGGGTCCCCCTGGCGCTCCCCGAGCTGAACGTGCCGAGCTTCGCGCAGCTCACCCTGAGCGGGGCGCTGGCCGTGCTCGACGACCTGGACCAGCCGGCACGGGCGGCCAGGAGCCGCTGGCGGCTCAGCGGCTCGAGCATGGGCGGCTACCTCGCTGCCTTGTGGGCCGCCGCCAACCCGGACCGCGTCGAGCGGCTGGTCCTGCTCTGCCCGGCCTTCGGCCTCGGCGACGGTCTCGCCCGGCGCCTGGGCCCGGACGCGGTGACGCGCTGGCGCCAGGAGGGGAGCCTGAGCCTGGCGGGCCCCGATGGCCAGCCCGCGTCCCTGCACCACCAGTTCCTCGAGGACGCCCGGCGGCACCCCCCCTTCCCGACGGTCTGCTGCCCCACCCTGATCCTCCACGGCCTCCAGGACGACGTCGTGCCCCTCCAGTCCTCCCGGGAGTACGCCGCGACCGACCCCCGGGTTCGTCTCGTGGAGCTGCCGGACGACCACCTGCTCCTCCGCTCCCTGCCGCGGATCGGCGAGGAGCTGGAGGGCTTCTACGCAGGGTCGGAATAGGGTGCAGATCATCCCGGTGAGCGAGCAGCGAGGCCTTGGCACAACTCCCCGCACGAAAAGAATTTTCTCGCAGAGCCGCCGAGCCGCAGAGGGCTCAGTCAGAGTAAGCACTTTGCTCTGCGAACTCTGCGGCTCTGCGAGAGATTTTGCAGCTCGAGCCGGGTGCAGGAGGAGATTGGCAAGGAATCCGCCCACTCGGACCGGCTGCACCCGTCGGAATAGCCCGCGGCTGCGCTTGACTCTCCCCCCGGCCGCCAATATATTGCATTTCAATAGACTTTCTGGAGTTGCAGCCGATGCTCAGGCTCTCCACCAAAGGCCGCTACGGGATCCGCGCCATGATCGAGCTGGCGAAACACCCACCGGAGACGCCGGTGATGATGAGCGCGATCGCCGAGAACCAGGAGATCTCCCGCAAGTACCTCCACGCCCTGCTGACCTCCCTGCGGGCGGCCGGCCTGGTGCGGAGCGTCCGGGGCGCGCAGGGGGGCTACGCCCTGACCCGGCCGCCCCCGGAGATCACCGTGGAGGAGATCGTCGAGGCCCTCGAAGGCCCGCTCTCCGTGGTCGACTGCGTCGTGGACCCGAGCGTCTGCCACCGCGCCGAGACCTGCGCCGCCCACTGCCTCTGGGGGGACCTCAGCCGGAAGGTCAAGGAGCACCTGGCCGGGATCACCCTCGCGGACCTCGCCCGCGAGCAGGAGGCCCCCTGGCTGCAGACACCGACCGCACCTCAGCCGGTCCCCGAGGAGCGCGGATGAACGATCCCCTGTCCGACCTCGCCCCGGCCCCCCTCGCCGGTCGCGACGCCCCGCTCCCACCGCCGCCCCCGGACGCGGCCCTGCCGGGCAACGGCCGGCTGGTGCTCGGGGTGGTGGAGCAGCTCTGTGCGAACCACCGGCCGCGCCTGGAGCGCATGCGCCAGAGCATGCACGAACAGCCGCTGCCCTCCCGCCAGGCGGTGCTCGAGGTCCTCGAGGCCTTGCGCTGCGTGCTCTTCCCCGGCTACTTCGGCCACTCCGCGATCACCATGGAGAACATGGCCTTCCACGTCGGGGCCCGCCTCGATCGCCTCGTCCCGACCCTCGAGGAGCAGATCCGGCGCGGCCTCTGCTTCGCCTGTGTGCGGGACGGCGTGTGCCAGGACTGCACGGGCCGGGCCGCGGCCCTGAGCCGCTCGTTCATCGCCCGGCTGCCCGAGATCCAGCGGCTGCTCGCCACGGACGTGCGGGCGGCCTACGAGGGCGATCCCGCGGCCATCAGCGAGGACGAGACGATCATCTGCTACCCGGGGTTGCAGGCGATCACCAACCACCGCCTCGCACACGAGCTGTACCGGCTCGGCGTGCCCCTGATCCCCCGGATCATCAACGAGTACGCCCACTCCCAGACCGGGATCGACATCCACCCGGGGGCGACCATCGGCCGGGCGTTCTTCATCGATCACGGGACGGGCGTGGTGATCGGCGAGACGAGCGTCATCGGCGACCGGGTGCGCGTCTACCAGGGCGTGACCCTCGGTGCGAAGAGCTTCCCCCTGGACGCCCAGGGCCGGCCGATCAAGGGTGTGAAGCGACACCCGCACGTCGAGGACGACGTCGTCATCTACTCGGGCGCGACGATCCTCGGCACGGTCACCATCGGCCGCGGCTCGGTGATCGGCGGCAACGTCTGGCTGACACACAGCGTCCCACCGGGCAGCCGCGTGGCCCAGGCCCCTCACCGGGACGAGGTCTTCCAGAGCGGAGCCGGCATCTGAACGACGGAGCGACGAGGATGAGCGAGACAGCACGGGACGCCCTGATCGAACGCATCGCCGAGCTGAAGCAGCAGCGGCACGCGGTGATCCTGGCCCACAACTACCAGCGGGAGGAGGTCCAGCGGATCGCCGACTACACCGGCGACTCGCTGGAGCTGGCACGCCGGGCCGCGAGGACGACGGCCGAGGTCATCGTGTTCTGCGGCGTGACCTTCATGGCCGAGACCGCCGCGGTCCTCTGCCCGGGACGACTGGTGCTGCTGCCCGACCTGCGCTCCGGCTGCCCCATGGCCGACATGATCGACGGCGCGCAGCTCCGCGCCTGGAAGCAGGAGCATCCCGGGGCGCTGGTCGTCTGCTACGTCAACAGCACCGCCGAGGTGAAGGCGGAGAGCGACATCTGCTGCACCTCGGCCAACGCCATCGAGGTCGTGCAGAGCCTGCCCGCCGACCGGGAGGTGCTCTTCGTCCCCGACCAGTACCTCGGCGGTCACGTGCAGCGGCAGACCGGACGCTCCCTCGTGCTGTGGCCGGGCTTCTGCCCGACCCACCAGCGGATCACCGCCGAGGCCATCGCGGCCCGGCGCGCGGAGTACCCCGGGGCGCCGGTGCTGGTCCATCCCGAGTGCACCCCCGAGGCCGCGGCGGCCGCGGACGCCGTGCTCAGCACGGGCGGGATGTGTCGCTATGCCAGCGGCTCACCCGCGTCCACCCTCCTCATCGGCACCGAGACCGGGATCCTCTTCCGGCTCGGCCAGGAGAACCCTGGCAAGCGCTTCGTCCCGGTGACCGAGGACGCGGTGTGCCCCAACATGAAGCGGATCACCCTCGAGAAGATCCGGCACGCGCTCGAGGAGCTCACCCACCCCATCACGGTCCCGGAAGACACCGCCCACGCCGCGCGGGCCGCGCTCGAGCGGATGCTGGCGCTCGGCTGAGGGACCCGGTGTGCAAAGGCCCATGACCCTGCCCGACCCGAACCTCCTCCTCGACCCGACGACCCGGCAGAAGCACCTCCGGCTGGAAGAACGGCTGAGCGCCGCGGGGCGGCTGCTGGTCGCCTTCTCCGGGGGCGTCGACAGCACCTACCTGCTGGCCGTGGCCCAGGAGGTCCTGGGTGGGGGTGCGGCGTCCGCAAAGCCGCCCGCGGTCCTCGCCGTCACCGTGGTCACGCCCGCGCACCCCGCGGCCGAGCGCCAGCGGGCCACGGAGCTGGCGGCCCGCCTGGGGGTCGCCCACCAGACCGTGGACGCCAGCGACCTGACCCGCGACGCCTTCACCCGCAACGCGCCCGACCGCTGCTACCACTGCAAGCGCGCCCTCTTCGGCCTGCTGGGCGAGCTGGCCGCGGCCGAGGGGCGGCAGGTGGTGGAGGGGAGCAACCAGGACGACGTGGACCACGACTACCGGCCGGGCCTGCGCGCGCTCCGGGAGCTGGGGGTCGGCTCGCCGCTGCTGGAGGTCGGCCTTACCAAGTCCGAGATCCGCCTCCTGTCTCGGGCGCTGGGGCTGCCGACGGCCGACCTGCCCGCGGCGGCCTGTCTCGCCTCCCGCATCCCCTACGGCGAGCCGATCACCGAGGAGAAGCTGCGCCGCGTGGACCGGGCCGAGCAGGCCGTCCGCGACCTGGGGATCCGTCAGGTGCGGGTCCGGGACCACGGCGCGGTGGCCCGCCTCGAGGTCGCCCCCGCGGACTTCCCGATCCTGCTGCAGCCCGAGACCAGGGGCACGCTCATCGCGGCCCTCCGCCAGGCCGGCTACCAGTACGTGGCCCTGGATCTGGAGGGCTACCGGACGGGTGCGCTCAACGAGGTCCTCTCGGGAGAAAAGTACCCCTCCAAGGGAGACTGAGGATCCTTTCTGTCCAGAGAGCAGCGGGGAAGCGGACAGCTCCAGGAGCGTCCGGCACGCGACGGGGGGTGGGCCGGGGCCCGGGGAGGCGGCGACTCAGGGCTGCAGGCCGTCCTTCTTGGCCCACTTCCGCATCCGCTCGAGCACCTGTTCGGTGATCTGCCGGACGCGCTCCCGGGTCACCCCGAGCTCCTCCCCGACCGCCTCGAGGGTCCGCGGCTCCCCGTCGAGCAGACCGAACCGCAACTGGACGACGAAGCGCTGGCGAGGCGTCAGCTTGTCGAGGTAGCCGGAGATCAGCCCGGCGAGCTGGGACTGCTCGGAGGTGCGGGAGGGGCTCGGTGCGCCGGGGTCCGGCACCCGGTCCTCGAGCACGTGATCCTCGTCGTCACCCAGGGGGGTGGACAGGGAGACGGGCAGCCGGGAGGCCAGTTGCAGCTCGGTGACTTCGTCCGCGGCGAGCCCGACGGCCCGGCCGAGCTCCTCGGGGGTGGGGTAGCGGCCCTTGCTGACGAGCATCCGCTGGGCGACCCGGCGCATGTTCTGCAGCCGCTCCTGCACGTGGACCGGCAGCCGGATGGTGCGGGACTGGGCCGCCACGGCGCGGGCGATGGCCTGGCGGATCCACCAGACCGCGTAGGTGGAGAAGCGGAAGCCCCGCTCGGGGTCGTAGCGCTCGACGGCTCGCAGCAGGCCGAGGTTGCCCTCCTGCACGAGGTCCTGGAAGGGCACCCCCTTGGCCTCGTAGCGTTGCGCCCAGAAGTAGACCAGCCGCTGGTTGGTGGCGACGAAGCGGTCGCGGATCCGCTCCATCTGACGCCGGGCGAGGGAGATCCGCTGCAGGGCCCGGACCACCTGCTGGCGGTCCATGGCCACCTTCTCCTCGAGGGCCCGGACCCGCCGGTCGACGTTGGCCAGGGAGCGGACGAGCTGCTGCTCCTGCTTGGCGTCGAGGCCGCCAGGGGCCTTGATCTTGCGGCCGGCCTCGCGGGCCTTGCGGGCCTCGAGGAGCTGACGGCGCAGGGTCCGCTCCGTGAGCCCGGTCTTCTCCTCCCAGGTGAGGACCTCCCGCTGCGAGCGGATGAGCACCCGACCGATCTGGCAGATCCGGTCCATCGCCTCCACGAGCGGGTTCTCCGCGGGCCCGAGCTCCCGGACGAGACGGACGGTGGTGTGGCGAGCCTCGCGGATCCGCCGGGCCAGCTTCTGGGCCTCCTTCTCGGTGCGGGTCGCGTGGGAGCAGAGCTGCGCGTGATCGGTCGCGATCTGGCGCCGCAGGCGCCGGAGCTGCTGGACCCCCCGCTGCAGCCGCTCCCGGGCGGAGGCCTCGTCCTCACGGCTGTTGGCTTCGGGGTCACCGGCCTCGTCGCGGATGACCTCCCAGATGGAGACCTCGCCGTTGTCGACCCGGGTGGCCAGCCGCAGGAGGATGGTGACGATGGAACCCGTGCGGGTGACCCACTCGAAGCACTCTTGCCGGCTGCGCTGATAGACCTGCGCCAGCTCGACCTCCTCGCTCCGGGTGAGAAGCTGGGCCTTGCTGGTCCGGGCGAGGGGATTGCTGAGGGAGTCCTCGAGGGAGTCGTCCCGCTCCCGCAAGGGCGCGTGGTACGGCGAGTGTGCGGCCGCCGCGGTGGACGTCGTCGCGGGCTTGCGGCGCTTGGCCTGGGTGAGGGGCGCCGGCGCGGTCAGCTTGACCCCACGCTGGCGCAGCCAGTCCAGCACCTGCTCGGTCTGCTGGGGGCGGATGTCCTCGGGCAGCAGGAGGCGCAGGTCGTCCCGGGAGACCTCACCACCGGCCTTGACGACGGTGAGCAGGCTGGAGACGGCCGTATCGAGGACTGGATCGTTCCAGGGGGGACGCTGGGTGGATCGCACGGAGATCCTCAATGCGAGGTTGAAGGAAGCCAAGAAAAAAAATGGGGCCTGATCGCTCAGGCCCCGACTTCCGATCCCCCCTGCGGGAGGTGGTCAACGACCACCTCGCCGGCAGGGGTGGGTGGAAGAGGCGGTGGGGCTCAAGCCACGAGGGCGAGCCACCATCCGCCTTCACCCGGTCAAGCTCCTAGGATGGGAATCGCCAAACCGCACGAACGCCGCTTGCTCCATGGCCACGAAGTCGTAAAACGACAGAGCCACCGAGCGGGTAGCTTCCCAGTGACCGCCCACACCACGCCGCCAGCCCATGCTCCGGAAAATCCGGGGTCACCTTGGCCGCACCCTTGGCAACGTCCGGGTTCTGCGCCCGTTCATCCAAGGTCCCTGACCAGATGCTTCGCCGGACTCTACGTCCGGCCAGTGTCCAGCTTTTCAATCGGACAGTTTCCGTCTCGCTCGGGAGCCGCCTCTCTTCGAGGCCCCTCCCCGACGGCCCGCTATTTGTAGCACCGTCCTGGGGAGAGTCAAGGGTTGCGCCGATCTTTTTTGGGCTCGTTCGCGATTTCTAACAACCCCTTGATCAGAAAGGACAATTTCAGCAGCCACCCCCGGCCTGGGGCTCCGCGGGGGCCGATTTCGCTCCTCGAACGCCACGCGCCGACGACGGGAAGAGGCTTGTTGCGTAGATTCAACCACATGATCCCACATCCAGGGTGAAGCCTGGAGGAGGTCGTCTCATGGGGGCGGGGGGGGGGCGAAGGGGCGGGTGGGGCGAAGGGGCGGGGGGGGCAGGTTCAGGGCCGGCGGCGGAGGAGGAGCAGGCCCAGCAGCAGCAGGCCGCCCAGCAGCCCCGTGGGGGCGCGATCCGCGGGGAGCTGGCAGCCGCAGCCATCGGCCGCGGCGCCACCGCCGAGGACCGGGCCGACGTCGGCTTCTTCCCCGGCCTCGCCCTCGCCCTCGGCGCCCTCGCCCTCGCCCTCGGCGCCCTCGCCCTCCCCTTCGGCGCCCTCGCCCTCCCCTTCGGCGCCCTCGCCCTCCCCTTCCGCACCCTCGCCCTCGCCCTCACCCTCACCCTCGCCCGGCAGCCAGTCCAGCACACACTGCCCGTTCTCGCAGCGCTCGTTTTCCGGGCAGACGATGCCGAGGCAGGGATCGGCGACGCACTCTCCCTCGAGGCAGACCTGTCCGGGAGGGCACTCCTGCAGCAGGCAGGGGTCCAGGGTGCAGTGACCGTCGAGGCAGACCTCGCCCGGAGGGCAGACGACCGCGCCGCACGGATCCGCGACGCAGATCCCGTCGACGCAGCGCTCGTCCAGCCGGCACGCCACGTCCGCGCACGAGGGGAAGCACTCCCCATCCCGGCAGAACAGGCCGGGGCCGCACTCCTTGTCCGCGCAGGGGTCGGGCTCGCAGCTCCCGGCGCGGCAGACCTGCCCCACGGGGCAGCCGTTGCGCGTGCAGTCGCCGCCGACGCAGACCCCCGCCTCGCAGATCGCGCCCTCGTCGCAGGACACCTGACGGCAAGGATCCTGGCACGAGCCAGTCTGCGGGTTGCAGATCCAGCCAGCCGCGCAAGGCTCCACGAAGCAGACCGGCACGCACCGGCCCTGGTCGCAGACGAGACCGCTGGGACACTCGCCGGCCTGGCACATGCCGACGCACAGCCCCTGGATGCACTCCTCGCCCGGCGGACAGATCTCGCCGTCGTCGACGAACCCGTCGCAGTCGTCGTCATCACCGTTGCAGACCTCCGCGGGGGCCTCACCGCAGCGGCCGCAGGCGTTCCGGACCCCCTCGTCGATCCGGCCGTCGCAGTCGTTGTCCAGGCCATCGCAGACCTCGTCGCTGGCGGAGGTCACCGGGTTGCAGGAGGTGAGCGCGTTGGCGCAACTGAGCTGCCCTTCTGCACAGACGCCGACCGCGCCCGTGGCGCAGGGCCCCATCGCCTCGAGGCCCTCGTCGGTCAGCCCGTCGCAGTCGTTGTCGCGGGCGTCGCAGACCTCGTCCCCCTCGGAGATGCAGAGGTAGTCGTCGCAGGGGTCGCCGAGGCCGTCGCCGTCGTTGTCGGTCTGGTCGGGGTTGGCGTCCCCGGGACAGTTGTCGCACGCGTCGCCGACCCCGTCCTCGTCCTCGTCGCGCTGGTCCGGATCCGCGACCTCCGGGCAGAGGTCGCAGGCATCGCCGATCCCATCGCCGTCACGGTCGGCCTGGGCGCCGTTGGCGAGGCCGGGGCAGTTGTCGCAGACGTCACCCGCGCCGTCCCCGTCCTGGTCTTCCTGGCCCGGGTCGGGGTCGTCCCGGCAGAGGTCACACTGATCGCCGACGCCGTCCAGATCGACGTCCCGCTGCAAGGGATCGGCCACGCCGGGGCAGACATCGCAGGCGTCGCCGACCCTGTCCCCGTCCCCGTCGGCCTGCCCGGGGTCCGCATCGTCGGGACAGCCGTCGCAGAGGTCACCGATGCGATCGCCGTCCCGATCGGCCTGGTCCCGGTTGCTGACCCCGGGGCAGTTGTCGCACGCGTCGCCCAGGCCATCGGCGTCCCCGTCACGCTGGTTGCCGTTGCCGGCCGCGGGGCAGTTGTCGCAGAGATCGCCGACCCCGTCCCCGTCCCCGTCGGCCTGGTCCCGGTTGCTGATCCCGGGGCAGTTGTCGCACGCGTCGCCCAGGCCGTCCCGATCGCCGTCGGACTGCTGGGGATCGTGGTCCGCCGGGCAGATGTCACAGACGTCGCCCTTGCCGTCCCCGTCGGCGTCCGCCTGGTCGGGGTTGAGCACGTCGGGGCAGTTGTCGCAGACGTCGCCCCGCCCGTCGCCGTCGCGGTCGGCCTGGTCCGGGTTGGGCACCTGCGGGCAGTTGTCCTCGGTCTCGCATTCGCCGTCGTCGTCGCCGTCGAGGCAGACCCCGCCCAGGGAGCGCTCCAGCACGAGCAGGGCGTAGGCCTGGTCCGCGTAGTGCGCGTCGGCGTTCCAGTAGCCGTAGGGGTTGACGAACTTGCCCGCGTTCTGGACGCTGATGAGACGATAGGCATAGTCGTAGTACCAACGCCGGGTCTCCTCGGGATAGCGGTCCGCATCGGGATCCCGCAGCCCGCCGACGTCCGCGGAGAAGACCATCCCCGGCTGGGGGGCGAGGTCCATCGCCTCGTAGCCCTTGGCCGAGGCCCAGAGGTAATAGAAGTAGAAGGCGTGCCAGCCGTTGTTCCCGGGCTTGGAGACGTCGAGGTAGTCGTAGTTGCGCTGCAGCCACTTGACCGAAGCCTGGACGCGAGCGTCCGTGGGCCCGACCGTGGCGAGCCGGTAGCACCACAGGCCGGAGGCGGTCTGCTGGTGGGAGGCCGGATGGCCGATCCGGTAGGCGTGGCCGCCGTTGTCCAGGGTGTTGCGATCGAGGAAGTTGGTCATGCCGGGCAGGACCGCCTCGGCGTTGAGGACCCGGGCCGAGGCGGCCGAGAGCCCGGCCGCAACGTACTGGGTCGTCGAGAGGTCCTCGCAACTGCTGTCGGTGTAACACCAGGCGCCACCGGCTCCCTGGGTGCTCTTCATGAGCGAGACCGCCCGCTCGAGGGTCGCGTCGACCGTGTGCGCGGCCTGGACGTCGTTGGGCCCGCCGGTGGCCCGGTAGGTGGCGAAGGCCATGGCCAGGGCGCCGGTGCCGTAGGCGTACAGGTTGTTGGACCACTGCACGCCGATGAGGTAGCGCGCGGCCAGTTGCAGCCGCTGCTGATCGGCCGCGTCGAGGCCATTGTACCCGACCGCGGGCGCGTCCCAGTCCGGGCCGACCCGCTGCTCGAGGAACGCGAGCATGCACAGCCCGGTGGCCCAGTTGCCCCAGGAGCCGTTCCCGGCCTGGTTGGCGCGCAGCCACTGCACCCCCTCGTCGATGGCCGTGTTCACGCGGCGCCCGAAGGGCGTGACGAACCCGAGGGCCGCCGAGGGCAGCAGCAGGGTGAAGACGAGGAGCAGGGCGGGGAGTGAGCGTCGACGCATCGGCAACCTCCAGGCCCAGGACGAGCCGGCGCCGCGTCTGAGCCTCCTGTCTCGATGCTATCGAAGCGGCGCAGCCAGGGCAAGGGCGCTGGCGTACAACCCCGCTGGCTGCGAGGATGCGGCCCGTCCGGCGACGCGAGGTCAGAAGCGGATGTTCTCCGCGACGCGCGGCTCGAGGGTCAACGGGTGGTAGAGCCGGGTCACACCGTCGTAGATCCGGCGGTAGGCCGCGAGGTAGGAGAGCACCCGCTGGGCGTAGATGCGGGCGCTGTTCCAGCGCAGCTCCTCGAGCAGCTCGTCGGCCTCGATCCCGGGCTTGCGGGCCATCCAGTCCTGCAGGTGGTGCGGGCCGGCGTTGTACGCGGCGAAGGCGAGGAGCTCCTGGCCCTGGAACTTGATCAGGAGCTGCCGCAGGTACCAGCAGGCGAAGCGGATGGCCACCTCCGGCTCGAAGAGCAAGGCCGGAGAGTAGCCGACGAGCTGCAGCTCGCGGGCGATCTTGCTGCCGGTCTTGGGGATGACCTGCATCAGGCCGCGCGCGTCGGAGCGGGAGACCGCCTCGGGGTTGTACAGGCTCTCCATGGTCATCACCGCCCAGATCATCTGGGGCTGGAGGTCCAGGGGCGCGGCCTCGGCGAGCACCCAGCGGGCGTGGGCGCGCGGGAAGGCGCGGGCCCAGGCCTCCCGCTGCGGCCCATCGGGCGGGGTCCGCCGCAGCCCCTCGGGCTCGGCCGTGAAGCGGATCGCCCAGTGAGGATCCCCGGCGAGGTGAAAGGCCTCGCCCAGGGACCGGGTGAAGGCCACGGGCAAGCCCTGGATCCCGGCCCGACGCCAGGCGGCCGCGCCCCCGGGGAGATCGAGCCCCGCGGGCAAGCTGCCCCAGCGGCAGCGGGGCGACCTGCGGCGGTCGAAGCCGGAGCCGCCGCAGGCCGCGACCTGGCGCGCCTGCAGCCCGCTGCCACCTCCCCGGACCTCCGCGACCTCCTCGGCGATGGCGCGCAGCTCCCGCCGCAGGCTCCAGCCGTCGCCCAAAGCAGCGAAGAGCCGCGCCCGCTCGAGGCCGGGGAAGAGCCGGCCGTGGCTGGCCTGGAGGAGGGCGAGGCGGGGCTCCAGCGAACGCTGGCGGGGCGCGGGATCGTCCGGGGGGAGGGGCAAGGGCGGGATCGCGGGCGCCTCCCAGACGAGGCGGGCGCCCGGGTGGGACGACGGCAGGGGACGGCGGCTCGCGTCCGGGTCCAGCTCCGCGAGCCGGTTGGCGGCCTGGATCACGTAATAGCCGAAGCCACCGGCCTCGACGAGCTGCTGGTAGACGGCCCGGGCCTCGTCCAGCCGGCCCTGGCGGGCGAGGACCCGACCGAGCCAGTAGCGGGAGCGGTGGCCGGCCGCGGGGCCCTTCTCCGCCGCGAGGCCGGCGAGGATCTCGCCCGCGGGCCCGTGCAACCCCTGTCGCTGCAAGTACCAGGCCTTCTGGAAGCGAAAGTCCCGGGTGCGGGCGAGCTGGGGTCGGAGGCGACCCCGCTGCTCCAGCTCGGTGAGGGCCGCGGCGTAGTCGCCGTTCTCCGCGAGCAGCTCCTCCCGCTTCGCGAGCAGGGTGGCGCCGGTGTGCAGCAACCCGAGCTGGACGAGGGCCGCGTCGAGGTGGCCGAGCTGCTCCTCGGCCTGGAGCAGCAAGGGAGCGAGCTGGCGGGGCGGGAGTCGTCCCTGCAGGGGCAGCAGCACCTCCCGCGCCGGCCCGGGCCGCCCCCAGCCGAGGAGGTTGCTGCCCTGCTCGAGGATGACCCGGTCAGCGAAGGCGTCGTCCGCGACGCCCCTCGCGGTCAGGGAGGAGGCCAGCTCCCGGAGCAAAAGGTCGGCCTCGTCCCACCGCTTCCAGTAGCGCAGGCTGCCCGCCTGGGCGAGCCGCTCCTCGGGGGCGAGGGGCGCCGGGACGACCCCTTGCCCCGCGAGCGCCGCGAGCAAGGCTGCCGCCTCCTGGGCGACCTGGGGGTCCTCGCCGGACGCAACGCGCTCCTGCAGCAGGCGCGCGGCCTGGTCGCGCTGCCCCTCCGCGAGCAGGGTCTGGGCGACCTGGAGCCGGGCGCGCTCCCGCCAGGGCACCTCGGGGTACTGCGCGAGCAGGGCGAGCAAGGCCGTGCGGGCCTGCCGCGTGCGCCCTTGCAGCCGATCGCAGTCCGCGAGGCGGAACGCGGCCTGGGGAGCCCGCGGGCTGTGCGCGAAGCGCCCGACCACGAGCTGGTAGGAGGGCCGGGCCGCGGCCGGATCCCCGGCGAGCAGGGCCGCCTCGCCACGCAAGAAGGTCACCTCGTCCTGGAGCGCGCCGAGGCCGGGAAAGCGTGTGTCCAGGGCCCGCCGGGCCGCACGGCCCCGACCCCGCGCGAGCTCGGCCTTGCCGAGGAGCAGCCGGGCGAGCTCACGCTGGCGCACGCTGAGCGCGGCGTTGTGGAGCTGGGGGGTGAGCACGCGCACGGCCTCGGCGGGTCGTGCCTGGTCCAGCGCCAGGAGGGCCTCGTCCAGGACCGGCGGGAGGACGATGGGGGGGACCCGTCGGGGACCGGACACGACCGGGGCCGCGCTCACCCCGAGCGGCACGAGCAGGAGCAGCAGCGTCGGGAGGATCGCGCCCGGGATCGCCTCGCGGCCGATCACGAAGGATTGCCACCCAGCTTTCGCTGCAACTCCTCGATCTCTTTGTCGATCTTCTGCTGCTTGCGCCACAGCAGGAGCAGCAGCAGCAAGGCCACGCCCCAGATCAACCCGTAGGCGACCAGCATCAGCGGACCGCCGATCAGGCGGCGGTCGGGCCCGGCGAGGTTGACGGGCACGGCCACCGGGGGCGCGACCGGCGGCTGCGGGACGGCCACCGCGGCCGGGGCCGGCGCGGCAGGGGCCGGGGCCGGCGAAGCCGAGGCCGGCGCCGGCTCCGCGGCGGGAGCAGCAGCAGCCGGGGCCGCCAAGGCCGCGGCTGGCGCCGGCTCCACGGGCGCCGCAACGGGCGCGGCGACGGCCTGGTCCGCAGCGCCGGGGGCCGGCTGGGCCTGCGCGACCTCACCGCCGAGGACCCCGCCGACCAGCAGCAGCCCGACCAGCAGGGAGGCCAGGGCCGGGTGCGCGGCGGCCCGCCGCGGGGTCGGGGTCTGACGATCGGCCTCGCGCTCGAGCAGGTCGAGGTGCAGCTCGTCGAGCCGCTGGCTGGCAAGCTCCATCCGGTAGCGCAGCCAGGTGAAGAGCGCCGCGAGCAGGAGGAAGGCGCCCAGGGAGATCAGCAGGGCCTGGAGCATCTCGGCCTGCAGCCCGCCGCCGCCGCCACGGATCACCTGGGGGTGCTGCCCCCGCCAGAGGCGCACCGAGTAGTGGATCACCGGGATGTCGAGCATCCCGATGGCCGCGAGCACTGCGGGGAGACGCCGCGCCCCGGGCTGCTCGCCCAGGAAGCGCCGCAGGAAGAGGTAGGCGGTGTAGACGAGCACCAGCAGCAGGGTGGTGGTGAGCTGGGGATCGTCCCAGACCCACCAGCGCCCCCACGCGCCCTTGGCCCAGAGCGGCCCGGTGAGCAGCACCATCCCGCCGAAGGCCAGCCCGACCTCGGCGCCGCTGACCGCGAGCGCGTCCCAGCGCGGCTGGCGCCGGAGCAGGAAGACGATGGAGCCGATGCCGCAGAGGATGAAGCCGGCGTACATGCTCAAGGCCGCAGGTACGTGGAAGTAGAAGATCTTCTGGATCACGCCGCTGCGGGCCTCGATCGGCGCCACTGCAAAAATCCAGTACAGTGCGACGGCAAGACCCACCGCGGCCAGCCCCCAGAGCGGGAGGAAGAGCTTCTCGGTCGCAGGGACGGCACCGGACTGCTTCATGGTCACTCTCCCAGCGTCCAGCCGAAGGCCCAGGCGGACGCCATGGTGAAGACGACATCGAAGGCGAACAGCAGCTTCAACCAGGTCGCGGCACCATCGAGCTCACCGGCCAGCAGCAAGGTGGTGATCTTGACCCCGGCGATCAGCACGGGCGCGACCAGGGGGTAGAAGACCAGGGGGAGCAAGACGTCGCGCAGGCGCGCGTTGAGCAGCATCGTGGAGAACAGGGTGCCCAGGGCGCAGAAGCCGACGGAGCCGAGGAAGAGGCCGAGGAGGTGACCGGTGAGCTGGGGGAGCAGGTCGAGGTCGAAGAGCAGGCAGACGAGGGGGACCAGGAGCAGCTCCATCGCCAGCAGGAACAGCAGGCTGGCGATCAGCTTGCCGAGGAAGATCGCCCCCCGGGAGGCCGGGCTGGTGGCGATCCCCACCAGGCAGTCGCCCTCCAGCTCACGCGCGGCGATCCGGCTCAACCCGAGGGTGCCGGCGAAGGCGATGGCCACCCAGAGGATGCCGGGCGCCACCGATCGGCCGCTCTCCCGCTCGCCGAGCAGGGCGAAGGCGAAGATCACCACGACCACGACGGCGAACAGCGCCATCGAGAACAGGACCTCCCGGGTGCGCAGCTCCACCAGGAGATCCTTGGTGACGATCGCTCCGATGTCGCGCGCAGAGGCCCACATGGGCGCGCATCATACAACAGGATCGCGGAGAGGGAAGCGGGGTCGGTGTGCCGCGGGAAGCCGACGGGGCTCAGGAGAGGAGGAGCCGCTCCAGCTCCGCCGGCTGGAAAGGACCCGCCGTTTCGTGGCCGACTCGCCCGGCCCGCAGCAGCACGGCCTGATCGCAGAGGGTCGCGAGGGGCCCGGGCCGGTGGGTGATGACCAGGAGGATGCAGCCGCGGCCCCGATAGTCCGCGAGGGTGGCCAGGAGGCGCTCGCCGCTCTCCTGATCGAGGCCGGTGAAGGGCTCGTCCAGCAGCAGCAGCTTCGGACCGTGGAGCAGGGCCCGCGCCAGGGAGAGGCGCTGCAGCATCCCCCGGGAGCAGGTGCGGACCTGCCGATCGGCCTCGGCGAGCATCCCGACCTCGCCGAGCACCTCGCGGATCCGCTTCGCCGGCTCGAGCAGACCGTGCAACTTCGCGTAGAAGTTCAGGTTCTCGGCTGCGGTCAGGTCCCCGTAGAGCAGGGCGGCGTGGGGCACCAGGCCGATCGCGCCGCGCACCGCCGCGTCGACCCGCTCCCAGGGCGTGGTGCCGTACAGGACGTCCCCCCGGGTCGGACGGAGGCGGGTGGCGAGGATCCCGAGCAGTGTGGACTTGCCCGCGCCGTTGTGGCCGAGCAGCAAGGTGCAGGTGCCCGGCCGCAGCGTCAGGTCGACGCCGCGCAGGGCCACGGTCCGGTCGAAGCGCTTGGTCAGCCCGACCGTCTGGACGAGGGCGAAGGTCACCGCGGCTCCTGCTCTCCGTGGAGCTCGGCCAGCCGTTGGATCAGTCGCTCTTGCTCCGGCGAGAAGCCCTCCTCGCCACGCTGCCGGCGCTCCCGGGCGAGCTTCTCGAGCCGGCGGAACAGCTCCTCTCGCTCCCGCCCGCCGCCGGTGGGTGGCAGGTCCTGGGCCACCTGTCCCCGGCGCGCGCGCCACCACGCGCCGCTCCCGAGGAGGAGCAGGGCGAGGAGGGTGGCGAGGATCTGGGGCCAGTAGGACCGCGCCGGCAGGCCGGTCACCGTGAAGCGCACCTCCCGGGCCTCCTCTGCCGGCGCCCCGTGCAGCAGGTGGAAGGTCCCCTGATCGGTGGTCTGCTCGCGCTGGCCGACGTGGTTGTGGTCGACCACCCGCAGCTCCACGCCGTCGAGGGGACGCCCGAGGGGAGCGGGGAAGCGCGGGATGAACGTCATGATCTCGCGCGCCGGGACCGGCAAGGGCTGGACGAAGCGGAGGGTGCTGGACTGCAGGGGCAGCGCGTACCGCAGCTTCAGGGAGACCCGCCCGGCCTCGCCCGGGGCCACGCGCTCGCGCAGCCGGGCGGTCTGGTCGACGAGGATGAACCCCAGCCCCGTCGCGGTGCCGTCCCTGAACCCCGCGGGCAGGGGGAAGACGAGCCCCGGACGCTCGCCGGTGGGGTCGCGCAGGTCGACCACCGCGTCGGTCGGGTTCTCGACCACCAGGTGCTGGGTCACCTGAACGGACCCCTCCCAGACGCCGATCTCCGTGCTCACCCGGACCAGGCGGAGCAGGAGGGGGTCACGCTGGACGAGGGGCAGGCGCAGGGTGAGGAGGATCTGCGGGGCCGCGGGAGCCGGCGCGGAGCTGACCGTCTGGCCCTGGTGCTCGGTCCGGGCGACGAGCTCCTCCCCGGCCTGCAAGGAGAGATCGGCGAAGCGGGCGGTCCCGGCCTCGTCGCTGGTGGCCTGCACGCGACGCCCGGGCTGGGCCTTGTCGGAGGGCACGACCTGCAGCTCGACGATCGCTCCCGGCAGGGGCCGATCGTCGGGAGCCTGGACGATCTTCACCTCGGCGGTGGCGGCGAAGGGGGCCGCCGCGACCGCCGGAGTCGCCGGGGCCGAGGCCGGCGCCCCACTGGCCGGAGCGCTCGCCGCCGGCGGGGCCGGAGCGCTCGCCGCCGGCGGGGCCGGAGCACCGACGGGCTGGGCGTGGCCGACCAGGGGGCCGCCGAGCAAGAGCGCGAGGCTGCCGAGCCCGCAGCAGCCGAAGCGAAGAAGACGCCTAGCGGACACGGTGACCACACCTCTTGCAGAACCGCGCCGTGGAGGCCAGCGGGCTGCCGCAGCCGGGACAGCTCTCCGCCACCGGGCGCCCACATCCCTGGCAGAAGCGATCGGCAGGACGAAGATCCCGACCACACCCGGGACAGGATGACTTCTTCTCCATTCCAGCTCCCGCGGACTTCCCTCCCCCACTCCTCGGCCGCTGCCCGCTGGCCGCCGCGGCCACGGGGGCCGGCACGACGGCCGGCGCAGCAGGGGTGAGGTCGCCGACGCGACGCGCGAGCTCGTCGAGCACTCGTCGCCGGCGGCACTCCGCCTGCCGGGCCTGCTCCTCCCGGACCTGGAGCTCCTGCAGGGGGGCGGCGAGGGCGGCGGCGATCGCCGCCTCGTCCCCACCCTCGAGATGGCCCAAGGCCTCGCTGGCCTGGAGCTCGCCGAGGGCCGCGGTGAGGGCGGCCTGCTCCTCGGCGAGCGCCCGACCGTCGGCCGGGCTCCCGACCTCGGTGGCCGGCTCGTGCAACGTGCGGACGCGCTGCCCGGCGCGCCAGACGAGCCAGCCGAGCCCGCCGAGGCTACCGAGCAGCAGCAGGAAGGAGATCAGGCTGGGCTGCATGACGCCTCCTCCGTCCGGGCCGCCGGGGGGTTCACCGCACTGCCGCGGCGCCGCGGGAGCAGGGCCAGGAGCGAACCGACCACGAGGACCAAGGTACCGAGCCACAACCAGATGATCAGGGGATTGACGATCAGATTGAAGACCGCCTCCTCCGTGCGGGGGTCGTAGCCGACGAGCGCGACGAAGAGGTCCTCGAGCAGGGTCTCGTGGGTGTCGACCTCGGTGGTCACCTGGCGGCGCTGGTGGGCGAAGAGGTGCTGCCCGGGCCGGAGGTTGGCGATCACCGCCCCCTCTCGGCGGACGGTGACCAGGGCCTCGGTGATGGTCCGGTTGCCCTCGCTGCGCTGGGCGAGGCCCTCGTACGTCAGCAGGTAGGGACCGAACTGGACCTGCCCGCCCTTGTGCAGGGCCACCTCGTCGCGCTCCATCTTGTAGGCCTGGCCCGCGATCGCGACGATCAGCAGGGCCATGGACACATGGACGAGGTAGCCCCCGAAGCGACGCCGCTCTTGCAGCACCATCCCCACCAGCGCCTTGCCGAGGGAGCTGCCCTCCCGGCGTCGCCGGACCCGGGTGCCGCGCACCGTCTCCTGGAGGATGGTGACCAGCGCGAGGTTGGCGAAGAGCAGGGCGAGCAGTGAGAGCACGGAGAGGGTCACCGACGCGTCCGGGCCACCGATGTACCAGCTCGTGAAGCGCCCCAGCAGCAGGTGCTCCAGGGCGGTCAGGGCCAGGGTGATCGCCAGCGGCAGCCAGGCCGCACGCAATAGCCCGCCCGGCGTGGCCCGGCGCCAGGGCAGCAGGGGGCAGAGGCCGACGAGCAGGATGATGACCACGCCGAGGGGGGTGACCCACTTGTTGAACCACTCCGCGCCGATGGTGATCTTCGCCCCGGCCAGGGCCTGGTAGATCGTGGGCACCACCGTCCCCCACAGGACGACCAGGGTGATCAGCACCATGACGACGTTGAAGAGCAAGAAGACACCCTCCTGAGAGAGGAGGGAGAAGCTCGTCCCGGGCCGGCGGAGCTCCCGCCGCCGGTAGATCATCAGCCCGAGCCAGAGGAGGACGATGAACACCATGAAGACCATGAACATCACCCCGAGCACGCTGCCCGAGCCGAAGGCGTGCACGGACTGGATGATCCCGGTGCGAGTGATGAAGGTACCGAGCAAGGTCAGGAAGAAGGTGACGAAGAGCAGGGACTGGTTCCAGACCCGGGCCGATCGCCGCCGCTCCTGGACCATGACCGAATGGATGTAGGCCGTGGCGGTGAACCAGGGCATCAGGGAGGCGTTCTCCACCGGGTCCCACCCCCAGAAGCCCCCCCAGCCGAGCTCGGTGTAGGCCCAGAAGGCGCCGAACAGGTTGCCCAGGGAGAGCAGCAGCCAGCCGCTGACCGTCCAGCCCCGGAGGCTCCGCTGCCAGCCGACCTCGACGTCGCCGACGACCAGCCCGGCGAGGGCATAGGCCACGGGGATCGCCCAGATGGCGTAGCCCGCGAGGATGGCCGGGGGATGGTAGACCATGGCCGGGTTCTGGAGCAGGGGGTTGAGCCCGTCCCCGTCGGGGAGGAAGCCGAGCACGAGGAAGCGCTGGAAGGGATTGGCCACGAAGATCAGGCAGCTCCCGAAGAACAGGAAGATCACCATCAAGAAGAAGATGGCCCACGGCTCGCCCGCCCAGCCACGTCGCGCATGCCAGTGGATGGCGAGGTAGCCCGCGCCGAGGATGCACAACCCCCAGAAGAGGAGGCTCCCCGCCTGGCCGCCCCACACCGCGGTGGCGAGGTACAGCAGGGCCATCTTCCGATCGGTGTAGCCCGCGACGTACTCGTTGCTGAAGTCGTGGATCAGGATGAGGTGCAGCAGCACGAGGCAGGCCGCGCCGGCCGCGCCCAGGGCGACGAGCACGAGGCGGCGGGAGAGGTCGAGCAGCCCGGGGTGGATCGCCTGGCCGCGCCCGCGGGTGCTGGCGAGGGCGGCCGCCGCGGCCGCGGCCGCGGCCACGAAGGTGAGGATAAGCAGCAGGGTGCCGAGACCGTTGAGCAGGCCGCTGCACTGCTGCGGTACGAAGAAGCTCATTGGCCAGGCCCCCGGGGAACGCTCGTGGGGTGGCCGCCCGGGACCTCCCCCGGCGCGATGGCAGCCGGCCCGGTGTTCTCGGGCGTGCGCTCCGCCTCGTACTTGGAAGGACAGCGGGCGAGCAGCTCGACCGCCACGAACTCGCCCTGGGGATCGAGGGAGCCCTCCACCACCACCTCCACGCCGTCGGTGAACGAGTCGGGCAGGGAGCGGGAGTACCGGACGACCAGCTCCTGCCCCTGCTCGACCAGGAGGAACCGGTACTCGGGGAGGGCGCTCGTCGAGGTGCTGGTGAGCGAGCCGGGGACCACCTTGCCCGCCACCCGGAAGCTCTTGCCCTGCAGGGAGGCGACGCTGGCCCGCACCTCGGGGATGGTCAGATAGTACTTGGCCGACTCGAGGCTGTCCGTGATCACGAAGCTCAGGGCCACACCGGCCAGCAACACCGAGACCACCACCGCGATCCACGTCTTCCCGGCGCGCCGCTCCTTGGCCACCTCCTCGGGGGGAGAGGTGGGCTGCTGGAGGTCGCGGTCGGGTCGCTGCTCCTGCTCCATGCCCGCTCCTTGATCATCGGCCCCCGCCAACGCCACGGCCGACCGGGGTGGGCACTATAGCCGACTGGCGCGGCCAAGCAAAGAGAAGTCAAACACTAGGCAAGCGCGACCGCGCCCCCCCGGAGGCGCTCCTTGCCAGCCCCCGCAGTTTGCGCCATCCTGAGGCTGGCGCCGGGCGCAGACGGTCACCCGGTCTCTTGCCTCGGCGCCGGGTCGCTCGCCACGCAGGCCGGCGCGGACCTCCACGCCCGGCCGCGAAGCCGGCGCTCCCGGAGGACCGGCGATCCGCTCCCAGGGGATGTCGTGCTGCTGAAGGTGCTCCTCCTCCTCGCCTTGCTCCACTCCCTGATCGTCGCGGGGATCGTCATCTGGGAGAAGCGCAACCCGACCTCGGCGCTCGCCTGGCTGCTGGCGATCACCTTCCTCCCCTTCCTCGGCGTCTGGCTCTACCTGCTATTCGGTCGGCGGCGCTTCCGCCAGCGGGCGAAGAGCATGACCCTCGCCGACCGGAAGGTCCGGGAGGCCCTGCCGCGACCGCCAGACCCCCTCGACGCGGACGAGCGCTGGAGCTCCCTGCGGGGGCGGATCCACCCGGCCCAGCGCGGGCTGATGATGCTCGCCCGCAACATCGGCGAGTTCGCGGTGACCGAGAAAAACAGGACCAAGGTACTACGAGACGCGAGCCTCGCGTACCCGGCCATGGAAGAGGCGATCCTCGGGGCGCGGCAGTACGTCCACGTCGAGTACTACATCTTCGAGCCCGACGCGACCGGCCGTCGCTTCCTCGAGCTCCTCGCGGAGAAGGCGCGGGCCGGCCTCGAGGTCCGGCTGCTCGTCGACCACTTCGGCTCGGGCGGCCTGACCCGCGACTTCCTCGCCCCCTTCCTCGAGGCGGGTGGCCGGTTCTCCTTCTGCATGGAGACCCGCTTCCCCCACCTGCTGACCCTCTGGCGCCTGAACTACCGCAACCACCGGAAGATCATCGTGGTGGACGGGGCCACCGGCTTCACGGGGGGAATGAACATCGGGGACAACTACCTCGGCCGGGACCACCGCGTCGGCTACTGGCGGGACATGCACCTGCAGCTCGATGGCCCGGCGGTGGGCGATCTGCAGCGCATCTTCGCGGAGGACTGGCTGCACGCCACCGGGGAGATCCTCGCCGACCCGCGCTACGCGCCCCTCGCCGCGGCGCGCGGCGACGACCTCGTCCAGATCATCCCCTCCGGCCCCGACATGCGCTGGGACCCGATCCACAAGCTGCTGTTCGAGGCCATCGTCACCGCGGGACAGCGGGTCTACATCACCTCGCCCTACTTCATCCCCGACGCCACCATCCTCCAGGCCCTGACCACCTCGGCCTTGCGCGGGGTCGACGTGCGGCTGCTGCTCCCGGGCAAGAGCGACCTGCCCCTGGTCCGGCTGGCCGGCCGGTCCTACTTCGAGGAGCTGCTGCAGGCCGGCGTCCGGATCTTCGAGTACCAGGCCGGGGTCCTCCACGCCAAGACCCTCGTCGCGGACGGCCGCTACGGTAGCATCGGCTCGGCCAACATGGACATCCGCAGCTTCCACCTGAACTTCGAGGTCAACGCCTTCGTCTACTCGGAGGCGCTGGCGGGCGAGCTGGAGGAGATCTTCCTCGACGACCTGCGACAGGCCCGCGAGATCACCCTGGCCGAGGAGGAGGAGCTGCCGCTGCACCTCAAGCTGCCCGAGCGCCTGGCGCGGCTCCTGTCGGGATTGATGTAGCGAGCTTGACGCACCCGTCCCCGGACAGGTAGGTTGGCAGCATGTATCTGGGAAAGGTCATCGGGACCGTCGTCGCCACCAGGAAGGTTCCCAACCTGGAGGGCATCAAGCTGCTGGTGATCCAGCCCGTGGACCACGCCGGGCGAGAGGTCGGCGAGCCGGAGGTCGCGACCGACACGGTGCGTGCGGGCCCCGGCGATCTGGTGTCGCTCGTCGGCAGCCGGGAGGCCTCCCTGGGGCTCGAGCAGACCTTCGTGCCCGTGGATAGCTGCATCGTCGGCATCATCGATGAGGTGGACGCATGATCCTGGCCCGGGTCCTCGGCAACGTCGTGGCCACGGCCCACCACCCCTCCTACGACGGCCACAAGCTGATGGTCTACCAGCCCGTCGACGAGTCCGGCGCGGACTGCGGCCCTTCGCAGCTCGCGATCGACACGGTCCAGGCCGGGCCTGGCGACCTCGTGCTGGTGATGCGCGAGGGCAACGGGGTCCGGCAGATCCTCGCCCCCCAGCAGCCGCCGATCCGCTCCCTGATCGTCGGGATCGTCGACCAGGTCGACGTCGACCTCGCCGACGCCCAGCTCCCGCCCACGGGAACCCGCTAGCCCCATGCAGACCGAGCTCGACGTCCGCAAGGAGCTGGTCCGGGTGTGTCGCCTGCTCTGGGAGCGCGGCTGGGTCGCGAACCACGACGGCAACGTCACCATGCGCCTGGGAGGCGGCCGGGTCCTGTGCACCCCCACCGCCTTCTCCAAGGACCAGGTCACCGTCGAGAGCCTCCTGACGGTGGACCTCGAGGGGCGCAAGCTGGGGGGCCGGACCCGCCCCTTCTCGGAGCTGGGGCTACACCTCCGGGTCTACCAGGCCCGCCCCGACGTGCAGGTCGTCATCCACGCGCACCCGCCGACCGCGACCGGCTTCGCGCTCGCGGGCGCGGGCCTCGACATCCCGGCCATGCCCGAGATGGTGGTCAGCCTCGGCCCGGGCATCCCGACCGTGCCCTATGCGTTCCCGGGGGCCGACGCCGAGGTCGCGCTCCTGCCCTTCCTCCCCCACCACGACGCGCTGCTGCTGGCCCGCCACGGAGTCCTCTGCTGGGGGAGCGACGCGGAGCAGGCCTACCTGCGGCTGGAGCTGGTGGAGCACGTCGCGCGCATCGAGCTGGTCGCGTACCAGCTCGGCGGGGTCCCGGCCCTCCCCCGGGAGCACCTCGAGCGCCTGCTGCGCAGCCGGACCAAGGCCGGGCTCGGCCCGGCCGCCCGCAGCGAGGGCCAGCCCCTGCCTCCGGCCCCCCGCTCGGCCGCCGTCCGTCTCCCGGGCCCGCCCCAGCCCCGTGAGCTGGAGGGCGGGGAACGGGCGCCCGTCCCCCGCCTCGACCCCACCGCCCTCGCCCGGCAGGGAGCGCCCCTCGGCGACGCCATGGAACAGATCGTCGAGGAAGAGATCACCCGGGCCCTGAAGCAGGGCTAGCCCATCACGACATCCCGGATCGTTTCAGGAACAATCGGTCGCCGGTGGTCCGGGGCGAGCGGGCTCGCCTACTCCGACTTGATGTGGAACTTGATCTTGGGGCCCTGGTGGTCGTGACAGCGGAAGCAGATGCAGCTCCCCGTCTCGCCTTCGGGCGCCGGGGCCAGGACCCAGCCCCCGGCCCGGCCGCGCACGCCCTGCTCGTCCCACTTCAGGCGCGTGCCGCACCCGGCGCAGCGCTCCTTCTGGTAGCGGAAGAGGCGCCAGAGTTCCTCGGTGCTCGGACCCTTGCTCTCGGTGCTGTCGCTCATCCTTCGCCTCCCGGGCAGGCCGTGTGCAGGCCATTGTCGGCCAGCTCGCGCCGACGCGCAAGCGCGCGACCGCGGTCCGGGCGCGTTGCCGCTTTACATCCTCGCTAGCACCGGGTTAAGTAGCGGGCCCAGCAACCGCAGGATGGAAGACGGAAACGCCATGGAACACGTCACACCGAAGGGGAGCAAGCTGCTCCCGAGCAACGCCTACACCAAGCTCGCACCGGGAGAGGAGTACCGGCCGATCGTCCCGGCCGGCGACCGCCGGGCGGAGGTGACGGTCTGGTCCGTCGGGCTCGGCCTGCTCATGGTGCTCATCTTCTCCGCGGCCTGCATCTACATGGCCTTGCGCGCGGGGAACGCGATCGAGGCCTCGATCCCCATCGCGATCCTGGCGATCTTCTTCGGGAAGATGCGCCAGGTGCGGTCGACGATCCTCGAGAACGTCATCGTCCAGTCCGTGGGCCAGGCCGCGGGGGTCGTCGCCGCGGGCGCGGCCTTCCTGATCCCGGCCCTGTACATCAACGGCCTCGACGTCTCCTGGTGGCACATCTTCCTCGCCTGTCTGGTGGGCGGGGTGCTCGGCATCGTGCTGATCATCCCCCTGCGCAAGTACTTCGTGAAGGACCTCCACGGCGAGCTGCCCTTCCCCGAGGCGACCGCGATCAACGAGATCCTCGTGTCGGGCGAGTCGACCTCGGCCAGCGCCGGAAAGGTGCTGCTCCTCGCCTTCGGCGTCGGCGCCCTGTACGACTTCACCGTCGAGGTCGTCCACCTCTGGAACCCCATGATCACCTCCGCCACCATCCTCGGCGGGCTGGGACAGAAGATGGCCGGGCTGCGCATGGACCTCTCCCTGTCCGCGCTCGCCGCGCTGTTCGGCCTCGGCTTCATCATCGGCCTGCGCTACGCCGCGATCATCGCCGCAGGCTCGGTCCTCGCCTGGCTGGTGCTGATCCCGCTGATCTACAAGTTCGGGTCCGAGGCGATCCTCCCGGTGCAGTTCGCCGGCAACAGCTACGACATCTTCGCCATGAGCTCCGGCGGGATCTTCGCGGCCTTCGTCAAACCCATCGGCATCGGGGCCATCGCCATCTCAGGGATCATCGGCATCCTGCGCATGGGGAAGATCATCGCCGGCTCCATCTCCCTCGGCTTCAAGGGTCTCAAGGGCGGCGGCGCCCAGGGCGACACCCCCCGCACCCAGCTCGACATGAACCCGCGCAACGTGCTGCTGATCCAGGCCGGGTCGGCCCTGCTCATGGCCATCGTCTTCTTCGTCGTGTCCATCTCCACCAAGGACTCCGCCACGGGTCTGACCTACACCCTCGGCCAGAGCCTGCTGTACGCGCTGGTCGGCGCCGGCGTCGGCTTCCTCTTCTCGTTCCTCTTCACGCCGGTGGGAGCCCAGGCCATCGCCATCGTCGGCGTCAACCCGGTCTCCGGGATGACCCTGATCACCGTGGTGCTGACGATCCTCGCCCTGGTCGCGGTCGGCCTGAAGGGCACCGGCGGCATGTTCATCGCCCTGATCGTCGGCTGCGCGGTCTGCACCGCCCTGTCGACCTCCGGCGCCCTGATCTCGGACTTCAAGATCGGCTACTGGATCGGCGCCACCCCCCGCAACCAGGAGATCTGGAAGTTCCTCGGGATCGCGGTGGCCTCCCTCGTCGTCGCGTTCGTCATCCCCCTGATGGACTCGAGCTACCACTTCCTGGTGCCGGACTCCTCGGGGCAGCTCGTCTCCAACACCCAGGTGCTGCCGGCGCCCCAGGCGAACATGATCGCCGCGGTCAGCCAGGGGCTGCTGTCCGAGCCCGCCAACCAGCCCTGGCTGCTGTACGGCCTCGGCGGCATCGTCGCGGTGCTCCTGTACATGGCCGGCGTCCCCATGCTCGCCTTCGCCCTGGGCATGTACCTGCCCATCTCCATCAACCTGCCGGTGCTCCTCGGCGCGTTCCTCGGCTGGATCATCGGCAAGACCGGCAAGACCGAGGAGGTCCGCAAGGCCCGCTCCGAGCAGGGCGTGCTCATCGCGTCGGGGATGATGGCCGGCGCGGCGATCTTCGGGATCGTCGCCGCGGTCCTCCGCCAGGTCCCCATCGGCGCGCCCATCCAGTATCTCTCCGTGGGCGAGAAGTTCGCCGTGAAGACCGCGGCCTCCGGGGATCTCTTCCTCGACAGCCAGGCGGCCCACTGGTACGAAGGTTTCACTGGCCAGGCGATCTCCCTCGGGATGTACCTGGTGCTCGCCCTGGCCTGCTTCTGGCTCTCCAAGAAGGGCGCGGACTGGTCCCTGGCCGAGCAGCGGGCCGCCACGACGCAGGCGGCCGCCGCCCCGAGCACCCCGCCGACCGCCCCCTGAGCTCCGACCTCGCGCTCCGGCACGCGCGCCCCAGCCGCCGCGACGCCCCGATCACGCGGTTCTACAATGAATCCAGACGGCTAGCCGCCCGAGCCCGCGCCTTCCGCTTGCGTGGGGCGGCCGGTTGCGCTACGGATTCCTGTCCGCCCCGGCTGCGCCCGCGTGCAGCCAGGACGTCGGAGCCAACTCTGGGGGTGGTGAGGTGAGGCCGTGAACTGCGTACTGGTGATCAACTCGGGTAGCTCTTCGCTGAAGTGGAACCTCTACGACGTCGAAGGGGAGCAGATCCTGGCCAAGGGGCTGGTGGAGCGCATCGGCGAACAAGCGCCACTGCACAAGTACAGTGTCAACGGCCAGGCGGCCAGCGAGACCGTGCCCGCGGCCAAGGACCACGAGGGAGCCCTGGGTCAGGTCGTGGCCGTGCTCGAGGGGCTGAAGGGCGGCCTGCTGCCGGGCGGGATCGCCGATCTGCACAGCATCGGTCACCGGGTGGTCCACGGCGCCCTGGCCTTCACCCAGCCGGTGCTCATCGACGAGGCCGTGAAGGCGAAGATCCGGGAGTGCTTCCCCCTCGCCCCGCTGCACAACCCCCCGAATCTGATGGGGATCGAGGCTTGCGGCCACCTCATGCCCGCGGTGCCCCAGGTCGCGGTCTTCGACACCGCGTTCCATCAGACGATGCCCGAGCGCGCGTACCTGTACGCCCTCCCCCACGGCTTCGCCCAGGACCACCAGCTCCGGCGCTACGGCTTCCACGGCATCTCGCACCAGTTCGTCAGCGAGCAGGCCTCGCGCCACCTCGGCGGCGATCCGACGGGCCACCGGGTGGTCACCTGCCACCTCGGCAACGGCGCTTCCATCACCGCGGTGAAGGGCGGCCGCTCCGTCGACACCTCCATGGGCCTGACCCCGCTGGAAGGGCTGGTCATGGGCACCCGCTGCGGCGATCTCGACGCCGGGGTCGTGCTGCACCTCGCCCGGGCCCTGGGGATGACCATCGAGCAGGTCGACACGCTGCTCAACCGCAAGTCCGGGATGCTCGGGCTCTCGGGGCTCTCCAACGACATGCGCGAGGTGGAGGACGCCGCGGTGGCCGGCAACCTCCAGGCGAAGCTGGCCCTCGAGGTCTACTGCTACCGGCTGCGCAAGTACATCGGCGCCTACGCCGCGGCCCTCGACGGGCTCGACGCCATCGTCTTCACCGCCGGCGTCGGCGAGCACAGCCCCCTGGTCCGGGAGGCCGTCTGCCGCCCCCTCGGCTGGCTGGGCGTGGAGCTCGACGCGACGCGCAACGAGGCCCCGGCGACCCACAAGAGCCCGCTCACCGAGATCACCGTGCCCGGTTCGCGGGTGAAGGTCCTGGTGATCCCGACGAACGAGGAGCTGATGATCGCCCGGGAAGCGGCCAAGCTGACCCGCGGCTAGTACCCCAGCACGGCGAGGGTGACCGGCCGAACATCTGGTGGCGACCGGCGTGCAGGCCGGCTCCCACCGAGCCCCCCCCAAAAAAACGGAATCAGGATGCCGGGTTCGACTCCCCGTCGGCCTCCCGCACCTTGGCCGCGAGCGCCGCGAGCACCCGCTCCGGGGTGAAGGGCGACCGCGTCAGCCGGACGCCCACCGCATCGTAGATCGCGTTGGAGATCGCCGGCAGGGCGCCGTTGATGCCGATCTCCGAGACCGACTTGGCGCCGAAGGGGCCCGTCGGCTCGTGGGTCGGCACGAGGATCGCCTTGACCTTGGGCATGTCGCGGATCGAGGAGATCTTGTAGTGCAGGAAGGTCGGGTTGGTGCACCGTCCCTTCTCGTCGAAGAGCAGCTCCTCGGTGAGGGCATAGGACAGGGCGTTGGCGATGGCCCCCTCGACCTGCCCCTCGGCCAGGGCCGGGTTGATGGCCACGCCGCAGTCGACCGCGGCGACGTACTCGAGGACCCGGACCATCCCGGTCTCGGTGTCGACCTCGACCCAGGCGAAATGGGCGCCGAAGGGCGGCGGAGACTGCTCGGTGGTGTGCGAGGCGGTGGCGCCGATCTGGAGCATCTCGCCCTGGTAGAGCGAGTGAGTGGCCACCTCGCTCAGGGAGAGATCGACCCCGGGGCCGACGATGCGGCGGTCGAGCAGGGCGAGCTCGGTGGCCGGCACCCCGGACATCCCGGCCGCGACCTGCAGCACCTGGTCCCGCACGAGGAGGGCCGCCTTGCGCGCGGCGCCGCCCGAGACGTAGGTGGTCGAGGACGCGTAGGCCCCGACGTCGAAGGGGGTCAGGTCGGTGTCGGAGCTGTAGACGAGGACGTCGGCGGTGTCGATGGTCAGCACCTCGGCGACGATCTGCGCCAGCATCGTGTCGGAGCCGGTGCCGATGTCCGTGGCGCCCGCGAGCAGGTTGACCGAGCCGTCCTCGTTCATCTTCAGGGTGACCGCGGCGAGGTCGACGAAGGGGATGCCGGAGCCTTGCATCAGCACCGCCATCCCCAGGCCCCGCTTGACCTTGCCCTCACCCCGCTGGCCGCGGCGGCCAGCGTAGTCGATGGCCTGCGCGCCGATCGTGAGGCACTCGGGCAGTCCGCACGCGCCGATGGTCTGCTCCGCGCCCGGCCGGCCCTCGCCGAGGTGCTTGAACACCGGCGAGCCCATGCCCGCGCGGATGTGGTTGCGCTGCCGGAAGGCCAGGGGATCCATCCCGATGGCCTCGGCCATCCGGTCGGCCATGACCTCCATCGCGAAGGCGGCCTGGGTGGCCCCGTAGCCCCGGTAGGCGCCGCCGACGGGCAGGTTGGTGTAGACCGCCTGCGCCTGGAAGCGGATGTTGTCGCAGGGGTACATCGGCAGCACCTTGCTGCCGGAGTTGCAGATGACCGTCAAGGCATGTGCGCCATAAGCCCCCGTGTTCATGATGATCTTCGAGTCGAGCGCGGTGATCGTCCCGTCGTCGTCGACCCCGCAGCGCAGCCAGAGGTGCTGCGGGTGCCTGGTCCGGGAGGCGTAGAACTCCTCGGCGCGGGACAGCTCGACGCGCACCGGGCGCCGGGTGGCCAGGGCCAGGGCCGCGGTCACCGGCTCGAGGAGCACCTCCTGCTTGGAGCCGAAGCCACCGCCGATGCGGGGCTTGATCACCCGGACCTGCTTGAGCGGCAGCTCCAGGACCCGGGCGACGATGCGCCGGACGTGGAAGGGCACCTGCACCGAGGAGCGCAGGGTGAGCCGACCGTTGGGCTCGAAGTAGGCGATGGTGATGTGGGGCTCCAGCGGGCAGTGCTGCGCGTACTGGGTGACGAACTCGCCCTGCAGGACGTGGTCGCTCCCGGCGAGGGCCAGGTCCACGTCGCCGTGGTCCATGCTCACCGCGGCCGCGAGGTTGCGCCGGGGATCGTAGGGCACGGGGAGGATCGTCCGCGCCTCGGGCTCGTCGTGGATCACCGGCGCGCCCGGATCCATCGCCCGCAAGGGGTCGAACAAGGGCGGGAGCAGCTCCCACTCGATCTCGATGGCCTGACAGGCCTGCGCGGCCAGCTCGGGGGTCTCGGCCGCGACCGCGGCGATGGGATCGCCGACGTAGCGGGCCTTGTCGCTGAGCACGAAGGTGTCGTACGGGGAGGGCTCGGGGTAGCCCTGCCCAGCAGAAGTGTACGAGATCTTTGGCAAATCCCGATGAGTGAGCACCGCGTGCACCCCCGGGAGGGCCCGGGCCTGGGCCGTGTCGCAGCGCACGATCCGGGCGTGGGCATGGGGGCTGCGCAGCAGCTTGCCGTACAGCATCCCCGGGACCACGAGGTCGTCGGTGTACACCGGCATCCCGCACGCGAGGGCCAGCCCGTCGACCCGGGGCACCGAGTGCCCGACCTGGCGGGTGACGGTGCCCGTCGCCGCGCCGGCGATGGTCGGGAAGGGGTTGCTGGAGCCGAGGCTGCCGCTCATGGCTTCTCCTCCCGCAGCCGGCTGGCTGCCAGGTTCACCGCGTCGATCATCTTCACGTAGCCGGTGCAGCGGCAGAGGTTGCCGTCGAGGGCCTCCCGGATCTCGGCCTCGCTGGGCGCGGGCTGGCCGTCGAGCAGCGCCTTGGCCGAGAGGATCGTCCCCGGGGTGCAGTAGCCGCACTGGACCGCGCCGACCTCGACGAAGGCCTGCTGCAGGGGGTGCGGCGCGTCGGGCGTGCCGAGCCCTTCGATGGTGGTCACCTCCCGCCCCTCGAGCTGGGCCGCGAAGAGGATGCAGGACAGGCGGGCCTTGCCGTCCACCAGCACGGTGCAGGCGCCGCACGCGGCCTCCCGGCACCCGACCTTCACGCCCTTGTACCCCGCATCGCGCAAGGCATCGAGCAGGGTGGTCGTGGGCTCGACCTCGAGGGTGCGCGGCGTCCCGTTGATCGTCATGCGAACCTGCATCTCAGCCCTCCGCCGCCCGGGCCAGCGCCCGCGCGGTCACCCGTCCGACCAGCACCGACGCCACCTGGGCCCGGTAGTCCTTGCTCACCCGCAGGTCCTGCACCGGCGTGACGCCCTCCCGGGCGAGGGCGACGGCCACGCCGGGGAGGGCCGGATCGTCGACCGGCCGGCCGAGGAGGGCCTCCTCGACCCGCGCGAGGCGCAGGGGCAGGCCCCGGACCGCCCCGACCACGACCCGGGCCGCCACCACGAGGCCGTCGACGGCCTCGACGGTGGCCGCCGCGGTGGCGAGGGCCAGGTCGACCCGGCTGCGCGCGAACTTCAGGAAGGCGCCGCCGCGACCGGGACGGCGGGCGGGCACCGTCACCCCGGTCAGCAGCCGCCCCTCCAGACGCCGCCGGGGGTGGCTGGCGAAGAAGTCGTCGGCCGGGACCTGCTGCTCGAGGCCCACGGGCGGGGTCGCGACGTGCAGGGTCGCGCCGAGGGCCAGCAGGGCGACCGGGAAGTCGCTCCAGGCGAAGACCTGCACGACGTTGCCGCCGAGGGTGATCGCGTTGCGGAGCTGGTGGGGCCGGATGCTCTCCGCGGTCTCCTGCAGCAGGGGCGCCCGGTCCCGGACCGGCAGGGACCGACGCAGCTCCTCGACGCTGAGCAAGGCGCCGAGGCGCAGCGTCCCCTCCTCCGCGAGCACCTCGCGCCAGGGCAGCCGGGAGAGATCCATCAGCCCCCCCTCCTGCCCGGACCGGCGGAAGGCCCAGCTCGTCCCCCCGGCGATGGGCTCCCAGGGAGGATCGTCCTGCTGCAGCAAGGCCATGGCCTCATCCAGCGTCCGGGGATAGGCCCATCCACTCCACTGCGACATCCCGATCCACCTCCACGTTGTGCGGGCGGCCACCTCCTGGAGCCGGTCGCGCAGAGCATCCTGCCGCGCTGGCCAGCGCCACGGCGATTGGTGCTTCCGCACTGACCGGTCCATCCTCGCCGGAGCACAAGTACTTGAAAGTCGGCAGAGAACAGTACTTTCCTGCCTGGACCACCTCTCGAGCGCCTCGGGACGGACCTCCCTCCGGCAGGCACCGGCCCGGTCGATGATACCTCAGGGAGGGTGCCGAGGCCCAGTCGCCGGAGGTCAGAGCTCGAGGCCGAGGATCAGCGCATCCTCGACCGGGTCCTGGTAGTAGCCCCGCCGCCGGCCGAGGAGCCAGAAGCCGAAGTGGGTGTAGAGCGCGCGGGCCGGTGCGTTGCCCTCGCGGACCTCGAGGAACGCCCGGCCCGCGCCCGCGCGGCGAGCCCACGCCAGGACCTCGCCGAGGAGCTGCCGGGCCCGGCCCTGACCGCGCGCGTCGGGATCCACGGCGAGATCGTGGATCTCCAGCTCGTCGAGGACGAGCTGATGCTCCAGGTAGCCGAGGATCCGCTCCCGCCCCTCCTCCTCGAGGACGAGCAGGTCGAGGCGGACGGTCGCCGAGCCGACGCTGGCCCGGAAGCTGGACTCGTCCCGCTGGCCATGGGCCGCCCGCCGCGCCAGCGCCACCACCGTCGGGAGGTCCGCGACGCTCGCCGGGCGGACCCGGGGACGCGCCCGCAGGTCGGTCTCCCCCGTTGCTGTCGACTCGGCCGAGTGCTCGCCCACCCTGCTCCTCGCCCCCCACGCGCCTCTCCTAGCATGCGCCAGGTGGCCGCGGGAGGGAAGGGGTGCGCGCCCGATCGCCGGAAACGCCTTGACAGCCTACCTTTGCGCCCTTATGTAGCGTACGTCGACGAGGAAGAGACGCTCTTGGGGCGCCTCCTCCCGGCGAGGCGTGGCCCGTTAGTCTAGCGGTTAGGACGCTGGCCTCTCACGCCGGTATCACGGGTTCGAATCCCGTACGGGCTGCCAGTGCGAACGGTCCGGTAGTTCCGGACGCCCCTGAAAAATCATCTGGCCCGTTAGTCTAGCGGTTAGGACGCTGGCCTCTCACGCCGGTATCACGGGTTCGAATCCCGTACGGGCTGCCACGAAAGGGTCTGCTGCACACGCAGCAGGCCCTTTTTGCATTCACGCCTCCCGCTGGTACCCTGTCACGGGGATTGTGATCAGTTGCTCTGGTGGGTGCCGGCACACCGACGACCGGCGCGGAGGCCGGTCGCCACCAGAATTGCGGCTCGGGCTCGGGATTCACCCAGCTAGTCCGCCGACGCGTCGCCCGAGCCGACCTCCTGGTCGATCCAGCTCAGGTAGCCCGGCAGGCCCGCGACGACTTCCAGGGCGATGATCTCGGGCAGCTCGTAGGAATGGTGCTGGCGGATGGCTTGCTCCAGCCTGCCGTAGAGCGCCCGCCGGGTCTTGAGCAGCACCTGGTGCTCCTGCGCCGTCTCGACCCGACCACGCCAGCGGTACACGCTGGTCACCGGCCCGACGATCTGCGCGCACGCGACGAGGCGCCGCTCGACCAGCAGGGTCGCGAGCTGCTCCGCTTCCTCCCGGGAGCCGACCGTCGTCACCACCTGGAGCCAGCCTGCCGGCTCACCTGCCGGCTGCGGACCGGAGGCGCCGCTCATCGCTTGCCCACCGGGATCAAGCAGAGCGGCCGCTCGGCGGGCGAGAGCTGGAGCAGGCTGGCGATCTCCTGCTCCTCGAAGATGCCGATCATCACCGAGCCGAGGCCGAGGGCGGTCGCCTGCAGGGCGACGTTCTGGGCCACGTGACCCGCCTCGATGTGCAAGAAGCTCTGGCCCCGGGGGCCGTAGCTCTGCTGCGGCAGGTCGGGCGCGCCGACGAGGCAGATCACCGCGGGCGCCTTGCTCACCGCGGCCTGCCCCAAGGCCGCGAGCCCCAGCGCAGCGGCACGGCAATCCTCGCAGAGCGGCACCAGCGCGTGCTCTGCCGGGAGATACCGGAACAGGCCGGCGGCGAGGCCGTCGACCTGCCGCACGGCCACCAGCGCCGAGATCGGGAACAGGCTGCCGACCGAGGGTGCGGTGCGGTAGCCCCAGGGATGGGTGACCCCCTGCGCGGCCCAGAGGAGCTGCCCGAGGTGCGCCAGGGAGATCGGCTCTTGCCGGAACTCCCGCACGGACCGGCGCTCGGCCAGGGCTTGCTCCACGGAGCAGCTCCCGACGAGGCGGGGCGGAGGGAGGGGAAGCGGGGTGCTCGCTCGGCTCATCCCTTAGGTTGTATTCACTGCGGGTCGTCAGGGCAACTGGCCCGGTCACCCTTCGCGTGGAGACGGTCGGGGCTCGACGGAACGACCGCCGAGCCATAGAATCGACCTGGTCCCCGAGCTGGGGGCCGAGCGCGAGGTGCAGTCGATGAGCCAGACCCCTTCCCGGTCCTTGCTGCCAGTGCTGAGCGGCTGGCTGCTCCTCACGGGGCTCGCGGGCTGCGGGCCCTCCCTCGCCGAGCAGTTCGCGCAGGCGAAGTCCCTCGGCACGGTCGACGCGCTCGACTCCTTCGTGTTGCAGCACCCCGAGAACCCCTTCTACGAGGAGATCGCCGGGCTGCGCGAGGAGCTGCGCTTCCGCGAGGTGAGCGCCGCGGCCACGGAAGATGCCCTGCTCGGCTTCCTCGCCGAGTTCGCCGAGAGCAGCCACGAGGCCGAGGTGCAGCAGCAGCTCGACGGGCTCCGGTTCGCCGCGGCCGAGCGGGCCGGGACCCAGGCCGCCTTCCAGAGCTACCTCGACAAGCAGCCCCAGGGCGCGCAGGTCGTCGCGGCACGCCGGGAGATCGAGCGGCTGGCCCTCGCCGGCTTCGAGAAATCCGGCACCCCGACGGCCATCAAGGGCTGGGCCGGCGATCCCGGGCGCTCCCCCGAAGCCCGGGACCGCGCGCTGCGCCTCCTCGATGCGCGGGTGAGCCGGGATGCGGGCGCCGCGGGGCTGATCCGGTTCCCGGTGAGCCAGGAGCAGAAGTACGTCGACTACCGCTGGATCGAAGGCTTCGCGGGGGGTCGCCTGCTGGAGATCGCCCCGGACGCGCTGCCCGTGCCCGAGGTGCTCGGCTGGGAGGTCCGCGGCAAGGGGAAGAAGGCCAAGCTCGTCGGCCCGACCCTCGCGGGCAAGCTGACCGTGACCCTCCTGTCCCCAGCGCCGCCCACCGAGCAGGTGCAGCTCGTGGCCCTGCTGAAGGTGGCCGGAAACAGCCTCCTCGCCGCCCAGCCGCTGAAGCTCCCGGCCAAGGCGCTGGCGAAGAAGAAGACCCTCCTCCCCAAGGTGAAGCTGGTCTGGCCGGAGGTGCCGGAGGCGTCCGGCAAGGCCCGGCTCCACCTCCTGCTGATCCGCGGCGAGCTCCCGGCCAGCCCGATGGAGCTGAAGCCGATCTCCAACATCCTCGTGCGCGACGTCCGCATCGACCTGCCGGCCGACCGCGGCGCGGCGGACGACGAGCGCTCGCACGACTAGGAGCGTGTTGCGGAAAAGTCCGTCGCGAGGCGGTCGAGGCGCGGCGCAGGGAAGGAAGCACCGAGCCGAGACGCCGCAGGCGTACTCGAGGTACGTCGAGGACGGATCGGCCGGTGCTGACGCACCATGCGCCGATGCATCGGCCGCCGCAGCAGAACGCTTTGCGCAACACGCTCCTGGGCCCGGGCGCTCCCCGCGCGACGGCGGCCCCCCGAGCAGCGCGAGAGGACGCGATGAGCAAACAAAAACACGACCACCGCCTCGGACGAGGCCGCGCGACGGCGCAGGATCCCGGACAGCGGTCGCGCGCCACCCCCCCCGGCGCCCCGACCCGCCCCCGCGCCGTGCCCTCCCTCGTGTACGCCGACGAGCACGGCGAGATCTTCGACGAGCCGAGCCTGGAGATGGCCGGCGCGAGCGGACGGCAGGTCCTGCCGGTGGATCCTCGCCACCTCATCCCCCTGCCGCCGGGCAGCGATCTGTACGTGCTGCCCGACCGGCACCCCCTCGGCTTTCCCCGTCAGGGCAAGGGAGGGGGGCCGCGCCGCCTGGGCGACCGGACGGCCGTCGCCGCGTTCGTCGCACCTGCCTACACCCGCTTCCTCGGCCCGGCCTTCGAGCGACGGCCCGGGGCGATTCTACTTCCACTGTATGCTTACACGGCAGTTGGCTGGTGGGAGGGGCAGTTCTGGATCCCGGCGGTGCGCGTCGACCCCGATCCACGCCAGGATCCGCCGGGGTTCGACGCCCGGGAGATCTCCCGGCGCGTCGTGGCGGCGCGACGGCGGGAAGGTAGGCACAATCGCCTGATCGACCACCTCGGCGACTGCGCCGAGGTGCGCAAGTGCCCGGCCGCCCGCAACTACTTCCTCGGCCGCTGGGAGGCGCCCCTGCCGACCTCCCCCACCTGCAACGCCCGTTGCCTCGGCTGCATCAGCGAGCAGCCGGGGGAGCGCACCCAGACCTTCGGTCGGATCCCCTTCCGCCCCCTCCCCGAGGAGGTGGCCGGCATCGCGGTGCCCCACATCCGCAGCGCGCCGCGCCCGGTGGTCTCCTTCGGCCAGGGCTGCGAGGGAGAGCCCCTGCTGGTCGCCGATCTGCTGGAGGCTTCGGTGCGGGCCATCCGGGCGGCGACGGCCGAGGGGATCGTGAACCTGAACACCAACGGCTCCCGCCCCGCCGCGGTTGCCCGCCTCTGCGAGGCCGGCCTCGACTCGATCCGTGTCTCCCTGCCCGCGGTCACCCACCGGCTCTTCGAGCGCTACACCAACCCGTGCGGGTTCCAGCAGCGCGAGGTCCTCGCCAGCCTCGAGGCCGCGCACGCACACGGAGTCCATACTGCGCTGAATTACTTCGTTTTTCCTGGCGTGAGCGACCGGGAGGCAGAGGTCGAGGCGCTCCTCGGGCTCTGCCAGCGCGGGATCGTGGACCTGATCCAGCTCCGCAACCTCAACATCGATCCCGACCTGTACCTGGACGAGCTCGGCGAGCTCGACGACCTGGGCCCGGCCCTGGGGGTGCCCGAGCTGCTGCGGCGGCTCCGACGCGACGCGCCCGGTGTCCAGCTCGGCTACTTCAACCCCTACCTCCCGCCGGGATGGCGGGAGCGCCGCAAGGCCAAAGCCGCACGCGCGACGACGGATCCCCCACGGGCGGCCAGCGATCAGTAGGCGATCCGCAGGATCCCCCCGGCCTGCGGCTGGCCCGGCCCGGTCGCGACCCAGGGCAACAGCAAGGCCCCTCCGCTCCCCAGCGTCGGCTCGGCCCGACCCGTGGACGACCGCCAGTGCAGTAGAGCGAAAGTCACAGCAGCAGCCGTGGCCAGGGTGCCGACCCCGAGCGCGGCATTGACCAGCAGCGCATCCGTCTCGGCGCGCTCCCGCAGCTCCCCGAGCTCCCCGGGCCGGTGCCGGCAGGCATAGTCGTCGAGGCACTGCTGGTGCTCCTCCTCGTCGGCACCGAGCTTCAACCCCAGCCCGAGCGCGCCGCCCCAGGAGGCCAGGGCGACTCCGGCAGCGATCAGGGCGGGCGCACGCCAGCGCGAGCCAGCCCGATCCCCCCCGGACGGAGGAGCAGCGGTGGTCTCGCCCAGCATGGCGGCGAGCAGCCGGCGCGCCGCGGCCGCATCCCCGGGGACCTCCGCGGCGGCGAGCCGCCGGGTCGCCAGGACCACCCGCGACGCCGGATCGATCAGGATCAACTCGAGCCCGGGCGCGCCGGCCCGAGGACCGCCGAGGAGCACCAGATCGGCCTCGACGAGACGGGCTGCGGCCCGCGCCGGGCCGAGGTACTCGGCCGCACGCCAGTCACCGTCCAGCTCGAGGCCCGCCGGGGAGGCCTCCTGCCCGGCGCGCAGCGGCTCGTCGTCGCCGAGGAAGACCCGCAGCTCCGCCGGCGAGGCGGTGAGCTGCAGCCGGTAGTCACGGCTGCGCAGGCCCTCCCGGCAGAGCACGGCCAGCCGGTACTCTCCCGGGACGAGCTCGGCGATGGGCACCCCCGCGCCTCCCCGCGCCGTGCCGTCGAGGTGGACGAGGCAGCTCTCCGGCTCGAGGGGGGCGCGGCCCTCGAGGTGCACCAAAAGAGAGGTGGTCACGGCGGCGGCCTCGCTGCGCCAGGCCGCGTAGCGTCGCACCAGGCTCGGCGGGTAGCGCTTCTCGTCGACCACCGCGCGCGGGTTCGCCCGGATCAGCCACCGGTAGACCTCCACCGCCTGGTCCACGCTCCCCTGCGCCTCGTAGCTGCGTCCCAGGATCATCAGGGCGTGGAAGAAGCGCCCCTGGAAATCGGGCCACTGGGCGGCCGCCCGGTGCAACAGCGGCAAGCAACGCTGGCGGACCGACTCCAGCCGCTCCACCGCGGCGCCGAACTTGTTGATCAGGAAGAACTCCTTGCCTTGCTCCAGCTCGTCGTCGAGCCGCCGCAGCCGGGCGAGATCGTTACCGGCGGGCAAAGGCGGCCAGAGGAGCTCCCGGAGCCGCCAGTCGAGCAGCGCGGGGGGGAGCAGCGTCGTTCCTTCCCCAGCGCCCGCGGCCGTGAGCTGCGTGAAGAGGTCGGCCAGGGCAGGCTCGGCCGTCCCCTGTTGCAGGACCGGCAGCAGCAGGAGCCGGCGCGGCGCGTCCGGCGGAGGTGGGGAGGCTGCGGGCAAGGGCTGGGAGCGGACCGGGGACACGCCGACGAGGAGGCCGCCGAGGAGGAGGAGGCCGCCGAGGACAGGGCCCCGTCGCCGGGATCCCCTAGAACGGACGAGCATAGCCGAGCACCACCCCCTGCCGGGAGGGAGTCAGGGTGATGGCGAGGGGGGTGTCGGGCGTCAGGAGGTACAGCAGCAGGGCGCCGACGCCGGCGGCCGCGGCAGCCCCGTACAGTCCGTTGGTACGCCAGGCCGCCGCCCGGGCGTCGGCCCGCAGGTCGAGCGCCCGCTGCCGTGAGCTCTGCTCGGCGACGGCCTCGTCCGCGAGGCGGGCCGCATCCCAGTGGGAGATCCCCGCGGCGCCAGCGAGCAGGAGGGCCGCACCCGCCGTGCCCCAGACGAGGAGTCCCGGGCCTCGGGCCGGTGGGGCGCAGGGGTTGGCCGACCAGAGGCTCTCGCCAGGGAGCAGCTCCCGCACGACCCGATCGCAGAGGATCTCTCCCTGCGCCCGCAGCTCCCGCACCCCTGGCACGGTGTCCACGGGTGCGGCCAGCGGCAGCTTGCCCGCGGTCTCGCCGTCGACGACGACGACCAGCCCTGGCGAGCCGACGACCTGCAGCTCGCTGCGGTAGCTGACGTCGAGGATCTCCTGCAGGCTGGCGAGGAGCATCGTCAGGTGGTCGCGGGTCGTCTCGTCGGTGCGCCGCCCGACGACGTGGCACGGTCGGGCCAGCACCACCTTCAACACCGCCCCCTGCTCGCGCAGGTAGGCGACGACACCGAGCTGCGCCCCCGTCTCCTGGAGCTGCTCGCAGATCCAGCCGGGGAAGAGCGCGGTCGGCCCCGGCTCGTCCGCGGCGCTCAGCCCGAGCCGGGCTTGCAGGAGGCGATCCCGCTCGACCCGGCCGCTGGTCTCGACGGCATCGCGCAGCCGCTGCTCGAGGATCGGCTCGGCCACGACCTGGAAGAGTCGTCGCGGCGGACTGCCGTACAGGGCCCGGACGTAGTCGGCCAGCTCCTCCTCGAGCGCGCCCCGCAAGCTCGGTGCGACCAGCGCGAGCTTGCCCTGCGTCCGGGAGATCGCCTGCGCTTCCGGGCTCGACTCCTCGTCGGCGTCGAGGGCTGCCGAGTCGGCCACCACCGCCACCTGCACCCGGACGGGGAGCGACTCCGCACCGCCGGGCCGGGAGCACAGCAGGCAAGAGACGACCAGCACGAGGCCGGTCCAGCCTCGGCCAATCCCGGGCGCTGCAGCAAGCTGCTCTGACACGCTGCTCCTCCCTTCGTCACGAGGACCCGGACAGTCTAGCCCAGGAGGAGAAGGGAGCGCCAGTTCGAGGGGGAGCAGGAGGAGAGGAGGCCCCCGCCCCGGACCGCCCGGGGCGAGGGCTGGGACACCGCTACAAGGTGACGCAGAGCCCGTCGAGGCAGCTCTTGCCGTCGGCGCAATCCACGCTGCGCTGGCACTCGGTGCGGACCTCCTCGGGCTGCAGGCAGTAGCCCTGGTGGCACTTCCCGCCGGGGCTGCAGGCGGCGTCGGCGGCGCAGGGCTGCCGGCAGACCGCATCCACGCAGTCGAACCCGGCGAGGCAGTCCCGGTTGATCAGACACTGGGGCGCAGCCGCCCGGTCCGCCTTGCAGAGCCCGGCATCGCAGACCCAGCCGGCGGCGCAGTCGAGGCTGGTCGAGCAGGTCGGCACACACCGGGAGTTGATGCAGACCGCGGGCCCGTCGGTGCAGTCCCGGTTGAACACGCAGAGATCGGGCTCGGGATCCAGGGCGCAGAACCCTTCGGCGGTGCAGACCTCGCCCGGTCCGCAGTCCGCGCCAGCCTGGCAGGCCGCGTAGCAGCCGCCATCGAGGCAGCGGCCGCTCGGTCCGCACTGGAAGTCGAACACGCACAGGTCACCGAGGGCCGCGCTCACGCAACCACCGTTGACGCACACCTCACCTTCCCCACACTCGTAGGAGCCTCGGCAGACCGGCGTCCGGCAGTACCCCTCGACGCACAGGTCGCCGGCGGGGCAATCGCAGTAGGTGACGCAGGCCTGGCGATGCGCCGGATCCTCGGGCGGGACCTCGACGCACACCCCCTCGTCACACACCGAGCCATCGGGACAGTCGCAGTTCTCCTCGCACTCACCTTCGCCCTCGCCCTCGCCCTCGGCACCCTCGCCCTCGCCCTCGGCACCCTCGCCCTCGCCCTCGGCACCTTCGCCCTCCCCTTCCGCACCTTCGCCCTCGCCCTCGGCACCTTCGCCCTCGCCCTCGGCACCTTCGCCCTCGCCCTCGGCACCTTCGCCCTCGCCCTCGGCACCTTCGCCCTCCCCTTCCGCACCTTCACCCTCGCCCTCGGCACCTTCGCCCTCCCCTTCGGCACCTTCGCCCTCGCCCTCACGGCCCTCCCCCTCGCCCTCGCCCTCACGGCCCTCCCCCTCGCCCTCGCCCTCACGGCCCTCCCCCTCGCCCTCGCCCTCGCAGCCGCCGCCGCTGCAGGCGTACTCTTCACAGCGACCAGCGCTGTTGCAGAAGGAGTCCCAGGGACACTGCCCATCGTGCACGCACTGACGCGGATCGGGAACGTAGCCACCACCGCCGTACTCGTCGTAGCAGAGGCCGTCGATCGCGCAGTACGCCCCGGAGGGACAATCCCAATCCGATTCGCACCAGTAATCGTAGCAGCCCCATGCGTCGCAGTAGTAGCACCCGTAGTCGTCGCAGACCGCATAGGGATCGGGATCGTCGTCGACGAAGAAACAGCCGGACAGGGCACCTGCCTGGAGCATGACGAGCAGTGCGAGAAGGCGCTTCATCGGGAACCTCCTCCGGGAATACCCCGGGCAGCGGTCAGCAGCCGGAACGACGGTTGGGCCCGCACCGTCGAATCCGGACCTCAGCCGTTGGACGGCGAGGCGGGCGACCTATTCACCCGCCCCCGCCCCCTTCCTGTCGCGACGCGCGGCGGGCGAGGGCTTCGGCCATCAGTATAGCAAGGGCCGTGCCGGAGGAGCCAGGCACCCGTCTCGCCGGGCTGTCCAGATCGAATAACCAAATAAAATCAAATGATTGGCAGATCGGCCGGGAACCGCCGCGGGCATGGCGGGGACCGGCCCGGCCCACGATCAGGGAACAGAGGGAGCCGCCTGTGACCGATGGTTCACACTCGCGAGGCGCGGATCACGAGCGCGGCGCGACTGGGCGCGCCGACAGACCGTGCAGGATCCGCCGGACCGCGCCGAGCAGCTCCGCGGACGAGAACGGCTTGGGCAAGAACTCCGTGGCGCCGGCCCGCAGCAGCTCCCGCTGCTGCGCCGCCGAGCAGGCACCGGAGGTCAGCAGCACGGGGACCGCCGGATCGAGCAGGCGCAGCTCGCGCAGGGTCGCGTCCCCGCTCAGCCCGGGCAGCCCCCGGTCGAGGACGACCAGATCGATCCGGCCGAGGAAGCGCTGGAACAGGTGGAGCGCGAGCTGCCCGTCGGGGGCTGTGAGGACCCGATACCCCTGCCCGCTCAGGACCCGCTCGGCGCTCTGGCGGAGGAGCCGCTCGTCCTCGATGAGCAACAGGGTCTGGAGGGCCTCCTCCTCTGGCTCGACCGCGACCGCCGAGGCGCGTCGCGGGAGCACGGCCCCCACCCCGGGTGCGGCTCGGCCGGCCGCGGCCGGCTCTGACGTCGCGGGGGGCGACGGGGGCTCCTCGTCGGGGAGCAGGGTCTGCAGCAGGAGGCTCCCCTGCTTGACCGCATCGCGCACGACCCGCAGGTCGTCCAGGGCGGGGTGATCCGCCTCCAGCCGGGAGCTCGCGAGACCGACGTAGGAGGTGACCGAACCCAGGATGTTATTGAAATCGTGAACGAATCTCTCGCGGAGCGGCAGCTCGAGGCCAGCCTCGACCGGCGCGGGACGGGGGATCGGGACCTGCCGGCACGACGCGTCGCTGGCCGGCTCCCCGTGGATCAGCAAGCAGGCCAGCCGCCGCCCGAGGAGGCCGAGGCGCTGGAGCTCGGCGCCCTTCTGGAGGGGGGGCGCGTCCAGGAGCAGACAGATCAGGCCGAGGCAGTCACCGCCGGCGGTGAGCACCGGCACGACCAGCAGCCAGGAGAGCTCAGCCGGCGCCCCCTCCCCGTCGCGCGCGGCCAGGGGGGTCGGGAGGTGCATGCTCCAGGGGGTGGAGCTCTCCTGCTCCAGGCCCTGCTCACCGAGGTAGGCGAGGGCCACGTCCTCGTCGGCCAGTTGCCAGCCGCCGGCCTCCGGGGCGGGCAGCAGGCACGCGGGCACGGACCGAAAGCCGAGCAACCGGACGACCCGGGCACCGGTGAGCAGGACCAGCACCCGCAGCAGCTCGACCAGGGAATGGCCCCCCTGGCCAGGGTGGATGGCGAGGCCATCGAGCAGTAGCTGATCCCGCTGGAAGCGCTTCTCCAGGGCTCCGTAGCGCGCCGACGCGTCCAGCAGCACGCCCGTCATCCAGCCGAGGCTGCTCCAGAGCTGGACCTCCAGGGCCTGCCAGCGACGGGGGGAGAGCGAGAAGGCGAGCAGCAGCCCCCGGGGGCAGCCGGCCGGCCGCACCTCGACGGCCAGCAGGGCCCGCACCGGGACCTGAGCGAGGAGCTGCCGCTGCACCGGGGACAGGGAGAACGCGTGCAGATCCACGACGGCCGAGGTCCGCCCGGGCGCGAGGCGGCCGAGGTGGCCGAGCGCCGACAGGGGCATGGACGGCAGCTCGCCCAGGGGAGGCAGGCCGGGGCGACGGCTCTCCTGGACCAAGATCGCCTGGTCGGTCATGGGCCGCCCGAGCTGCAGGAAGACGGTCCGGTCCACGTCGAGCGCGCTGCGAAAGAGGTCCAGCAAGGAGAGGAGCGTCCGGCCGGGGTTCCGGCCCAGGCGGACCCGGTGGAGGTGCCCCTCCTCGAGGGAGAACCAGCTCCGCATGACGCTCGCCTCGAGCGCGACGACGCAGAGCAGCAGCCGTCCGCCCTGACCATCGTCGAGCGCGCGGCAGAGCACGGGGAGGCGGCGGTCCGCAGCCGGCTCCTGAGGGTCGGGCAGCTCCAGCAGCGTGCGCTCGCCGCGCAGGGCCGCCGCGACATCGTCCAGGAGACCGGCCCACCGCTCCCCGGAGAAGGGGAAGCGCGGCTGGCCCGGATCCAGCTCGCCGCCGCTCACGCCGAGCGCGGCCGCCGCGGCCTCGTTCACGGCGACCAGCTCGGCGAGGGGCCCGAGCAGGAAGGCCGGGACGGGGAGACCCGCGAAGAGCTCCTGGTAGGTGATCACGGACCACCTCCGGCCGTGGCGTGCCGCAGGGCGCGGGTCGCGGCCTCTCGCAGCAGGGCCCGAGGCGGGCGGCGTCCCGTCCACAGCTCGCAGGAGAGCGCGGCCTGGGCCACCAGCATCTCGAGGCCCCCCTGGGTCGGGCAGCCCTGCGCGGCGGCCAGCTCCAGCAGGGGGGTCCGGGGGGGAGTGTAGACGATATCGATGACCGGGGTGCCGGGGTCGAGCTGCGCGAAGGGCAACCGGGAGAGACCGGCGAGCGCCGATGCCCACCCCGGCTCACCAGCCCGGACCGCCGCGCCGAGGGGCGTGCAGCCGACCAGCAGCTCGCCCGCGGCGAACAGGGCCGCGGTCGCGCGGTCGGCTCCCCACGGCGCCCAGACGCCCGCGGCCGCGCCAAGCCGCGCCAGCAGCTCCTCTCCGGCGGCGGCCTGGCGGCAGACGACGTCGACCCGACACCCCTGGCCCGCGAGCGCGTGGGCGATGGCCCGCGCCGCGCCGCCGGCCCCGAGCAGCACCGCCCGGGTGGGCAGGCTCCGGGCGTGCCCGGACGGGAGGGTCGCGCACAGCTCGCGCAAGGCGAGCAGGAACCCCGGGGCGTCCGTGTTGTGGCCGACGAGGCGCCCCCCCGGCTCGACGACGATCGTGTTGACCGCACCGAGCGCATGTCCCGCACCGGGATCGTCGAGCAGGGGCAGGGCCGCGACCTTGTGCGGATGGGTCAGGTTGACCCCGCGCCAGCCCCCGGCGCGCAGCCGGCCGAGCCAGTCCGCCAGCGCGGCCGGCGAGACGTCGTGCGCCGCGTAGCGATACTGGTCGGCCAGGCCCAGGGCCTCGAGGGCCGCCCGGTGGATGGCCGGGGAGAGGGAGTGGCCCACCGGCTGGCCGAGCAGCCCGAGTTTTAGCATGGCCGGGCCGCGCCGGCCGGGGCAGGGGGCAGGTCGGCAGACGCGAGCGTGCGGACCCGCGCGACGTCCTCGACCATGGCGGCGATCAGCGCCTCGGGACCCGGAAAACGGCGCTCGGGCCGGAGGAAGGCGAGCAGATCGACGGAGACCCGCTGCCCATACAGATCTCCTTCAAAATCGAGGAGATAGGCCTCGATGGCCCGTCGCTGGACGCCAAAGGTGGGACGCACGCCGATGCAGAGGGCGGCGGGCCGGGTCTGCCCCGTCTCGTGGAGGAGCACGCGGGCCGCGTACACGCCGTCGGCCGGCACCAGGGGCGTCGTCGGCAGCAGGTTGACCGTCGGGAAGCCGAGGGTCCGGCCACGCCCGTCGCCGCGCTGGACCTGCCCGCTGAGCCGGAAGGGACGGCCGAGCAGGCGCGCCGCTTGCTCGACCTGACCCACGCCGAGCAGGGCCCGGATCCGGGTCGAGGAGACCGGCTGGTCGTCGAGCAGCACGGGCGGCAAGATCTCCCCGGCGATGCCGGCCGCGTGGAGCAGCCGGAGGAGCTCCTCCGGGGTGCCCGCGGCGCCGGCGCCGAAGCGGAAGCTGAACCCCACCACCACGACGCGCGCCCGCAGGCGCTCCTGGAGGACCTGGCGGACGAAATCCCGGGGTTCGAGCCGGGCCAGCGCGAGGGAGAACGGCTCCTCGACGAGGAGGTCGACGCCCGCCGCGGCGAGCAACTGACGCTCGTCGTCCACGTCGCAGAGCAGCGGCGGGGCTAGCGCCGGACGCAGGAGCTGGGCCGGGTGGGGGCGGAAGGTGAGCAGCGTGGCGGGCCCCCCCCCTTCCGTGGCATGCTGACGAAGACGACGCAAGAGGGAAATATGGCCGAGGTGCACACCGTCGAAGTTCCCGATGCCCACCGCCGGACGCGGTGTGCAGGGATCGAGGAGGTCGCTTCCCGGCAGCAAACGCATGGTCACGGGCGGTTCATAGCGGATGCCCGGTGCCCGGGTCAAGGCGAGGCAGCCACCCAGAAGTTGGCACGGGATTTGCTTGACAGGAGTAGCCGATGGATGAGGAGCGCGTGCGAGTCCAGGCCAGTCCCTCCGAGCGAGCCGTCCGGGTCCGAGGCCCCCGCACCCGGATCGGGACGATCGTACTATTACTGGCCCTTGCCGCCAGCGGCTGCGCGACCAGCCGCCCGGAGGTGCTGCCACCCGCGTCCCCGGCCGCGCCGGTGATCCCCTGGCGCGCCCGACCCTTCCCGACCGGGGAGCGGCTGGTCTACCGGGCCCGGGTCGCGGGGATCGACGCCGCCCGGGCGACCCTCTCCGTCGGCCAGGCCCAGGAGGAGGCCGGACGGGAGCTGCTCCCCCTGCGGATCACCGTCGAGGGGTACGAATGGCTCACCCGGTTCTACCCCTTGAAGATCAAGTTCATCTCCTGGGTCGACCCACCGACCCTGCAGCCGCGCCGCATGGAGCGCAGCGGCGCCAACGGCAGCGTCTCCCGGCAGGTCTCCCTGGACTTTTTGCCCCGCGGGCGGGTGCGGGTGGACTTCCAGAACGAGGGCGGCAAGAAGCGCACCTGGCAGCGGATCGCCCGGGAGGGCGCGTACGACTACGTCAGCGGCCTGTACGAGATCCGGGCCTGGCTGCTCGGCACGGAGACCTCCCGGGAGATGGCGGTCTTCGACGGGATCTGGAACCGGGCGGTGCAGATCACCCGGGGCGGGATCGAGGAGGTGTGGACCCCGGCCGGCTGGTTCAAGGCCCGCCGCTTCGAGGTCGTGGCGGAGCGCATCCGGGTCCCCGGTGACAAGGGCGGCCCGAAGTTCGCTCCCCGGATCGAGAAGTTCAGCGCCTGGGTCACCGACGACGACCTCCTCGTCCCGGTGCGCCTGCTCGGGGAGACCCCCGTGGGGAACGCCGAGGTGCTCCTCGAGAGCCGCAGCGTGCGGCCCCCCGCGGAGGAGGGCGGAGGAGGAGGACCGATCACCAGCGCGCCCACCCCGGGAGGGTGAGGAGCGGGGCGCCGGCACGGCCACGCCCACCGCTGGTCGGGAGGGTGTCTTGACTTGGCCGGCGTTCCCGGGTAATCCTCCTAGGGTTCTCGGAGAGGGCAACGGCCCAAAGGGCGCGGGGGACCGCGTCCCGACCCAGACTCGGCACGGAAGGAGGCCCGCCGCGCGGGCAGCAACGAAGGAGGTAGCTCGATGAAACGGAACCTGCTGACCACGTCTCTGATTGCCCTGCTGGCTCTGACCCTGGGCGCCTTCATCGTCGCCTGCGAGGTCGAGGACGACACCGATGGCGAGATCATCGCCGAGGGTGAGGGCGAGGGCGAGGGCGCCGAGGGCGAGGGCGAGGGCGAGGAGCCCCTGCCCTTCCGCTGGGCCCGGATCTGCTCCATCACCGACCAGACCACCGTGACCTGGGACAAGCGCTACCCCGGCCCCGACATCGACGCGGTCAGCCTGGAGAAGTCGGACGGCGCCGTGTACTGGGCCTCCCAGCTCGGTGACGTCGACGTCGCCCCCACGAGCGAGGGCAACCTGTTCCCGAACGCCAACAAGGCCCTCGGCCAGTCGGACACCAACTCCACCCGGCCCGAGGACGAGCCCTGCACCAACGCGGCGAAGTGCGCCGGCTTCGTCTCCGTCGGCCTGCGCGGCCACTACATCATCGTCGGCTTCGGTGCGGACATCGAGGAAGGCGACAAGATGACCGTCTACGAGGTGGGCGCCAAGGTCGTGATCGGCACCGGGACCCCCGGCAAGAACGAGCCCTCCAAGGTCTCCCTCTCCGTCCAGAGCCAGAACACCGGCGAGTGGATCGCCGCCGCGTCCGGCGCGGACGAGTTCACCTTCGAGGCCCCCAGCTCGAACGGCCCCATTGGCACCTGCCCCTGAGCCAGGGTGTGTACGGCCGCGTGCCGTACCGTCGCTGAATCCCGTGGAAGGGGAGCGTGGGTCACCGCGCTCCCCTTTCCGGCTTCTTGACCCGGACATCACCAGGAGACCCCCATGCGTCGCCTCCCTGCCCTCCCCTCCCGCTCGCTCCGGCTGCTCGGCGGCCTGCTCGTGCTCGCCGGGCTGACCGGCGCGCTGCGACCGGCCGCGGCCCAGACCACCACGCCCGACCCCCTCGCCGAGGTGCAGCGGCTCGCCCGGGAGCTGGACTCGGAGCTGGAGAGCCTGCTGGCGAGCTGGCGGGCCGTGCCGCCCCGCGTGGAGGCCCTCGGCCGGGACGAGGCCGGCCTGCGCAGCGCGGCCATCGACTTCGGCGTGGTCGGCAACGGCCTGCAGAGCTGCTTCGCCTCCGTGCTCGACGGCGCCTGCGCCGGGGAGCCGGTGGACGCGCTGCGCGTCCTGGCCGCAGGGCAGGAGCCCCGGCTACGGGACGGGCTGCAGGCCAAGCTGAGCGCGACCGACGAGCTGCGTCAGGAGCTCTCGCGCGTCGTCGTGCGCAGCCGGTTGCTGCTGCAGCAGGCGGGCCGGGCCCGCCAGGATGCGGAGCGCCTGACGCAGGAGGCCTTCCTGCGGGCCCGCACCCTCGACGAGAGCCCCCTCGAGGGCGCCGCGGTGAAGCGGCAGGCCGTCGCCCAGTGGCGGACGACCGTGACCGAGCGAGACCGCGTGGCCGCGCTCGCCCTGCGGATCGAGCGGGAGGCCCGTCCGCTGGAGGCGGGGGTCAGCGCGGTGCGCGCCCGGCTGCTCGAGGAGCTCGGGCTGTTCGGCACGACCACGCGGCGCTGAGCCCCCCCGGAACGATTGACAGCGCGGCCGCCAGTCCCTACCTTGCCCGCCGAGTGACCCCTGGGAGGGAGCAGCGCCTCATGATGGAACAGGTGGTGGTGGAGTCGGACCAGCCGGAGGCGACCCTGGAGCTGGTGGAGACCTTCCGGCTGCAGGTCGGGGGCCGGATGCAGGACTACGGGCTGGTGCGCAGCAGCAGCCGGCCCGAGCCCCGCACACGCGGGGATGCCGCGGCGGACGACGGGGACGAGGCGGACGACCCGTGGGACGCCGGGAGCGACCCGGACCTCCACGAAGAGTCCCTGGCCGAGCTGGCGCGCTCCCTCGAGGACGAGGACGAGGACTCCGACCTCCGGGCCTATCGCCTGGAAGCGGACGGCCTCGCCGGGCTCGACCCGGGGGAAGAGACCCGGCTGGTGGAGCAGGCCCTGCTCGCCTTGCAGGAGCTGGCCCTCGAGGAGGAGCTGGCCCAGACCGAGCACGCGGACGACCCGCGGCTGCTGCCGAACTGAGCCCCGACCTCCGTCGCGGGCGGAGGTGCCCTTGACCGACCCCAAGCCCTGGGCCGAACGCCTCGCCGAGTTCCCCACGGAGCCGGGCGTCTACCTGATGCGCGACCGGCAGGGCACGATCGTCTACATCGGCAAGGCCGCCAACCTGCGGGCCCGGCTGCGGAGCTACTTCAGCAGCGGGGGCGACGGCCGGGCCTTCGTCGGCCTGCTGCAAGGGCTGCTCGGCACCATCGAGACCGTGGTCGTCGCCAGCGAGAAGGAGGCGCTGCTCCTCGAGAACACCCTCATCAAGCAGCACCAGCCCCGCTTCAACGTCCAGCTCCGGGACGACAAGGCCTTCCTCCTGCTGCGCGTCGACCCCCGACAGCCCTTCGCCCGGGTCGAGCTGGTGCGCAAGCTCGTGGACGACGGCGCCCGGTACTTCGGTCCCTATCCCTCTGCGGCCACGGCCCGGGAGCTCCAGCGGGTGGTCAGCCGCAGCTTCCGCCTGTGCTCCTGCAGCCCGGCGGCCTTCCGCCGGCGGACCCGCCCCTGCTTGCAGCACGGCATGGGCCGCTGCAGCGGCGGCTGCGTCGGCCTGATCACCGCGGAGGAGTACCAGCGGGATCTGCAGGCCGCCCTGCTCTTCCTCGAGGGGCGACGGCGCGAGCTGCTGACCGGGCTGCAGTCCCGGATGGCCGCGGCGGCCGAGGCCTTGCGCTTCGAGGAGGCGGCCCGGCTGCGGGACCAGCTCCGCCTGGTGCAGCGGGCGGCCGAGGGGCAGCACATGGTCCTCGCCCACCAGGGCGACCAGGACTTCCACGCCTTCGCCCGGGCCGGCTCCACGGTCGCCTTCGCCACCTTGCTGCTCCGGAACGGCCTCGTCTCGGGGAGCTTCAGCACCGTGCTGCCGGACCTGGAGTTCCCCGACGAGGAGGTCCTCGGGCAGTACGTCAGCCTCTACTACGACACCGGGGCCCAGGTCCCCGCGCAGGTGGTCGTCCCCCTCCGCCTGGAGGACGCGGCGGCCCGGGCCGAGTGGCTGGGCGAGCGCCGAGGAGCCCGGGTGCGGGTGATCGTCCCCCACCGCCAGGAGCAGCATCGCCTGCTGGAGCTGGCCACGCGCAACGCGACGCTGGCCCTGGCCCCCCTGCTGCGCAGCGACGAGCAGGGGCAGGAGGCCTTGCGCCGGCTGGCCGCCCGCCTGGAGCTCGCCGCTCCCCCCCGCCTGCTGGAGTGCGTCGACATCTCGGCGTTCCACGGGGACGCGGCCGTCGGCTCCCTCGTCCGCTTCCGCGACGGCCTGCCCGACAAGGGCGGCTACCGCCGCTACCGCATCCGGACCGTCACGGGCGCCGACGATTTCGGCATGATGCGGGAGCTCTTGCTCCGTCGCTTCCGGCGGGGACTGGCCGAGGGTGACCTGCCCGAGCTGCTGGTGGTCGACGGCGGGCGGGGCCAGCTCGGGGTCGCGGTGCAGGTCGTGGCCGAGCTCGGGGTGACGGGCGTGGCCCTGGCCGGGCTGGCCAAGAGCCGGACCGCGGGGCTGCGGGACGACGGCAGCGGGGCCCTCGAGCACAGCGACGAGCGGGTCTTCCTGCCGGGCCGGGACGAGCCCATCCCCTTGCCCCCGCACACCCCGGAGCGCCACCTGCTCGAGCGGCTGCGGGACGAGGCGCACCGCTTCGCGGTGACCTATCACCGCCAGCAGCGGGCCCGCGGCGTCGGCTCGACCCTCGACGGCATCCCGGGGATCGGCCCGGCGCGGCGCCGGGAGCTGCTGCGTCGCTTCGGCTCCGTGCAGGCCATCCGCGCGGCCGCGCCCGAGGAGCTCGCCCGGCTGCCCGGCATCGGGGAGGCCCTGGCGAAGCGCGTCCTCTTGGCCCTCGGCCGCCAGCTCTGACGGGCCGGGACGACCTCAGAGGGTCGGCAGCAGCCGGCGGCAGAGCTCCTGCGCGAGCCGGACGACCTGATCGTTGTTCAGGGTCGAGTTGCGGATCATGGCGTTGCTGGCCAGCCAGATCGATGCGGCGGGGCTCTGCCACGGCGGGACCCGATCGCCGTAGCCCAGCTCCTGGAGCGGCTGGACCAGAGACTCCCGCTCGACGACGGTCGCGAGGATCTCGTCGTCGCGCAGGCTCGGGTGGACCCGGCGCAGAGCCTCGAGGAGCTCCGCGGTGACCTGCGCGTCCGTCCGCTGGAACCACGGATCTCCGGACGGCAGATAGCGCGGCAGGTAGACGAGGTGCCGCGCCCCCAGCTCCGCGGGCGGCACGAGCGCGGTCGTCTCGATGATCCCGGTGAGGGGGAAGCCGTCATCGGTGATATTGGTAATATAGTACGGGCTCAAGCTCCGTTTCAAAACTAAAGTCACACAAACCAGGCCGAGGTAGCCGACCCGGCCGAGCTGCGCCGCGAAATCCGGGGGGGCGTCCGGCCACACGCGGGCCAGCTCGGGCCCTGGCAGGGTGGAGACGACCCGGTCGAAGACCAGGCGCTCGCCGGGCCCACCCTCGACGGTGACCTCCCCGTCCGGGTGCGGGCGCAGCCGCGTCACCGGCCAGCTCGAACGGATCGTCGCGCCGGCCTGGGCGAGGCGCTCCCACAGGCGCGCGAGGATGGTCGCGTAGCCGCCCTGCACGTAGCCCATGCGCTCCTGGCGGTTCAGCTCCTGGCGGGTACCGTACAGCCGCCGGATGGTGGCCCAGATGAAGGCGGCCGAGGTCTGCTCGCTGGCCGAGCCGAGCTTGGCGCGCAGCAGGGGCTCCCACAAGCGCTCGGTGTTGCGGCGGCCGAAGACCTGGCGCAGCCAGCTCCGGGCGAGCTGGCGCTCGAGCCGGGAGCCGTCCCGGAGCCGGGCCGCGTACAGGATGCCCAGCCCGAGCCGGGCCTTGTCGAGGAGGGACAGGGGGGGGAAGCGCAGAAACTCCCAGGTGCTGCTCAGGGAGTACAGGCGGCCCCCCGCGAAGAAGCCGGTGCGGGTCGTCGCGAAGCGGACCTCCGGCTGCAGGTCGAGCTGCGCGAGGAAGTCGAGCAAGGCCGTGTCGCTGGAGAGGATCACGTGATAGAAGCGGTCCCAGCGCAGGTCGGGGAGGAGCTGGCGAGAGCGGCACAGGCCGCCGAGCTCCGGCTCCCGCTCGAGCACGGTGACCTGCAGCCGACGCCCGGCGCGCGCGAGCTGCAGGGCCACGGCCAGCCCCATCATCCCCCCGCCGAGCACGCCGATGCGGATCGGCCCCCTCCCCTCGGCCATGTCTCAGGGAGCGCCCGGCGAGAAGAGCTCCGCCTCGGGGATCTCCTTCTCGTGGTAGCCGTCCTCGTCCCAGCGCAGGCGGCGAGGCTTCTCCTTGAGGCGGGTGTCGACGGAGACGGGCCGCGTCCAGATCTTGTAGAGGTTGCCCAAGGTCTCGCCCGCCCAGTCCTTGCGCAGGTCGACGCCCTCGTGCCGGTGCTTGAGCAGCAGCTCGCCCCGGTTGTCGTGGTTGCCGTCGAACGCGAGGATGAAGGGCTGCCCGAAGTTGGTCAGTTGCTGCAGCAACTGCTGCTTGACCTTGGCGAACTCCCGGCTGGCGATGACGTACTGGTCGGCCCGAGGGTTGAAGGCGAAGGTGAACAGCCGCTGCCGGGCGCAGAACTCGGGGGTGAGGAACTCGTCGATGAAGGTGACGTCGTTGTACAGCCGGCGCACCTGGAAGATCTTCTCCCGGCCGAGGCCGACGCCCGTGTCCCAGGAGGCCTTGGCCTCCAGGTCGTCGCAGTCCGCGTAGTCGGGGCCGAAGCGGCCCCGGTCCCAGCGATCTTCGATGTCGCGGAACAGCTCCAGCCCGATCTTGTAGGGGTTGAGGCTGCCGGGTTGGATCGCCACGGTGCCCGAGTGGTGGTCCGCGTAGTCGATGAGCTCCGACGGATCGAGGGCGCGCTGGGTCATGATCGTCGTGTGCCAGAAGCTGGCCCAGCCCTCGTTCATGATCTTGGTCTGGCCCTGGGGGGCGAAGTAGTAGGCCTCCTCGCGGATCATGCCGAGGACGTCCTGCTGCCAGCCCTTTAGGGGGGCGTGGAGCATCAAGAACTCGAGCACGTCGAGCTGGGGGGTCGGCGGGAAGCGCTCCTCCTGCCGGGCGGCCGCGGCCTGGCGCGCACGCTGCGCCTCGAGGAAGTCCTGCGGGTTGAGGTAGCCGCGCATGTACTCCCGGGTCACCTGGAGCTGCGGCACCTCGGCGATCTCCCGGTCCTCCGCCGACGGATCGGGGTCGGCGTCCCGGGCCTTGCGCCGGATGAACGGCGCGTGCAGGTCGATGAGGTTCTCGAGGGAGAGGCAGGTGTCGATGAACGACTCGACCTGCTCGAGGCCGTGGAGATCGATGTAGCGGCGGATGCGCGACGCATGGTTGGCCATGTCGTCGATCATCTTCCGGTTCGTATTGGCGAACCACGCGTTGTTCTTGAAGAAATCGCAGTGACCATAGACGTGGGCCATGACGATCTTCTGGTCGACGACCGTGTTGCCCTCGAGGAGGTAGGCGTAGCACGGGTCGTTGTTGATGACCATCTCGTAGATCTTGGACAGCCCGTAGGAATAGGACTTCGCGAGGCGCTCGTACTCCATGCCGAAGCGCCAGTGGGGATAGCGGGTCGGGAACCCGCCGTAGGCCGCGACCATGCTCATCAGGTTGTAGGGCAGGACCTCGAAGTAGGTCGTGAAGAAATCGAGGCCGTAGTCGCGGGCGTAGCCCTCGATCTCGTCCCGCAGGTCGAGCAGCTCGGGCGTCAGGTTCACTTGCCTTTCCCCAGGAAGTCCTTGATCGAGTTGTAGATCCCGTCCTTGTTCTTGATCTCGCTGAGCACGATCTCCTCGGGCCGCCCCTGGAAACGCTGTCGCAGGTCCTTGATGAACTGCCCGCTGCCGTAAGGCGATTCGACCTGCCCGTAGCAGAAGATGTTGCTGCGTGGCAGCAGGTACTCCTCGAGCAGGGTGATACAGCGCCCGGTGTCCTCGAGGGACCAGTTGTCACCATCGGAGAAATGGAAGGGATAGACGTTCCAGTCGTCCGCCGGGTAATCCCGCTCGAGGATATCCCGGCAAAGGAGGTAAGCCGAGGAGATCATCGTCCCGCCGGACTCTCGCGTATGGAAGAACGTGTCTCGATCGACCTCTCGTGCGGTCGCGTCATGGATGATGTAGCGGCTCTCCAGCCCCTTGTACTGATGGCGCAGCCAGGTATCGATCCAGAAGGACTCGATCCGGACGATCTCCTTCTGTTCCTCTCCCATGGAGCCCGAGACGTCCATCATGTACAAGATCACCGCGTTGGTCTGGGGCACCGTCTCGGTCTTCAGGGAGCGGTACCGCTTGTCCTCCTTGATCGGGATCACCAGCGGGTTGCCGGCGTCGTAGGCCCCCGAGGCGATCTGTCGCTTCAAGGCCTCACGGTAGGTCCGCTTGAAGTGACGCAAGGACTCGGGGCCGACCCGCCGGATCCCCTTGTAGGTGTCCGAGGAGGTCTCGATGGTCTTCCGGCCGCGCGGCTGGATGTTGGGGAGCTGCAGCTCCTCGGCCATGATCTCGGCGAGCTCGGCGAGGGTCACCTCGGCCTCGAGCAGGTGGTCGCCCGGCTGATCGCCGGCCTTGCCGCTACCCGGCTCGTCGCCCTGGCCGAGGGGATCGCCGACCTCCCCCTCGCCCTGGCCGACGCCGCCCTGCCCGCGGGTGTCGAAACGGAAGCGCGGGATGTCGATCTGCGGCAGGGGGATCGAGATGATATCCTTGCCCTTCTTGCCGAGGAGCTCCCCCTTGGTCATGAACTTGCGCAGGTTGCGGCGGATCGCGCCCCGCACGATCTGCCGGAAGCGGCCGGCGTCCCTGTCGATCGGCAGGACCATCGTCTACTGGCTCCTCTCCTTCACGTCGCCGCGGGCGAAGATGCTCGCGACGAAGGACAGGACGTCGGTGCTGCAGATCTCGCAGTAGCCGTGATTCTTGATCAGGCGGCCGCGCACGATGTCGATCTTCTCCTGGGTCTCCTTGTCCATGACCGAGGAGACGAGGCTGGTCAGCTTGATGGTGTCCTTCTGGTCCTCGAATAGCTTCAGCTCGAGGGCCCGGTGCAGCCGCTCGTTGGTCTTGTAGTCGAAGGCCTTCCCCTCGACCGCGAGCGCCCCGATGTAGTTCATGATCTCCCGGCGGAAGTCGTCCTTGCGGCTCTCGGGGATCTGGATCTTCTCCTCGATGGACCGCATCAGCCGCTCGTCGGGCTCCTCGTTCTGGCCGGTGTAGCGGTTGCGGACCTTCTCCTTCTGGGTGTAGGCCTTGACGTTGTCGATGTAGTTCGCGCAGAGCTTGGAGATCGCGGTCTCGTCCGCGGAGATCGCGCGCTGGACCTCGTTCTTGACGATCTCCTGGTATTCTTCACGGACGACGTTGAGCAGCTCTCCGTAATGCTTGCGCAGCCCCTCGTTGCCGATGAGGCTGTGGGAGCGCAGGCCCGTCTCGAGCTCGTTGAGCACCATGAAGGGGTTGACGCACCCCTCACCCTTCTCGCTGACGAGCGCGTTGCTGATCTTGTCCTGGACGTAGCGGGGGCTGATCCCCTCCATGCCCTCCCGCAGGGCCTCCTTGCGCAACTCCTTGACGTTGTCCTGGGTGTAGCCGGCCAGGGTCTTGCCGTCGTAGAGCTTCAGCTTCTGCAGCAGGGAGAGGTTGTGCTTCTTCGGATCCTCGAGGCGGGTGAGCACCGCCCACATCGCGGCCATCTCGAGGGTGTGGGGAGCGATGTGCTTGGTGCGGATCTTCTCGAGGGAGAAGTCCTTCTGGTAGATCAGCACTTCCTGGGAGAGCCGGGTGATGTAGGGGATGTCGACCTTGATCGTCCGGTCGCGCAGGGCCTCCATGTACTCGTTGTTCTGGAGCTTCTTGTACTCCGGCTCGTTGGTGTGGCCGATGATGACCTCGTCGATGTCGGTCTGCGCGAACTTCTTGGGCTTGATCTTGTGCTCCTGGCTCGCACCGAGCAGGTCGTAGAGGAACGCGACGTCGAGCTTGAGCACCTCGATGAACTCGATCAGCCCCCGGTTGGCGATGTTGAACTCGCCGTCGAAGTTGAAGGCCCGGGGGTCGGAGTCGGAGCCGTACTCGGCGATCTTGCGGTAGTTGAGGTCGCCGGTGAGCTCGGTGGAGTCCTGGTTCTTCTCGTCCTTGGGCTGGAAGGTCCCGATCCCCACCCGGTCCTGCTCGGAGAAGACCAGCCGCCGCACCCGGACGTGGGCGATGACCTGGCGCCAGTCACCGCCGAAGCGGCCCATCAGGTCGCGAAAGTACCAACGACAGTGGGGACAGAGGTCCCCTTCGACGACCAGGGGCTGCCCGGCCGCGTCGCTGATCCCGCGGAAGATCTCCTTGCGCCAGGCGGTCGGGACCAGGTGCAGGGGCTCCTCGTGCATCGGGCAGGGGTGGACGACGACCGCGCCGTCGGGGCCGGGGACCTCCCACGAGAACGTGTAGGCCGCGCCGTCCCGGCTCCGGGAGTAGTGCTCCAGTCCCTTCTTCAGGAGCCGGACGATGGTACTCTTGGCACACCCGACCGGCCCGTGGAGCAGGACCACCCGCTTGTTGACGCCGTAGCCCTCGGCCGCGGCCTTGAACAGGCTGACCAGGCGCATCAGGGGGATGTCGAGGCCGAAGACCGCGTCCCGCCCGTCGTCCACCGGATCATCGAAGAAGTGGTAGTGGACCACCTTCTTCTTGTTGTCCATGTACTCGCGACGCCCGTAGGAGAGCAGCATGTCGTAGATCCGCTGGAACGCGGTCCGCACGACCTTGGGGTTCTTCGCGACCAGCGCGAGGTACTCCTCGAAGCTGCCCTCCCAGTGGAGCTCCTGGTAGGCGTCGATATCCTGCAAGGCGGCGATCTTATCGATCAACCGGCCGGCATCGGCCATCTGCCCCTGCTCGAGAGTGTGCTCCGCCATCCAGCCTCTCCTCGCGGGGAGCAGCCTGGGCGCTCCCCGGATCATGCCGGCCTCTTGGACCGGACCACGTCCTCCCACCGACCCCAGCCCCCGGCCTCGGCCCGCGGGGCCGACAGCGGCAGGGAGCAACCCGGCGAGCCTGGCTCAGGGGCCAGGCAGTTGCGCCGGACCGTGATGGAGGCCATGATACCACCACCGGACCGGGAGGCTCAACGGCCCCGGCGATCCGCGGCACGATGGCCGCACCCGGGGGGACCCGGGCGATGCGGAGGAGGCAGCATGCAGACAGGGATCCTCGACAGGCGAGCGAACCGGGGCGAGCCGATCTCGACCCTCACCCTGCTGGGGCTCGTCGCCCTGGTGGGCGGCGCGGGCTGTGCGCACGGGGCCGCCGTGACGACGACGGCCGAGCCCCCGGCCGCGGGCGACGCGGCCCCGGCGACCGCCGCCCCGGCGACCGCCGCCCCGGCGACCCCGGCCCCGGCGACCCCGGCCGAGGGGCACCTCGTCCCGGGCAAGGAGGTGCCGACGGTGGACGCGGGCGAGCGCATCGTGGTGCGGGAGCGCCACAGCGGGCTCGGCGGCCTGGTCGAGATCGTCGTCGCCACCGAGCGCGAGGCCGAGGCCCGGGCCGCGATCGCCGAGGCGATCGCCGAGATCGGCCGGATCGAGACCCTGACCTCCGACCAGGCGGCCGGCAGCGAGGTGGCGAAGATCAACGCCGCGGCCGGCCAGCCCGAGCCCGTGGCCATCTCCCCGGAGCTGCTCACGATCCTCTGGACTGCCCGCGAGGTCTCGGAGCTGTCCGGCGGCGCCTTCGACGTCACCTGGGCAGCCTTGCGCGGCCTGTGGAGCTTCGACGCCGACCCGCCCGTCGTCCCCGGGGACGAGGAGATCACCCAGCGCGTGCAACGGATCGGCTACCAGCACCTGATCCTGACCCGCGAGCCGGCGACTGCCCGGCTGGCGATCCCCGGCGCGGCCATCGGCCTGGGGGGCATCGCCAAGGGCTACGCCGTGGACAGGGCCGCCAAGATCCTGAAAACAAAAGGCTTTCTCGACTTCATCGTCTACGCCGGCGGGGACCTGTACACCTCCGGGCAGAAGGCCCCCGATCGCCCCTGGACCGTCGGCGTGCAGCACCCGCGCGTGCCGGGAGCCCTGATCTCCGTCTTCCCCGCACCCGGCGGCTCCATCGTCACCTCCGGGGACTACGAGCAGTACTTCGTGAAGGACGGCGTGCGGTACCACCACATCATCGACACCAAGACCGGCCGGCCGGCCACGGGCTCGATGGCGGTGACGGTGCTCTCGGCGGACCCGGTGCTCGCGGACGCGCTCTGCACCGCCCTGTTCGTCCTCGGACCGGAGCGCGGGCTGGAGCTGGCGCGCAAGGCTCCCGGCGTCGAGGCGATCCTCATCGATCCGCAGGGGCAGCCCCACCTCACCGACGGGCTGCGCGACAAGATCCGGGTCGAGCCCGTCGCCCTGCCCTGAGCGCCTACTTCTCCGACAGCCGCCGCTTGAGATCGGCCATCCCGGCGTCGAGCCCGGCGTCGCGCTCGAGCTCCTGGAAGCGGCGGTCGAGCTCTTCCCGCGCCGGATCGAAGAGGCCGGCGTTGAGCTCGGCGTAGGCCGCGAGCTGGGCATCCATCTCGTCGATCCGGCTGTCCAGGCGGCCGAACTCGGCGAAGGCCGGCTCGTCGCCCAGGGGGTCGGGCATGGGCGCGTCGACCCCGGGCAGGGAGGAGCCCCGGACCGAGCTCGGCGCACGGCGCGCCGCGCGCTCCGCCAGGCTGGCGGTCCGCTGGGTGGCGAGCTCGGACTTCCGCTCGAGCAGGGCGACCTGCCCCTCGAGCTGTCCGCTGTACTCGGCGGAGAGGTCGGCCTGACGGAGCAGCTCGGCGGCCTTCAGGTCGACCTCGTGCTTGTACGCCAGCGCGCGCCGGGCGAGCTCCTCGTCGCCGGCGCGCAAGGCGGTCATCGCCCGCTCCTCCCAACGATGGGATTCTTCGAGGAGTTCCGAGTGCTTGCGACGGGCGAGCTTCTCGTCGGCCGCGAGTCGGATCAGCTCCTGGCGCGCCTCCCGGGCGCCCTCCCGCAGCTCCTCGAGGTGGAGCTGCAAGCTGCGCTGCGGATCCTCCGCCTTGTCCAGCATCTGGTTCACGTTGGCCCGGACGATCCGGTGAACACGCTCGAGGATTCCCATGGTCGACCTCCGCACGAGAGACCCTCAGCGTACCGCAGCCTCGAGATCGGGGCCAGGGGGTTGACGGGGAGGACGAGAGGTGGTCTGATCCATCCATCGATCGCTTCGACCTGCTCGACCCTGGATGCGCCGGCTCTCCCGGCGCCGGGAGTGTGCCATGCTCGAGGAGCAGACCAACCCGTCGGCCACCGGCCTGAGTCGCCTCGAGGAGCTGCTCGAGGAGTTCCTCGCCTACACCGCGGAGGGCCGCGAGCGCTTCCTCTTCACGCGGCACGAGGTCAGCCGCGAGGTCCGCGAGCTCACGGAGGACCTGCTCGGCGCGGCCGAGGCCGCCCCCGCCGGCGAGCTCGACGGGCTACTGGCGATCCCGGAGCAGGCCCGACGCAAGCTGGCCTCCGCCGAGGCCTTCTATCGCCTCTGGGGGCCCGGCGAGCTGCCGGTGCCCGCCTTGCTGGGCAACGAGCCGATCTTCCCCGAGCGCCGCCGCCGGGTGCTGGCCCTGCTCCGCAGCGGCCTCGACTGCCAGAGCCGCGAGGAGGGCGCCGAGGTCCTGGACCGCCTGGTGGAGGCCTGCGAGGGGATCCCGGGGCTGGGCTACGACTTCACCTGCTGGCTGTACCTGCTCGCGCCGACGATCTTCCCCCCCTTGCCGGCCGACCTGTTCCCGGGGGCGACCGAGGTGCTCTCCGGCGTCTCGGGGCCCAAGGAGACGGTCCGGCGGCTCTGGGCCTTCGGCGACAAGCACGCGCTGCTCCTCGAGACCGACGACCTGGTGGTCCCGACCGCGTTCTTCGCCTGGCTGTCGGCCCGCGGGGCCGCGGCCTGGTCCCGGCCCCAGGCGAGCGGGCCCTACTACGGGCTGGAGCAGCTCATCCACGAGACCATGCTCGCGCCGGCCTTCGTGGAGCGGCTGGTGCGCGAGATCCAGTCGAGCCGGATGCTCTTGTTCACCGGCGGCTCGGGCACGGGCAAGACCCACACCGCCTTGCGCTTCGCCCGCTACCTGGTCCGGGACCAGGGCGCCTACCAGGTGGTCCGCGCCCACCGCGGCCTGGGGTACGCCGAGCTGGTCGGCCGCCATTCGACCCCCGGCGTGGTGCTGCAGTTGGCCGCCGCCGCTCGCCACGCCCCCGGCCGGAGCCACGTCCTGCTGATCGACGGCATCGACCGGCTCGACCTGGAGAGCGCCCTCGGGGATCTGCTCTTCTCCTGCGAGTACCCCGAGGAGCCGCTCACGACCGTCGGCGGCTTGCAGTTCACCTTGCCGCCCAACCTGCTGCTGCTCGCCACCTCCCGGCGCTCCTGGGAGGAGCTGCTGCTGGACTGCTACGAGGTCTACCGCCTGTTCTCCCATGCCCGCTTCAGCCCCGACCCGCTGAAGCTGGCCGAGTTCTTCAACCGGCGGGGGATGGTCTTCAAGTCGGTCGACGTCGTCCACTGCTTCCGCAAGCTGAACCGGCTGCTCCAGGAGCGGAACCCGACCTTGCCGCAGGTGGGCCACGGCTACCTGATGGTCGAGGGGCTGACCGACGGCAACGTCGCCACCTACTGGGACACCTACATCGTCTCCTGCCTCCGCTCCTTGATCGCCGACCCGAAGTTCGATCTCGAGCCGTTCCGGCTCGCCCGCCTCGCCTAGGGCGTCCCCGGGCCCCGGAGACCGGAATATTCCCCTGGGCGGGAGCGTCCATCCCTTGCCGAGGAAGGGCGGTGCTTGCCGGAGGCGCCGGCTTCGGCTACCTGGACGGGGCGGACGGCGGGACGAGTGAAGCCCGGACCGGCTGCCGAGGAGCACACGATGCACCGGACGTCTCTCGCCACTTCGCCGAGGCTGCGATCCTGGGGCCTCCCGCTGGCCGTCACCGGGCTGCTGCTCCTCGCTCCCGCCGCGCAGGCCGAGGAGTCCTTGACCGTCACGGAGCTGGCCGCCCGCGTCCAGGAGACGTACCAGGCGACCACGGATCTGGCGGCGAACTTCGAGCAGGTCTACCACTTCCAGGTCACCGGACGGAGCAAGAAGAGCAGCGGCCGGCTGTTCATCAAGCTGCCGGGCAAGATGCGCTGGGACTACTTGCAGCCGGAGCCGAAGCACTTCGTCGCGGATGGCCGGACCCTCTGGGTGGTGGCCCCCCAGGACCGGCAGGTGCTCGAGCAGCCGGTGGAGCAGAGCGAAATCGCCAGCGTCTTCGGGTTCTTGCTGGGCAGCGCGGACCTGCGCACCCAGTTCGATCTGTCCTTGCTGGGCCGGGACGCGGCCGGCCGCTACCGGCTGAAGCTGACGCCGAAGAAGGAGGAGACCCACTACCGCCAGGTCGTGCTCCTCGTCGACCCGGTCTCCTTCCGCACCGTGGGGACGGAGGTCACCGACCCGGCCGGCAACCTCAACACCCTCACGTTCACCGAGCTGAAGGTCAACCAGGGATTGCCCGACTCGGGCTTCTCCTTCCAGGTGCCGGCCGGCTTCCGGGTCATCCAGGCCGCCGGAAGCGCCTCCCCCGCCTCGACGAGCGCCGCGCAGCCATGACCACCACCGCCGGGCCTCCACCCCCGGCCACCGCGCCCGGGATCCCCCTGTACCTCGTCTCCCTCGGCTGCCCGAAGAACCGCGTCGACAGTGAGGTCATGCTGGGGCACCTCCTCCAGCAGCAGGCGTATCGCCTCGTTGCGGAGCCGGAGGCGGCCGAGGTGATCCTGGTGAACACCTGCTCCTTCCTGCAGCAGGCGATCCAGGAATCCATCGACACGATCCTCGAGCTCGGCGAGCAGAAGCGGACGGGGCGCTGCCGGCGCCTGCTGGTGACCGGCTGCCTGGTGCAGAGCCACGGCCCGGAGCTGGCCGAGGAGCTGCCCGAGGTCGACGCCTTCCTCGGGCTCGGGGAGCTGCCCGATGTGCTCGCGGCGGCCCGCGGCGAGGGCCCCCGCCTGCGCCGCGCCGGCGAGGTCTTCCTCTACGACAGCCTGACCCCGCGCCACGCCTCCTTGCGCGGCGGGGCCGCCTACGTCAAGGTCGCCGAGGGCTGCAACCGGCGCTGCTCGTTCTGCCGGATCCCCGCCATCCGGGGACCGCAGCAGAGCCGCCCGGTGGCCAGCATCGTCGACGAGGCGAGCCGGCTGGCCGCGCAGGGGGTGGTCGAGCTCAACCTGATCGCCCAGGACCTCTCGGCCTACGGCCGGGAGGCCGGGGGCCCGGGGACCACCCTCGTCGCGCTGCTCCGACACCTCGAGGAGGTGCCCGGGATCCGCTGGATCCGGCTGCTCTACCTGTACCCCCAGGGGATCGACGGCGCCCTGCTGGAGCGCCTCGGCGGCGGGGGCAAGCTGCTCCCGTACGTCGATCTGCCCCTGCAGCACGCCGCGGACTCCGTCCTCCGACGGATGCGCCGGGGCCACGGGGCGAGCCGCCTGCGGACCCTGGTCGAGCGCCTCAGGACGAAGGTACCAGATCTCTCCCTGCGCACGACCTTCATCGTGGGTTTCCCCGGAGAGACGGAGGCCGACTTCGCGGAGCTGCTGTCCTTCGTGGCCGATCTCGCACCGCAGCGGACCGCGATCTTCCGCTTCTCGCCGGAGCCGGGCACGGAGGCGGCCGGGCTCCCCGACCAGGTCTCCCCCCGGATCGCAGCAGGGCGCTATCGCCGCCTCAGCGGCCTGACGCAGAAGCTCTCCCTGGCCGCCAACCGCAGGCTGCTCGGCCGGACCCTGCCCGTGCTGGTGGAGGGCCCCTCCGTGGAGTCGGAGCTGCTCTGGGAAGGCCGCACCGCCGGACAAGGACCGGAAGGCATGGACGGTGTGACCTATCTCCCATCCGGCATCGCCAGACCAGGCACTTTGCTCCAGGCACGCATCACCGAAGCCCACCCCTTCGATCTGACGGCCGAACCGGCCGACCAGGACTGAGGCCCTGCGCCACCCGCTGTTGCCACCCGAGGGATCCCTGGCTACAGTCACCAGAGCTTCGCCCGGATCGCCCACCGCTTCGCCGCCCGACTGCGACGAGGGGCCGGACGAGCGAGCCGCCCAGCAGAGGAGGACGAGGTGAGGACACGTCGCGCCGTGGACACGATGCTCTGGGCAGGCCTCGGCTGCCTGCTGCTCGGCCTGACCGCCTGCACCGCCGATGGCCGGCGGGCCGTCGGCGAGGCCGATCTGGGAACAGCCGAAGGCGAGGGGGAAGGCGAGGGCGAGGGCGAGGGCGCCGTGCTCTGCGAGCGGGACCAGGACTGTCCAGCGACGCGCCCCCGCTGCGCTGACGGGGTCTGTGCTCCCGCCGAGGGGGAGGGGGAAGGCGAGGGCGAGGGCGAGGGCGAAGGTGAGGGCGAAGGTGAGGGTGAGGGCGAGGGCGAGGGTGAGGGCGAGGGCGAGGGCGAGGGCGAGGGCGAGGGCGAGGGCGAGGGGGTGCCCGCCGGCTCCCTCTGCGCGAGCTGCTCGGGTGCGGACAGCGAGTGCGGTGACGGCGTCAACGACCGCTGCCTCGGCTTTGCCGACGGCGAGTTCTACTGCACTCAGGCCTGCGCCGGTCCCGATGAGTGCCCGGCGGGCTTCTTCTGCTACGAGATGCCCGACGGCCCGGCCCAGTGTCTGCCCCACGCCAACTTCTGCGACGACAACTGCGCGGTGCTGGGCTGCCCCGGAGCGGACGAGGTCTGCAACGTCGACGCGGGCACCTGCATGGAAGCCCTCGGCTTCTGCGAAGCGTGCACGCGGGACGAGGAGTGTGCGAGCGGCTTCTGCGTCCAGTTGCCCGCCGGCAAGTTCTGCCTCGACGGTTGCCCGATGGGCGACGAGTGCACCGCCGCGGCCAGTTGCCTCGATCGCGACGGGCAGAAGCTGTGCGTCCCCACGGGCGAGGTCTGCGATCGGTGCAGCGCGGCGGCCTGCGCCGAGCCCGCTCCCCTCTGCGATCCCGAGACGGGGAGCTGCGTGGTCTGCCTCGTGGACGGGGACTGCACCTCCCGGGGCGCCAACCTGATCTGCGTCAACCACACTTGCCAGCAGGACGGCGGCGGGGCCTGCCG
>JAVEVO010000059.1:0-39785 GCA_034005005.1 Myxococcota bacterium
ACGAAGCCCAGGATGCGGCGAGCCGCGCCGACGATCTGGCCCTGGGCGCAGACATCTGCTTCGTCGCTGGCGGCGCCGCGGCGATCACTGGCCTGATCCGGCTGCTGACCCGGGACACGCCGCCCCCCGCGTCCGGGGCGCGACTGCTCCCCCTCGGCCCCGACGGCACGCCGGGGCTGCTCTTCGCGCTGAACTTCTAGGGAGCGACCATGACCTGCAGGATCGCCATCGCGGGCGCGGCCGGCCGCATGGGCCGCCGGCTGCTGGCCGCCTCGTCGGCCGACCCCGGGCTCCGGCTCGTGGGGGCGCTCGAGCGCCCGGGGGCGCCGGAGCTGGGGGCCGACGCAGGCCTGCTGGCGGGCGAGGCCGCGTGCGGCATCCGGCTGACCGACCGGCCCGACCGCGCGCTCGCCGAGGCCGACGTGCTCGTCGAGTTCGCCGGGGGTGAGGCCGCCGGCGACCTGGCCGCCGCGGCCGTGCGGCACGGCGTCGCGCTGGTCTCGGGGAGCACGGGCCTCCCGGTGGCGGCCGAGCAGGCTCTGCTCCGGGCCGCGGAGGCCATCCCCCTGCTGCGCGCCCCCAACTTCTCCCTCGGTATGGTGGTGCTGCGGGCCCTCGCCCGGCAGGCGGTCGCGGCCCTGGGCCCCGCCTACGACCTGGAGGTGCTCGAGCTGCACCACCGGGGCAAGCGGGACGCACCCTCGGGGAGCGCCCTGGCGCTCGCCCGGGCCGCGGCCGGTGACGACGCCCCCCTCCGGCTGGCCCGCGAGGGGCTGAGCGGTGGCCGCCCCCCGGGGGAGGTCGGGGTGCTGGCCCTGCGCGGGGGCGACGCGGTCGGCGAGCACACGCTGCTGCTCCTCGGTGAAGGCGAGCGACTGGAGCTGACGCACCGCGCATCGAGCCGGGAGATCTTCGTCCAGGGCGCCCTGCGCGCCGCGTGCTGGCTCGCGGGCAGAGCTCCCGGTCGATACACCCTGGAGCAGGTGCTCGGCCTGGGCTGAAAGCACTCGATCGAGCTACTGCGACGGGACGGAAGGACCAGGAGCGAGCACGGTGAAGGGGTACTCGACCTGCAGCGGCTGCTTGCCGGTCTCGCGGACCTCGAACCGGAACAGGCCCGGCCCAGGCGGAGTGTCCACGGGCACGGGCACGCCGAGGTCCAGGCGGATGGCCTGCTCCTCGGGGAGGTCGTAGGGTGCGGCGAGGGGGCCATCGAAGTGGCTCAACGTGCGGTCGCCCGCGGTGGCCGTGAACTTCATCCAGAAGCGGGCCACCCCTCGGGGATCCACGGGGATGCCACGCACGAAGCCACCGAGCACCAGCATCTGCCCGGCCACGACCTCGGCGCGGGGCAGAGGGGCGCCCTGCTTGGCCACGAGGAAGGCGAGGTCGGGCCTGGCCGTCGCGGGCGGCAGGGCCGGGGCGGTCACGGCTGGCGGGCCGGCAGTGGCCGGGGCCGCCGCCGTGGCGGGGACGGGCGGCGGGGAGGGGGCGTCGCGCTCGGCGCAACAGCCGCCCACGGCCAGGCAGAGCAACAGCGTCAGGCTCGGGTGGCGAGGAGCAGCAAGGGAGCGGCGGCGGAGCAGCGCGGGTGCCATGGAGGCACGATAGTCCAGGTCTCCGACGTGGTCAACGAGGTGCGGGCCGGGGCTCGGGCCACAAGCGGGATGGAGCGAGCGCGATGGGGAGATTCGCCCTGGTGGTCTTCGACCTGGACGGCACCCTGGTCGATTCGGGGAGTGACGTGGTCGGCTCGGAGCTGCACGCCTTCGCCACCCTCGGGATCACCTGCCCGGGGGAGGAGTGGGCCAGGCAGCGGCTCGGCACCCCCCTGGAGGAGCTGCTGGCAGAGGCGCTCGGGGCGCCCCCCTCGGCCGCGCTGAGCGAGCGCTTCGTCGCGGCCTACCGCGAACACCACTACGGGGCCCTGTACCCAGGGAGCCGGGCCTTTCCGGGGACCGCGACGACCCTCACGCGGCTCGCGGCCTCGACGAAGCTGGCCGTCGCCACCACCCGCCCCTCGGAGGCCGCGCGGCACCTGCTGCAGCACCTCGGCCTGCTCTCCTGGTTCTGCCGGGTCCAGGGCACCGATCCCGGCCTCCCCCACAAGCCCGACCCGGCGATCCTGCACCTGCTGCTGGCGGAGCTCGCCCTCTCACCGGCCGAGGCCCTCATGGTCGGCGACACGGACCGGGACGTGGCCGCGGGGCTGGCCGCGGGGATGGTCACGGCGCTGGTCGACCGGCACGCCGGCACGAACGGTGTGAAGCGGGGCCGGGAGCACTACCGGCTGAGGGAGCTCGACGAGCTGGTCGGGCTGGTGGACGCGTAGCCTACTCCCAGGTCTCGGGGTCACAGCTCCCCGAGCTGCGGTAGCACTGCTGCAGGTAGGCGCCGAACCGGCGGCACTCGTAGCCGGCCGGGCAGGGAGCGTTGGTGCAGTCCTGGCCGCAGCCCCGCTCCTCACCGTACAGCACGCAGAAGCTCTCCGGCGCCGGGCAGTCCTCCCGGGTCGTGCAGGGGGCACAGAGCGCACCGCCCGGCACGTAGCAGCGGCCATCGGCCGGCCGACAGCGAGAGCCGGCCGGACACTCCCGCGCCGCGCAGCGATCCGGCTCCGCACAGCGGCCGGTCTCCTCGTCGCAGCGGAGGTCGCCCGTACAGCCGTTGCCCGGCAGCGCACAGTGATCGGCCGGGACGCAGCGCCCCTGCTGCGGATGGCAGCGCTCCCCCGCCGGGCAGAAGACCGCGTCGCAGATCTCGCCGGTACACCAGCCCCGGACGCAGCGGCGTCCGACCGGGCACGGCGGCAGGTCGTCGCCGCAGGGACCGGGACGCGGCCGGATGGGCACCCGGTGGACCGCGAGGGGATCCGTGCCCTCCGGGGAGCGGCTCCGGAGCCCCTGCGCGTCCTCGGCCTCGAGCACGAAGACCAGATCCCCGGCCAGGGGCACCGACAGGAGCGCGAGCCAAACCCCGGGGCCCTCCGGCGTGCCCGGACGGGTCTCCACGACGGCAGCCGCGACGCTCTCCGTGGCGCGCAAGCGGCCCTCGTCGAGGATCAAGGCGTCGACCCGGTCCAGGTCGGGCGTCGCCCGCAGTCGAGCGCGCACGCTGAGCCAGCCGCCGTCGGCGTACGCGAAGGCCGGGAGCATCACCTCTTCGAAGACCGGGGGCCCACCCTCGCAGCCAGCGAGGAAGAAGAGCAGCAGCACGGCCGCGGCCCGGCCCCGGCGAGCCGGCGGGGCAGGGAGCGGGGAGACTGGGGAAGCGGACCTGCCGGACACCTCGGCCTCCGGACGCGGGGAGTTCGCAGGCATTGTAGGACGGGTCGGGGCGGGGTGTCGATCCATCCCGCGCCCCCTGCCGCCGAGGCGACGGGGAGCGTGGCGGGGTCAGAGGTCCATGGGCGGGGGGACGAGGACCTCCCGGGGACGCGCGCCGTCCGCGGGGCCGACGACCCCCTCCCGCTCCATGATCTCGACGAGGCGGGCCGCCCGGTTGTAGCCGATCCGCAGGCGGCGCTGGAGCATGCTCGCCGAGGCGAGGCGCGCCTCCGCGACGACCCGCACGGCCATGTCGTACATCTCGTCGAGCCCGGCCTCGTCCGCGGCCGGCTCGTCCTCCGACTCCTTCTCCTGCAGGGTGAGGATGTCGAGGTCGTAGCTCGGCGCGCCCTGCTGCCGCCAGTTGTCGCAGACGCGCCGGATCTCCTCGTCCGTCACCAGCGGACCGTGCGCGCGGGTCAGGCCGGCGGCGCCCGGGCTCATGATCAGCATGTCGCCGTCGCCGAGCAGGTTCTCGGCGCCGCACTGCCCGAGGATCGTCCGGCTGTCCTCCCGCTGGGCGACCTGCAGACCGATGCGCGCCGGGAAGTTGGCCTTGATGACGCCGGTGATCACGTCGACGGAGGGCCGCTGGGTGGCGAGGATCAGGTGGATGCCGGAGGCCCGCGCCTTCTGCGCGAGGCGGCAGACCGAGGTCTCGACGTCCTTGGACGCGACCATCATCAGCTCTGCGAACTCGTCGATGATCACGACGATCGCGGGCAGCTTCTGGGGAACCTCGTCGGCCCTGTACGAAGGTACCGCAGCCCCTTCCTCGTCGAGCCGGATGCCGCGGGCCGGGCGCGGGCGGTCATCGAGCTCGGCTTGGCGGGACTCGACCCACTTGTTGTAGTCGGCCAGGTTGCGCACGCCGACGTCGGCGAGCAGGGTGTAGCGTCGCTCCATCTCGGCCACGGCCCACCGCAGGGCGACCGCGGCCTTCTTCGGATCGGTGACCACGGGCAACAGCAGGTGGGGGATCCCCTCGTACAGCGCGAACTCGAGCTGCTTGGGGTCGACCATGATCAGCCGCAGCTCCTCGGGGGAGTAGCGATACAGCAAGGAGACGACCATGCAGTTGACGAGGACGCTCTTGCCCGAGCCCGTGGCGCCCGCGGTCAGCAGGTGCGGCATCTTGCCGAGGTCGCGCACGATGGGGAAGCCCATGATGTCCTTGCCCAGACACAAGGGCAGGCGCATGCGGCTCTTCTGGAAGGAGGTGTCCGCGATGAGCTCCTTGAGGTAGACCGTCTCCCGCCGCTGGCTGGGGACCTCGATGCCGACGACGCCCTTCCCGGGGATCGGCGCGACGATGCGGACCCGCACCGCCTCGAGGGACATGGCGAGGTCGTCGCTGAGGTTGGCGATCTTGGAGATCCGGATGCCGGGCCCCGGCTCGAACTCGAACATGGTCACCACGGGGCCGGGGTGGATCTCGCGGACCTTGCCCTTGACCCCGTAGTTGGCGAGCTTGCCCTCCAGCCGGACCGCCATGTCGAGCAGGGCCTGGCGATCGACGTCCTGGGTCGAGCGGGGAGTGTAGTCGAGCAAGGTCAGGGGGGGCAGATCCCAGGTCTGGGGCTGCTCGCCCAGCCGCTCCTGCTCCAGGCCGGCCAGCAGCTCGAGGGGCAGCTCCCGGTTGACGCTGCGCGGCGGCACGATGGCCGGTCCGGGCAAGGGCGAGGGTGTGCGGCCGCCCGTCGTCGGGGGGGGCCCGGAGGGCGCACGGGGGGAGACGTACGGCAGGGTCTCCTGGCGGGGGCGGCCCGCGGGAGGGGCCAGTGGCAGGGCCTCGTCGTCGTCCTCGTCGTCGGGCTCACCGGCCGCGACCGCGACGGGGAGATCCAGCTCGCTCAAGGCGGCGACGACGATGTTGGCGTCGGCCTCCTCCGCGGACGTGGCCTGGCCGTCGCTCACCCCGGCCGGCGGGGTCGGGGCCGGCTGGAAGAACACGACGTCGGAGATCGCGCGCTCGGGCTGCGTGTGCTGGACGATGCGCGGCTCGGCCGGCGCGGCGAGCGACTGCCCGGGCAGCGCCCGACGGCGCCGGGTTGAGGTGGCCGGCGGCGCGGACGGCGTCGCCGGGCCCGGCAGGTCCACGACCGGGTCTGCCAGGGGCTCCCCCCCGAAGGACCAGCCGCCGCTGCCGGCGAGGACGACCGGCCCGGGGTCGGGGGCCACCTCGCCGAAGCTCCAGCCCTCCAGCGGGTCCTCGGCGGGCCGGGGGAGGACCGGGAGCACCGGGAGGGGCGCCACGGACGCGACGGGCGCCGGCCCCGGCGCCAGGGGCTCGTCCGCCGCGGCCGCCGAGGTGAGCAGGTCCCCCAGCCGGTCGGACGCCGCCCGGCTGCCCGCCCGCGCGCCCGCCCAGGTCGCGCTCGCGCACCGGGCCGTGGCGCTCCCCAGCCGCCGGACCCCGGCGGCGAGGGACAGGCCCGTGGCCAGCAGCACCGCGATCAACAGGATGCAGGTCGCGAGCAGCCCGGAGCCGACGGAGCCGAGCATGGAGCGGCCGAGCTCGCCGAACAGCTCGCCCGCGAGCCCGCCCGGCAGATGGCTCAGCAGCCGCTCGCCACGGAAGAGCAGGTGGGTCAAGGCGGTGAGCGAGACGCCGCAGAGCAGGAAGCCGACGACCTGGGGCAGGCTGACGACGACCTTCCGGTTGAAGAAGAGGACCCCGCCGACGAGCCCGAGCAGGCCCGCGAGCAAGAAGGAGGCGGCGCCGAAGAGGTGAAGGAGCAGGTCGGCCAGGTTGGCGCCGACCGGACCGATCACGTTGGCGGTCTCGCCCGTGCGGACCGCCGTCCCCGTGCCGCTGACGTCGGCCGGATCGTAGGAGAAGAGGCTGATGAGCACCAGGACCGAGAAGGCGAGAGTGGCCAGGCCGAAGAGCTCGAGGTTGTGCTCCTTGCGGGAGGGTCGCCGCAGCGCACCCGCCGCGCCGGTGCGGGCCGCGCGGGGGGGCCCGGTCTCGGCGTTCGCCGCTCGGGCGGCCCCACCGCTCCCCCGCTGTTCCCGGCGGCGGGTCGCCTTCTCCGTGGCCCGCAGCTCCCCGGACTCGACGATCGTCTCCACGGTCCACCTCTCATCCCACATCGGAACCGATGTACGCACCAACCTTACCTGTACCCCACACGAGCACAAGATGTCCAGATTTCTCACCCGGGGAGGAGGGCGGAGGGGAGCGCTCTTCTGGATCCAAAGGCCCGATCGATCAGACGAGACCAGTCCTTTCAGACCAGCAACGGGAGGTCCCAGGCCGTGGGCGGAACCGGCTCGAAGCGGCTCACGGTGCTCTCCAGCGCCTCGACCGCGTTCCAGCCCTCCTCGAAGGCCGGCGGCATGTACGTCAGCCACTCCGGGCCGAGCTCCCGCCGCAGCCGGCGAGGGTAGGCGTAGGTCGTCCCCCGATGGTAGACCTTCCAGAGGATCCCCCGCTGGTACTCCCAGGACAGGTCGTCCGGGGTGGACCAGGCCAGCAGGTTCAGCTCGGTCTTCGGCACCACCGGCCAGCGCCGGGGCAGCGTCCCGAAGAGCTCGACGGACCGCTGCCGCCCCGCCGGCTCCACCAGCAGCTCGCCGTCGCCCAGGTCCTCGGGACGGGCCAGGTGCCCCTCGTCCACCTTCGCGAGGAGCAGCTCGTCCCAGCGCCGGGGGTGGCGCAGCTCGCCGGGGAGGCTGCAGAAGACCGCATAGAAGAGCTGCCGCTCCGCGAGGGGCTGCGGGGCCGCGTCGGAGGCGGCGACCGCCTGCAGGGCCAGGTAGAACGCGAGCTCCAGAGTGGGCTCCGGGGAGCCCACCTGGGCTTGGTAGTGTGCGAAGAGGTTGCAGGTCATGCCCGTCACTCCAGGTTCGAGAGACAGGCGCAGCATAGCGGGTCCCGGGGAGCAACGGTAGCGGGAACCGGTGCGGGCCCAAAGCGCGGGAGGTCCAGGGGCCGGCCGGCAGAAGAACCCTTGCGAGCACCCGCCCTCCGGAGGCATGATCCAGAGCCGCTGCCGACGAGGAGGAGCACATGGCCGAGGATCTGCTGCTCGAGGTCTCCGAGGGGGAGGCGCCGGCCCGCCGGCCGCGTGGCCGGCTCTACCGCAAGCTCCTCTTCGCAGTGGTCTGCTTCGCGGGCGGCGCGGTCTTCTGGCACTTCGGCCTGGAGAACTCCCGGCGCTACACGGTGTACCAGCAGGAGGGACGGCTGCTGGTGGACAAGGGAGTCCCCTTCCCCACCGGCTCCCTGCGCTACCAGGGAGGTCCGGCCTACGAGCCGCTGGAGCTCCCCCCCGGCACGAAGGTCGAGCAGCAGCAGGCGACGAGCCTCGTCGAGCTCGACACGCTGCTCCTCGAGCTCTACCTGCGGCTGGCCCGCGAGACCCTCCAGCCGCCCGCGGAGGCGGGCGCCGCCACCCCGCCGGTCGCCGAGCGGCTGCCCCGGGCGCGCACCTTCTTGAAGCGCGCCAAACAGCTCTCCCACCTCGACGCCACGCAGGAAGAGCTGCTGCTGCGGACGGAGGGGGACCTGGACCTGACCGGCGGGCTCGAGCTGCTGCGCCCGGTGGTCTTCGACCTGGGCCAGGCCCTACAGTTGCTCGAGCTCGCCGAGCGGAAGGGCACCACCCGACAGCCTCCGGCGAGCCTCTGGGCGGACTGGCTGCGCAGCGAGCTCGCCGAGTACCGGGCGGCCCTGGCCACAGGCGCTCCCCCCCGGGGAGCCCTGGCGAGCAGCCCCCCGCCCGGAGCCTCGCCGCCCGGGCTGCCGAGCGCACCGCCCACGGCCCCCGCAGCCCCCGCCGTGCCGCCGGAGGCGCCCGCGGCCACCTCCCCCGAGGCGCCAGCGGCCGCGCCGCCGGACGCCGCTCCCCCACCGGCCGTGACGGCTCCGGCCGCGCCCGCGGCGCCGACCGCCCCGCCGGCCCTCTCACCCGGCAGCGCGCCGCCGGCGGGCTCCCTCCCGGCCACGCCCTGACGCTGCCCGCCCGACCGCGCGCCCCTCAGCCGCCGGGCCGCCGCTGCACGAGGTGGCCGTCCTCGACCCAGGCCGGCACCCCGGGCTCCAGCGCGGCCGGGACCTGCCGCACCACCCGGGTCGGGTCCTGGATCACCACGAGATCATTGGGGATCACCCGTCCCGGCGCGAGCCAGACGCCGCTCCCGACGAGGGCCCGGTGGCCGAGGCAGGCGCCGAGCAGGGGCAACCCCGCTGGCTGCAGGCGCCCCTCGTGCAGCACCCGGATCGGCTGCCCGTCCAGGGGCATGTCCAGGGTGTAGCTGGCGTGCTTCAAGGAGGCGCCCCGCCCGAGCACGGAGAGCTGGATGCCCCCCGCGACCTCGGCCTCGGGGAAGACGGTCGAGAAGCGGGCGATCGCGTGCCGCTGCAGCACCGCCCCCGGACCGAAGACGCTCAGGGCCGCGGAGGCGAGCTCCTCGACGATCACCCCGTCGCCGAGCACACAGCCCTGCAGGATCGAGCCGGCGCCGATGCGGACGCCCTCCCCCAGCGAGCAGCCCTCGACCACCGCGGCGGGATGGATCAGGCAGCCCCGGCCCACCTGGTTCAGCTTGCCGGCGATGGCGTACGGATTCAGGGAGCGGGCGCGCAGCACCGCGCCGAGCACCCGCAGACTGGTCCGGAAGGGCCCGGGCTCCTGGACGCCGGCCGAGAAGCCCAGGAGGTTGGCCAGCAGCAACTGGGTCCAGCCCCCGATGGGCAGGGCGAGTCGGGCCGGTGTCGGGATCACCAGGTCGGGGAGCCGGGAGCCGCGGGGCGCCGGGAAGGAGACCTGCTGCCCTCCCGGCTCGACCCGCAGCAAGGGGAGCGGGTCGCCCGCCGCGAGCTGGCCGAGGGAGCGGCCTGCGGGCAGGTAGCGGACCCCCTGCCGCACCAGCCCGTCCTCCGGCGCGACCACCTCGCCGGGCCCGCGGCACCAGTCGGTGACGGCACCGGCGACGAGGCCCAGGGCGGCGGCCCGGGACGGCTGCCGCTGCACCTGCCGCCAGAACGCCCGCAGCGCGCCCGGGCTGACGAACTGCTCCTCGTCGAGCAGCAAGGCCGGGCCGACGAGCGCGGCGGCCCCGGACGCGGCGTCGGGGGAGCAGTCCACCTCCTCGCAGCCGAGGCCGATCGCGGCCAGAGCCCGGACCTGGGACTGGCGCAGCGTCCCGCCGAGGACGCAGCTCTCGCCGACGGGAGTGCCGAAGGGGGCGAGGTCCACCCCTCGCCGCAGCACGATGCCTTTCATCCGCGGACCTCCACGGGCGCTCGCCGCAGGTCGCCCACCACCCGGCCCAGCAGCAACAGCCCGCCCCCGAGCCAGCTCGCCGCGAGCAGCGGGCCGGTGACCAGGGGCAGGAAGAGGGCCGCCGGGTCCGCCAGGTGCATCCCCGGGGCGACGCCCGCCCAGGCCAGGCTGCCCAGGACCAGCGGCAAGGTGACGAGCCCCGGGAGCAGCCCGAGGAGGCGGAGCTGCGCCGGCGCCAGCCGCGGCCCGCGCCGGCCGTGCCAGAGGAAGAGGACCACCCCGGGCGAGGCCCCGAGCACCATCAGCCCCCCGAGCCGCCGCGCGAAGATCCACTTGAGGGGGATCGCCGAGAAGGACCAGCCCGACCCCACGGCCTCCCAGAGCAGGAGGGTGAGCACGGGGAAGCTGGCGGCGAGCAGGATCCAGCCGACGAGCTGCCGGGGGGGGAAGGACCGCCGGAGGGGCGGCCCCGCCAGCAGGCCGAGACCGAGCACGACGACGAGCGCGCCGGCGCCCCCCACCCACCGCGCCCGGACGAGCAGGCCGGCCTCGGCCTCGGCCGACGGGAGCCCGGCCGCGACGAGCCGGGCCTGCCCCCGCCGCAACTCGGCCGCGAGGGGCGCGCTGCGGAGCTGGGCCTCGGGGCGGAACAGCTCGGCGAGGATCTGGCCCTCGGCCTGGGCCGGCGGGGCACACCCGAGCAGGGCCGCGAGGGTCGGGGCGATATCCGTGGCGTCCGCCGGGAGGGGTCGCTCCCAGGTCCCGGGCTGCGCCGCGAGGTCCGGACCGGCGAGCAGGGCCGGAGCCAGCACGACCTCCGCCTCCCCGCCACCGTGGCCACCGTCGACCCGATGCCCGTGGTCGGAAAGGACCAGCACACTCCAGAGGGGCGGCCGCTGGGCGAGCAGCTCGGCGAGCTCCGCATCGACCCGGGCGAGCTCGGCGCGCACCTCGGGAGAGCGCGCCCCGTGGCGATGGGAGAGGTGATCCACCTCGGTGAAGTGGACGAGCAGCAACCGGTCCGCAGGAGCCGCCGCGGCGAGCAGGGCCCGGGCGCGGGCCCCCACGCGTGACGTCTCGGGGACGACCTCGGCCTGCGCCGCGGGCAGGTCGACGACCCGCGCCCACCAGTCGATGCGCTGCAGCACCATCCGCGTCTGCCCGCCGGCCGCGGCGAGGCGCGCGAAGAGGGTGTCGAGGAGGACGGGGCCCGCCCCGCGGTTCGTCCGGACCCCGTGGTGCGCGGGGGGCGCCCCCGTGGCGAGGGTCGCGTAGGCCGGGCGCGAGAAGCTGGGCGAGGCGACCCGATAGCGCAGCCGGCTGCCGGCGACGCCGAGCTGTCGCAAGGCCGGGAGCGCATCGAGCGCGTCGTCGCGCAGCCCGTCCACCACGATCCAGAGCAGGCGCGGGGCGGGCCCTGGCCCCTCGCCGGGGGGGGCGGCCGCGGGGGTGAGGTGGCGGATCGGTTCCGGCGGTACCCGGTCCAGCAGATCGAGGTAGCCCGGCAGGACGGCCACGCTCAGGAGGGCCAGACCGAACAGCGCCAGGGTCGGGAGGAGGAGGGAATGCCGCACGGACGGTTGCGAGGTGGCCGAGGGCGCGCCGCTCACGGCGAGGGGGGCGGCGTCGCGGCCGGCAGGCCCTCCAGCTCGGCGATCAGGGCGTCACGCGCCGGACCGGCAAGCATCAGCTCGATGAGCAAGGGCAGGATACGTCGCAAGCCGGCCGGGTTGCCCTCCCGCCGGTAGAGCGCGGCGAGCTCCTCGGCCGCGTCGGCGTTCTCGCGCCACTCCTTGACGGCCATCTCGAGGTCCCGGCGCACGCCATCGGTCTCCTCGGCGCCGCGCAGGCTGAGGCGCAGCTTGGCCCGCCGGAGGAAGAGGTTGGAGCGCAGGGCGCGCTCCTCGTCGCTGCCGGCCCCCTTCTGGTACAGGTTGGCGAGCCGACGCTCGACGACCGCCAGCTCCATCTTGGGGTTCCCCCGCTCCTGGTACAGCTCGTCGAGGGAGGCGAGCGCGCCCTCGTGGTTCTGGTCGATCTTGAGGATGTTGACGAGCTGCTGGATGCCCTCCTTGGTGCGCTTCAAGGGCCCGAGGAGCAACCGGGCCTTTCGCTCCAGGATCTGCAGCAGAGCATTCCTTTCGGCCCCCTCCTCGAGCAGCTCGAGCTGGGCGAGCGCGTCCTCTTCCCGGCCCAGGGCCTCGAGGGTCCCGGCCAGCGCGAAGCGCGCCTCCCGGTGACCGGGCAAGGCGTCGAGGATCGCTTCCAGCACGGGGACGGCGCGTGCCGGCTCGCCGAGACGGCGCGCCAGCACGTCGGCGCTGCGCAGCAAGAGCTCGGCCCAGCCGTCGGTGTCCTGGGCGCGGCCGGCGCGCTTCAGGAGCAGCTCGACCAGCCGGGGCCAGACCTCACGCCGGCCGAGGAGCCGGATCAGGGCGTCCAGCGCCTGCGGCTGCTCCGGATCGAGCTGGAGCACCTGATCGAACCAGTCCTCGGCCTGGAAGGGATCATCGAGGCGGTGCTCGCAGATCTCGCCGCCCTGGAGCAGGATCCGGATCTTGAGGTCGGGATCCTCCACGGTGCGGGCGCGCTCCCGGAGGTTCTCGAGGAAGCCGGGCCAGTCCGCGACCGCGGAGAGGGCCGACTCGATCTGCCCTCGGATGCGCGGCGCTTCTTCTTCTTGCTGGTCGTCCATCTCCAGGGAGAGCCGGATGACCTGCGTCACCAGCCCCTCCTTGGCAGTCCGGGAGGCCCGATCGTCCCGCTTGCCCGGCGGCGCGGGGATGGCCGGGAGATCCAGGGTGGACAGGGCGTCCCGGGCCTCCTCGTTGTCCGGCTCGAAGGTGAGGACGCGCCGATAGCTCTCCCGGGCGACCTCCTCGTGCCCGGGGAGCGCGGCCGCGAACGCGGCACGGCGCAGCAGCAGGCTCACGCCCTCGTCGACCAGCCCGTCCGCGAACAAGCGCTCGACGAGGTAGGCGAGCAGGGCGAGCCCCCGCTCGCCGCTCCCGCTGGCGACGAGCGCGGAGGCGAGCCCGAGCACGGCCTCGAGCCGCGCCGGCTGCAGCCCCAGGGCTCGCTCGAAGTGGCGACGCGCCTCCTCGGTGTCGCTGCGCGCGGCGAGCAGGAGCTGCCCGAGCGCGACGTGCAAGGCGGCCGCCTGGGCCGGGTCGTCCTCCAGGGCGAGGAGCTGCCGGGTGCGGGCCGCAGCCAGTCCCGGCTTGCCGCCGCTGGGCAAGGCGGCGAGCCCCGCCAGCGCGGCGTGGTGATCCCGGCGCAGGCGCAGGGCCTCCTCGAAGTAGGCCGCCGCCCGCTGCGGATCGCCGGCCGCGCAGGCCGTCCCTGCGGCGGTGAGGGCGAGCACGCGCTCCCGGGGGAGCTGACCGGGCTGTCGGGCCAGCGCCTCGAAGCGCTCCGCGGCGGCACCGGCTTCCTGGCCCCGCAGGGCGAGGGCCGCGGCGGCCAGCAAGCCCGCCGGGTACTCCGGACGGGCCCGGAAGAAGCTCTCGAGCACGCGCTCGGGCTGGGCGAAGAGCTCGGGAGCGACGGCCAGGGCCTCGGCGAGCCGATCGGTGCACCAGACCGCGTGGCTCTTCTCCCGCAGCTCGGCGAGCAGCAGCGGGACCGCCCGGTCGAGCTCGCCGCCGAGCAGCGCCCGCTCGGCCTGCCGCAGCCGCGGGGGCAGCTCCCGGGGGGCGGGGAGGCTCGGCGCGGCCCCGGCGCCCGGGCGCCCGAAGGTGAGGGTCAGCCGGCCGAAGCCGTACTCCAGGCTGGTGAGGCGGACGTTGGCCCGCAAGGGCAGCTTCCAGCCCTCGCGGCCGAGCGCCAGGCAGAGCAAGGGCAGCAGCGGATCGAGCTGCACCAGCGGCCCGTCCGCCTCGACGCCGACGACCAAGGCGCCCGCGAGCGCCTGGGCGATCTCGCGGGTGAGCTGCGGCAGGGAGCGGGGCGGGATGCCGTAGACCCGCAGCTCGGTGAGCTCCACGGTCAGCCCGACCTCGGCCAGGCGCGGCACCGGCCGGCACGAGAACGCGGGTGCGCCCACCGCCTCCCGCAGTCGCCCCCACAAGAGCAGCCCCCGCGGCGTGATCTCGCACGTCACGTCCTCGACGAGGGGGCCAGTGGCCCGGGCGAGCCAGCCGTCGAGCGCGGCGGCGGGGACGTGCAGCTCCACGCCGAGGAGGTTGCCCAGGATCGGCTGGAGCTTGCTCAGGTCGGCGAGGGCCGCCCGGGGAGGGCTGCGAAACGGAAGCCCCACCTCGAGGTTCTCCCAGCGCAGGGAGGTCCTTTCGTCCTGGCCGGCAAAGAAGAGCGAGACCTTGCCAGGCCGCTCGACGAGCCGAGGAACGACGGGACGGGAAGCTCTGACCGCCGGCATCCGGAGCGCCTCCACCGTTGAAAGCCGCAACGACCTTACCACAGGGCCCCGGTCGCCGGAAGGAGGCGCGTCGCAAATCCGCGCGCGGCCCGGACGGCCACCCGGCGGCCGGAGCACCATTCACGAATGAAATCGAGAAGTTGAACCCATCGACAAAAAAGGGGCCGGGCCCCACTTGACACCCCCCGGGGCCTTCTTACATTTCGCACCGTCTTCGGCCAGGGAGGGGCCCGAAACGTGGCTCCCGCCGTCACCAGAGGACGGACCTCCTCCGATCTTCATGGCGGCCGAAAACCAGAAGCTGCGTTCTGTCCTGGATCCTGCCATGAGCGGATCCAGGCTCTTGTTGCAAACGATGGATCCTGGAGAAGGGAGGTAGATCATGCAGATTCGACCGCTGCACGACCGAATCCTGGTGAAGCGCCTGGAAGGTGAGCTCAAGACCAAGGGCGGGATCATCATTCCCGACACGGCGAAAGAGAAGCCGATCGAGGGCAAAGTGATCGCCGTCGGCAAGGGCAAGCTCCTGGAGAACGGCACCCGTCAGCCCATGGACGTCAAGGAAGGCGACCGCATCCTCTTCGGGAAGTACTCCGGTACCGAGCTGAAGGTCGAGGGTGAGGACTTCCTGATGCTCCGCGAGGACGAGATCCACGCGATCATCGAGGACTGATCGGCACACGCTCCAGAAACCAACCGCGCTTCAGGAGGAAGACATGGCAGCCAAGGATATCTTCTACGGAGACAAGCTCCGTGGTTCCGTGCTCACCGGCGTCAACAAGCTCGCCGACGCCGTCAAGGTCACCCTCGGGCCCCGCGGCCGCAACGTCATCATCGAGAAGTCCTTCGGCTCCCCCGTGGTCACCAAGGACGGCGTGACCGTGGCCAAGGAGATCGAGCTGGCCGACCGCACCGAGAACATCGGTGCGCAGATGGTGCGTGAGGTCGCCTCCAAGACCTCCGACGTCGCGGGTGACGGCACCACCACCGCCACCGTGCTGGCCCAGGCGATCTACCGTGAAGGGACCCGCCTGGTCACCGCCGGCTCCGAGCCGATGGAGCTCAAGCGGGGCATCGACCTGGCCGTCAAGGAGGTCGTCGCCAACCTGAAGAGCATGAGCAAGCCGACCCGCGACCAGAAGGAGATCGCCCAGATCGGCACCATCTCCGCCAACGGCGACGAGGAGATCGGCAAGATCATCTCCGAGGCGATGGAGAAGGTGGGCAAGGAAGGCGTCATCACCGTCGAGGAGGCCAAGTCCCTCGACACGACGCTGGAAGTCGTGGACGGCATGCAGTTCGACCGCGGCTACCTCTCTCCCTACTTCGTGACCGACGCGGACCGGATGGAGGTCGTCCTCGACAACCCCTTCATCCTCATCCACGAGAAGAAGATCTCCAGCATGAAGGACCTCCTGCCGATGCTGGAGCACACGGCCAAGCTGGGCAAGCCCCTGCTGATCATCGCCGAGGACGTCGACGGTGAGGCCCTGGCCACCCTGGTGGTGAACAAGCTGCGCGGCGTGCTCCATTGCGCCGCGGTGAAGGCCCCGGGCTTCGGCGACCGGCGCAAGGCCATGCTCGAGGACATCGCGGTCCTCACCGGCGGCCGGGCGATCACCGAGGACCTTGGGATCAAGCTCGAGAACGTGACCGTCGCCGACCTGGGCCGGGCGCGCCAGGTCAAGATCGACAAGGACAACACCACGATCGTCGACGGCGCGGGCGCCGAGGAGGCGATCACCGGCCGCCAGAAGCAGATCCGGCGCCAGATCGAGGACGCCACCTCCGACTACGACCGGGAGAAGCTGCAGGAGCGGCTGGCCAAGCTGGTCGGCGGCGTGGCGGTGATCAAGGTCGGCGCGGCGACCGAGACCGAGATGAAGGAGAAGAAGGCCCGCGTCGAGGACGCGCTCAACGCCACCCGGGCGGCCGTCGAGGAGGGCATCCTGCCCGGCGGCGGCGTGGCCCTGCTGCGCTCGGTGAAGGTCCTCGAGAACCTGGAGCTGGAAGGCGACAAGAAGTACGGCGTCAACATCGTCAAGCGCGCCCTCGAGGAGCCCCTCCGCCAGATCTCCGGCAACGGCGGCAAGGAAGGCTCCATCGTCATCCAGAAGGTGCTCTCCAGCGACGAGGAGACCTACGGCTACAACGCGGCGACCGACACCTACGGCAACCTGGTCGAGGCCGGCGTCATCGACCCGACCAAGGTCGTGCGCTACGCCCTGCAGAACGCCGCGTCCGTGGCCGGCATGCTGCTGACCACCGAGGCCGTGATCGTCGAGCGGCCCAAGGACGAGAAGAAGATGCCGGCCATGCCCGGCGGCCCCGGCGGCTACGGCGGCGGCGACGACTTCTAGTCCCGGCCCGACAGACCCGGGAGGAGGCCCGGCCCCCTCCCCTTCGAGGCCCCGAGCAGCGATGCCCGGGGCCTCGTCGCGTCGGGCGACAGGTGACGACGGCCGGCCCGCGTGGTAGGAAGGAACGGGGGCGACCTGGGTCCCCGCGGTGTCCACGAGGGAAGCATGCCGAGCCTGCGCTACGTCGAAGCCTCCGGGGCGGTCCGCTGCCGCCCGCTGTACAAGCGGATCACGACCATCGGCTCGTCCGAGGAGTGCGACGTCCGGCTGCCCGCCGACCCGAAGATCGCTCCCGGGCACGTGCAACTGCTCTTCGATGGCGCCGAGTTCACCGCCTCGGCCCTGGAGCGCAGCTTCCCCCTGTTCATCCAGGGGAAGCGCAAGAGCAAGCAGGTCCTGGAGCACGGCGACGAGCTGCAGGTGGGGCCGGTCCGCCTCACCTTCCTGCTGTACGACGAGGAGGAGGAGACCGCCGCGGACGGGGGGGCGCCGGTGGCCGCGGAGGTCGCCTCCGCCTATCGCTCCCTGTTCGAGTTCTCCAAGCGGCTCATGGGCCGCTACAGCATCCCCGAGCTGCTGCGCGAGCTCATCGATGCGGTGATCGAGGTCACCTCCGCCCAGAAGGGCTTCTTGCTCCTCATGGGCGAGGAGGGGCCACAGGTCACGGTCTCCCGCAACGCGGAGGGGCAAGACCTCGACGACGCCGCCGGGATGCTCTCCGACAGCATCGTCCAGCGGGTGATCCGGGAGCGCCGCCCCCTGATCATCTCCGATGCCCTGCACGACAGCGAGTTCAACGCCTCCCTGAGCGTCATCAGCCTGCGCGTCTGCTCCGTGATGTGCGTCCCCTTGCTCGATCGCGGCACCCTGGTCGGCCTGATCTACGTCGGCCACGACAACGTCGTCAGCCTCTTCACGCCGGCCAACCTCGAGCTGCTGACGGTCTTCGCGGCCCAGGCCACCCTGATCATCCAGAACGCCATGCTCGTCAACGAGCTGCGCGCCGACAACGCCCTGCTCACGGACCTCGTCCAGGGCCGGCAGTTCGGCGAGATCCTCGGCGCCTCCGAGGGCATGAAGGACATCTTCCGCCGGGTCGAGCGGGTGGCGGGCGCCGACATCTCGGTGCTGATCACCGGCGAGACGGGCACGGGCAAGGAGCTGATCGCCCGGGAGATCCACCGCCGCAGCTCGCGCGCCAAGGGTCCTTTCGTCACGGTCAACTGCGGGGCGATCCCCGAGAACCTCCTCGAGAGCGAGCTGTTCGGCCACGTGCGCGGCGCGTTCACCGGTGCGGTGCGGGACAAGCGCGGCCACTTCCACGAGGCCATCGGCGGGACCTTGCTCCTCGACGAGATCGGCGAGCTGCCCCTCGCCCTGCAGGTGAAGCTGCTGCGCGCGCTGCAGGAGAAGACGGTCACCCGGGTGGGCGCCAACCGCCCCGAGACCGTGGACATCCGGGTGCTCGCGGCCACCAACCGGGATCTGGAGAACGAGATCCGCGAGGGCCGCTTCCGCGAGGACCTCTACTACCGGCTGAACGTCGTGACCCTGCTCTTGCCGCCGCTGCGGGAGCGGGGAGACGACGTGCTGCTGCTCGCGCGCTACCTGCTGGAGCGCTACAACAAGGAATTCAACAGGAAGATCAAGGGGTTCACCAGCGATGCGCTCATCGCGCTCCGCAAGTACCCCTGGCCGGGCAACATCCGGCAGCTCGAGAACAAGATCAAGAAGGCGGTCGTGCTCTCGGACAAGCCGCTGCTCTCCCCCGAGGAGCTGGACCTGGAGCCGGAGTTCATCCAGCCGGTGATGACCCTCGTCGAGGCCAAGGAGCAGTTCCAGCGGCGCTACATCAGCGAGGTGCTCGAGCGCAACGGCGGCAACCGGACCAAGACCGCCCACGAGCTCGGCGTCGATCCCCGCACGATCTTCCGCTTCCTCGAGAAGGAGCAGGGACGGAGCTGAGGCCTCCGCTCAGCTCAGGAGCGCCCCGGCAGCCTCGACCCGACGCTGCCCTTGCCGATCACCGGCTCCGTCGCAGGGCGGCCGTCTCCGGCCGCGGCGATCCAGAGCGCGATCCCGGTGACGACCAGGGCCAGTACGATCCACAGCACCCCCCAGACCATGGAGGGGATGTGGGTCAGCCGGGCGAGCTGGTCCGCGTCGGAGCCGATGCCGGGACGCCGCAGCACGTCGTCGATGATGTCCAGCACCGCATAGAGGCAGGAGGTGACCCCGATCACCTTGAGGATCAGGTCGTTGACCTTCTCCGGCAGCTTGAGGCCGATGACGATCATGGCCGCCCCGGACAGCCCCGCGAAGAAGAAGCCGAAGAGGTTACGGACGAAGAGCAGGGTCACCCCGATCAGGAAGAGGCCGATCCCCACGCTCAGCCAGCGGTCGAGGCGCGTCCGCGCCGCGAGGATCAGCAACGTCGCGCCCCAGAGCATGCTCCCGAGGTAGCCGGCGCTGAGCACGACGAAGGAGTTGCCGCCCCGGGAGACGCAGAGACCTCCCTGCATGGCGTTGACCTCGATCCGCAGGACCTCGCCTCCCGTGAGCCAGGTGGCCAGGGCGTGGCTCACCTCGTGGAGCAGCACCACGAAGATCTTCAGCGGGGTGACGAGCACGGTCCCCCAGAGCAAGGCCACGACCACGAAGATCGCCCCGAGCAACCCGACGGTGCGCCAGTCCACCCCCGAGACCGATCTCCCCTGGCTCTCCAGCTCTCGTCCTGGCTGTAGCATCTGCCCTCCTCGGGGCGCCGCGCGCCGATCAGTTCTGCCAGCCTAGACCAAGCTCGCCCAAAGCGCCACGCCCGGACGACGGCTCCCCCATGGCACAGCGATCACCGTCGCCCCGGGAGCGGCCCCCGGCGCGCGGCCCCCGGATGCTCGCGGCCGATGGGCCACGGCTCGCCAACAACTTGGCCCCGGGGCCAACAACGCGTAGAGTAGGAGGGCTGAGCTGACCCACCCGGCCCGGCGGGGCGCCGGGAGGGCCCAAGGGAGCACCCCGTTGATCTTCCTCTGCTCTTCACGTCTCCCCGGCGAGTCGGCGGTCCGATGCGCCTGCCGACCCTGACAGGGCTGTCGGCTCCGCCGGGCCGGGCGACCGGTGCCGACGAGCCACCTCTCGCAAAATATCCTCCAAAATCGAATAGTTATCGGATCTGGCACGAACCCTGCTATGCTGAGGACGTAGCGCGCCAGGGCGGCAGGCGGCGCCGGAGCCGCCTCGCCCGACCCTGCCTCGCCAGGTGGGTGATCTTCTTGCTGGGAGCCATGCCGAGTCTCTGGTCGATCCCGGGCTGCGTCATGCCGGCGCCCCTCTTCGAGGAGGACACCGCGAACTCCCCGCTCGTCGTCGACGAGACGCAGGTCCGCCCGGCCCTGGGCGAGGTGCTCAGCCTGATCCCCAGCTCCTCCGTCCAGTCGTTCCAGCTCGGGGCGATCCTCGACGAGGACCTCGACGACACGATCCGCATCCGCTGGTTCCTCGACTGGATGCCGGGGATCCAGCAACTGGAGAGCCTGCCGCCCACCGGCAGCGTGCTGCGGACCGCCAGCCCGTGGGCCGTCGATTTCTGCAACCCCGTCTACACCTCCCAGCTCCAGGGCAGCCGGGTCGTCGTCGAGGCGGTCATCACGGACCGCGACTTCCTCACCGACGCCTCGTTCCGGCTGGTCCCGCCCGAGGCGAGCGTGCGCACGGTCTCCTGGGTGCTCGATGGCGCCGGCGACTGCGGGAGCCCGCAATGACGGCTCGCCCCCCGCGCCGCGCCTCCGGCCTCCCCGGCCGGCTCCTCCCCGGCCGGATCCTCCTCGGCCTGCTCCTCCTCGGCCTGCTCCTCCTCGGCCTGCCCGCGGGCTGCTCCGAGGTCTACACCCTGGACGAGCTCGGGGGCACCGCCCAGGTCAGCAACTGCCTCACCGATCCGGACTGCGGGGCGGGGCTGGTCTGCGAGCAGGGGCTGTGCACCGTCGACACGGTGCCGGCGGCCCGGGTCGCCCTCTGCCTGACGCCGCCGCCGTCCACGGGGCTGCTCCCCCAGCAGTGGACCGGTGTGCGGGTCGGCGCGGGCCGCCGCATCCCCGACATCCGGCTCCGCCCGACGGTGACCCTGACGGGACGGATCGCCGACCCGAGCAACCCCCTGGCCGCCTCGATCCCCGCCCGGGTGGTGGCCACCATGCAGGGCACGATCCCCGGCACCTCCCTCGGGGCGAGCGCCACGGCCGCCAACGGGACCGGCTTCACGATCACCCTGGTCCGGGACTCGACCTACAGCATCAGCATCGTCCCGCTGAACACCTCCCTCCCCCCCTTGATCCTCGGCGCGGTCGCGCTCACGGAAGACGCCGCCCAGGACATCCAGCTCCCGCGCGCCGCGGAGCGGATCGCCCTGCGCGGCCGGGTGGTCCTCTCCGCGGCCGAGACCGGCGGCGTGCCCGACGTGCGGGTCCAGGCCTTCAGCGAGGACCTCTCCCGGATCAGCACCACCAGCGTCACCGACGCCGCCGGGCTCTTCGAGATCTTCCTGCCGCCCGGCGAATCCCCGGTCACGCTGCGCCTGTCCGCCACCGCGGAGCACCCGACCCTGCCGACCGTGGACCATCCGGCCATCCAGCCCACCGCGGCCGGGTTGCCCCTCGGCGAGTTCCCCCTCGGCAGCCTCGAGCGCCCGGTCGCCGAGGCGCCGGCCACCATGCGCGGCCTGTTGCTGGACGCCGCGGGCGAGCCGCTGGTCAGCGGCGCGACCCTCGAGTTCGCCGCGCCCGTCGGACTGGGCAGCTTCCACACCCGGATCTGGGTCGACCTCACCGGGTCGTTCGAGGTCCAGCTCCCGCCCGCGGTCTTCAGCCTCACGGCGATCCCCGCCCCCGAGAGCCAGGCCGGGCTGACGCGCTTCGACTCGCTGACGGTCCCCGTCGGCGGCGCCAGCTTCGGCGAGCTGCGCCTGCTGGACAAGTCTCCCCTGGCGGGCCGGGTGCTCTCCGGCGCGAGCGCCGACGCCCGCCTCCCCGTCCCGGACGTCCAGGTCGAGGCCTCCCTGGTGAGCGATCCGGCCGCCGGGTCCCTGGAAGGCATCCAGCGCGTGACCCGCCAGGTCAGCCAGGCAGATGGTACTTTCGAGCTACACCTCGATCCGGGGATCGTGGACCTCACCTTCATCCCCCCGGCCGCGACGGGACTCCCCCGCTGGGTGGAGCGCGCGATCCGCACCGATGGTCCCCTCGAGCGGGACTTCCACCTCCGCGAGCCCCAGGTGGTCCACGGGATCGTCCGCGGCCCCACGGGCTCCCCCGCGAGCGGGGTCCAGATCGAGGTCTACCAGGTGGAAGAGGCCACGACCACCCTGCTGGGCTCCGCCACCACCGACGAGGAGGGTGCGTACCTCCTCGTGCTGCCCTTCCCCTCCTGAGCCACGGCCGCGGACACGCCGAGGAGGAGCATGCTCCAGCCCCTCTCCCCCCTCCGCCCGCTGCTGCAGCTCGCGGCCCGGCTGCCGACCCCGCTCTCCCCGGCTGGCCAGCGGCTCCTCATCCAGCTCGCGCTGCTGGCCCTCGCCCGGAGCACCGGCCGGCTCACGGACCTCCCCTGGGAGACGCCGCGGACGCTGCTGCCGGCGGCCACGGAGCAGCTCGGGCGAGGCCCGGGGACCGCACGGCTCTTCGGGGCGGGGCGCCGCTCCCCCCCGCTCCCCGACGGGTTCCTCGCGGCGGCCTGGCAGGTCCTGGGGCAGGGGACGCGCCCCTTGCCCGTGCGCCTGCTCGCGGACCTGCTCGAGGGCCTGCGGGAGACCCGGGATCGCCGGGGGCGCGGCTCCTTCTACACCCCCGACTGGGTGATCGAGTGGCTCCTCGATCGGACCGGGGTCCCGCTGGCCGACGACCCGGCCGGCGGGCTCGTCGATCCGGCCTGCGGTGGCGGAGCCTTCCTCCTGGCGGCCTACCAGCGGCTGCCCGGCGCTCCCGCGCAGCGGCTGGGCCGGCTGGCCGGGGTCGACCTGGACCCGGTGGCCGTGGCCGTGGCGCAGGCCTCCCTGTGGCTGCTGCTCCCCCCGGACGACCCCGCAGCCGCGCTGCTCCCCGGCCGGATCGTCGAGGGCGACGCCCTGCGGGGCGCCCCCGGGGCCTGGTCACCAGACGCCCCCCGCTCGCTGCACCCGCTCCACTGGCCGCGCCGCTTTCCCCCCGGGCCGGGCGGCCACCCCTTCTCGCACCTGCTCGGGAACCCCCCGTATCGGCAGCTCGCGGCCACGGCCCCGGAGCTCGACCGCCTCGGGCCGTACTACGCGGGGCAGCCGGCCAACCTGTTCGCCCTCTTCTTGCGTCGCAGCCTCGACCTCGTGCGTCCGACCGGGGTCATCGGCCTCGTGCTGCCAGTCTCCCTCGCCCGGGTGAAGGCCTACGCACCGAGCCGGGAGCTCCTGGCGCGGGCCGGCCACGTCGAGACCGTCGCCGACCTGGGCCGGGCCACCGCGGCAGCGGGGTACGAGCAGCTCGCCGTGGTGCTCCGGCCGACGGGTACCGGACCGCCGCCGACCGCCCGGACCCGCCTGGTCCGGCTGCGCGACGGCCAGGAGGAGCACACCCAGGAGGGGCTGCAGGCGCGGCTCGTCCAGCGCCCGGGGATCCCCCTCGCCCTCGATCCGGCCGGCCGCGAGCTGCTCACCCTCCTGGAGCAACGGCATCCGCCCCTGGGGGAGCTGTGCACGATCCGGCGAGGGCTCCCGTTTTCGGTGAACCAGCCGGGGTTCTCCGTCGACGTGCGCCCGGAGGCGGTCCCGTGTCTGCGCGGGGCCGACATCGGCCGCTACCAGGTACGGGGCCACGGCTGGTGGCTGGACACCCCGGACACCCGGGCACGCAGCACGCGACTGCGGCAGTGGCTGGGCCAGCCGAAGCTGGTCATGCCCAACATCGTCTCCTCCAAGGTCCAGGCCAACGCGGCGCTCGACGAGGCCGGCCACCTGAGCCTCGACACGGTCACCAACCTCCTCCCCCGGGAGGGGGTGTCGCTGACGTTCCTGCTCGCCCTGCTCAACAGCGGGCTCTGCACCTACCTGCTGCGCGAGGGGATCTTCCATGGTGCCCTGCTGACCAACCACCTGGACGCGCCCTACCTCGGCCGGCTGCCGGTCCCCGATCCCGGCTGCGCCCAGGCCGGCCGGCTGAGCGAGCTCGCCGCCGGCCTCGGTCGGGCGCCGGATCCGGCCCGGGAGCAGGAGCTCGACGCGCTGGTGCTCGATGCGTATTGCCTGCCCGAGCGGCCCTTCCGGGCACGACTCGCCGCGGAGCAGCAGCGGCGGGAGACCTCCCGCCGGAAGCGTTGATCGGACTCCCCGCCATGGAGTACAGTGGCCACGTCGTCAACCCCAGTCCTGACACGGAGGGGCCATGAGCAGCGAGGTCCAGCAGCGGTACGAAGAGCTCAAGCAGCAGGAGGCCTTCATCCGGGAGAAGACGGCGGAGATCGCCCGGGATGCCATCGCCATCCTGAACGTGGACCTCCCGCTCTTCGTGGAGCGGGAGATCAAGCGCGCCTTCATCGCCGACCCGGATTTCGGCGAGAAGCTGAGCGACGAGCAGCTCCGGGCGCTCAAGGAGGAGATCCGCCAGCGCGGCAAGCGCAAGGCCGAGGAGATCACGGCCCGGCTGCAAGACGCCGAGCTCTGGATGGCGGGCAACCGCTTCCTCGAGGGGGCCAAGTCCCTGGAGGACCACCGGGAGCTGTGGGCCCTCGTGGACGAGATCGCAGGGGTCACCCGGGAGCTCCTGGCCGAGCACGGCTTCCCCCCCGCGGCGCAGGGAGCGGACATCCGCTACCGGCAGCCGACGTGGTTCATCTCGAGCCGTCTCATGACGACGGTGGCCGAAAAGTACTGGCGGAAGATGATGGAATGGGCCGAAGTGCGGCGCGAGCTCGAAGAGCTCGACAACCAGAGCCGGCGCGAAGCCCTCAAGCAGCGCTGGGACGCCGTCTGCTAGCCCCAGCCGCGCGCACCCGCCCCTCTCTCCCCCACCCTCGGGCCGCCGCCAGCAGACGATCGACGAGCCTGCCGCCGCGCCCGCAGGCACGGCCGGCTCGCCCCGGCGAGCGACTCAGGTCTCGACGAACATGCGCAAGAAGCAGGAGCGGGAGGGGTGGCGCAGCTTGGCCAGGGCCTTGGCCTCGATCTGCCGGATCCGCTCCCGGGTGAGGTCGAAATCCTTGCCGACCTCTTCGAGGGTGTGGTCCTTTTTGACCCCGATGCCGAAACGCAGCCGGATGATCTTCTCTTCGCGCGGCGAGAGGGTGGAGAGGATCCGCCCGGTCTGGTCGGTGAGGTTGCCGGTGGCGACCCGATCGGTCGGGTCGATGCCGCTGTCGTCGTCGACGAAGTCCATGAGGTGGCTGTCGTCGTCACCGACGGGGGTCTCGAGGGAGACGGGGGGCCGGGCGATCTTCATGACCCGGCGGATGCTGTCCGCGGTCGTCTCCATGGCCTCGGCCAGCTCGTCGACGTTGGGCTCACGGCCCAGCTCCTGCTCGAGCTGGCGGGTGGTGCGCAGCAGCCGGTTCATGGTCTCGATGAGGTGGACCGGGATGCGGATGGTGCGCGCCTGATCGGCGATGGCCCGGGTGATGGCCTGGCGGATCCACCAGGTGGCGTAGGTGCTGAACTTGTGGCCCCGCTTCCACTCGAACTTCTCGACCGCTCGCATCAGGCCGATGTTGCCCTCCTGGATCAGGTCGAGGAAGCCCATGCCGCGGTTGATGTACTTCTTGGCGATGCTGACGACCAGGCGGAGATTGGCCTGGATCATCGCGCTCTTGGCCTGCTCCAGCCGCCGGACGCTCTCCCGTCCGGGCCGTACCAGGAGGGTCAGCTCGTCCTTGAGGAAGGGGTACTCGACGTTGTACTGGCGGCAGACTCCCTGGAGCTGTCGCTCAGCCCGGAAGAGGCTCTCGACCCGGGACGCGGAGCAGCTCAGCTTCTTCTGGAGGGCGGCCGCGCCGAGGGGGTCGGCGGCCGTGGGCGAGAGCAGGGCGAGCATCCCGGGGAAGGTGAGGTGGAGCTCGGTCGCGAGGGGCTGGAGGAGGCACTCGGCCCGGCAGAGGGTCTCCTGGGCGGTGGTCACGCCCTCCACCGCCTGGCGCAGGAACGAGTCCTCGAACTCGATCTGCCCGAGGAGCTCCCGGATGCTGGCACGATAACGGTCGTGGCTCTTCTGGAGACGCTCCCGGGCGCACTCGTCGAGCTGCTCCGTCTGCAGCCGCTCCTTGGCGCGGATCGCGTCCCGGTTGAGGCGGCGCACGCGCTCGGCCATCTTCAGGAAGCGCTCGAGCGCGACGTCCGACGCGTCGTCGGTCTCGATGCCGCGCAGGACGTGCTTGATGCGGATCCGACCCGAACGCAACCCATCGACCACGGAGAGGATCTGGACCACCCCGATGGCCGAGCCGAAGAGCAGCTCCTTCAGGCCATCCCGGGACAGCTCGATGGCCTGGGCGATCTTCACCTCGCCGCCGCGGGAGAGCAGCGAGACCGAGCCGATCCGCTTCAGGTACATACGCACCGGATCGAGGGAGTAGTCCTCGCCTTCACCTTCCTCGCCACCGTTGCGGGGGCGAGTCGAGCAGTCGAGGCCTTCGAACTCCTGGTCCGCTTCCATGCGATCCCTCCCGCAGGTGGAGCCAGCCGTCACCGGGGGGTGTGCAAGGGTCGTACCAGATATGCCGTACGGTGGGCGCCCCCGCGGATCCACGCAGGATTCGCCGGCTCGGCGCCGGGGGCGAGGGAGCCCGGGAGACGGGGACGAGAGACCGCCGACTGACATTCCTGTCACTCGCGACACGGGAATCCGTCGTCAGGGCAGCAGGAATGGCGGGGAAGAGCCCGATCGCCCGGTCGAGGTCACCTCGCACAAGTTGCGTGACCTGGGGACATCCGTCCCCACCTTCCTCACCGACCTCTCTCGACAGCCCCAATCTGACGGGTGGCGATCGCCGAGGCAAACGCGGCAGCGAAGCCTCGATATTTCATCAACAAAATCAAGGCATTCTGGTGTGACTCCGGCAGGGGTCCCGAAGACGGCAGCCGACAGCGAGGCCCTCCCGCCCCCCCCTGAAGGTCCCGCAGGGTGCCGACCCGAGGGCCGGGTTCAGGGCTGCTGGGTGAGGAAGTACCAGCCGAGCACGAGGAGCGTCGTGAAGAAGAGCAGCAGCAGCAGGACGAGCTGCAGCTTGCTCCCCGCGGGGCGCTCTCCGGGGTGGGTGTCCGGCGGGATCAGGATCGGGGCGGTGGTCGGGCTCAGGGTGCGCGCCGCCGGGGGAGCCGGGCTCGCGACCGGGCGCGCGAGGACGACCGCAGGCGAGGCGGTGAGGGGATCGGTCGCCGCGCGGGTCGCGGCGGACGAGGGGCTGAGCGGAGCTGGCGCGCCGGGCAGCGAGAGCGGCTCCGGCGTCAAGGAGAAGAGGTCGGGCGCGGCGAAGCCTTCCGCCTCCCCCAGGTCCCCCCGGACCGGCGTCGCCCGCCGAGCGTCGCGCGCCGCGGGCGTCTCCTCCACGGGCGTGTCGAGCAGCACCGCTTCCTCCGTCGCCGGCAAGACGGGCTGCGGCTCGCGGGACAGGGGGGGGCTCGTGGTGCTGCGGCGTGGCCGGGGCTCTTCGGGAGCCGGCGCGCTGAGCGCGGTCTCGGCGACGACGAACTCCTCCAGGCTGCGGTCGTCGACGACCGCCACGGCCGAGGTGGCCTCGAAGCCGGTAACGGGATCGGGCAGGGACGCGAGGGTCCGGACCGACGCCGGGACCGGCAGGACCGAACTCTGCGGTGCGGCGGGGCCGAACCCCGCAAGCTGGAGGGTCGCGAGCTCCCCGGGATCGAGGGGATCGTTCGGTCCGGTCCAGGCGACACCAGCGGCCGCGAGGCTGCCGCCGCCGTGAAGCGGCAGGCCGGGTGGCTGCTCGGGGAGCCCCCCCGGCGGTGAGCCGAAGGGCTCCTGACCGAGGACCGCCGGCCGCGTCGCCGGCACGGGCGAGGACGCGGGACGGGGCAAGGCCGGAGTCAGCAGGGCCGCCCCCTCCAGGGAGCTCGGCTCCGGCTCGAAGGTCGGGGCCGTGGCCGACACGGGCGGCCGGGTCGGCGCGCTGGCGACCGCGGGCGAGATCACCGGGGGCGGGGGCGGCGGGTTGAGGGTCGGCTCCCGCGCTCCCTCCAGCTCGGGGGGGCGGGGCAGGGTCAGCTCGTCGGAGACCTGCACACCCTTGCGGGCCAGCTCGGCCCGCACCTCCGGGGGCAGCGGCTCCCGGAAGAAGAGCAGGCAGGCATCGCCGACCTTGATCCGGTCCCCGCTCTTCAGCTCGCCCTTCTTCACCAGTTGCCCGTTGAGGAAGGTCCCGTTGTGGCTGCCGAGGTCCTGGACGAGGAAGACGCGGCGGTCCGGGTGGAAGACGATGCGGCAGTGCTCCCGGGAGACGGAGATATCGGTGAGCTGCACCTCGCAGTTCTCGGCCCGGCCGAAGGTGATGATCCGCCCGACGTCGAAGACCTCACCGGCACGCTTGCCCTCGAGCACGAGCACCCGGTAGTCCAGGCTGGAGACCGCCTCACCCGGCACGTCGAGGGGAGCCTGGGGCCGCAGGGCCTGGAAGATCTCGGCGGGTGGGCGGAAGGAGATGGTCTCCAGGGACTCCCGCATCCCCTTGAGCTGGTCTTTGAGGTTGAGCAAGGCCAGCTTCGCCTCCGGGCGCAGCGTGGCCGCAACGGGAGCGCCACAAGCGGTGCAGTGACGGTCTCCCTCGGGGACGGGCCCTCCGCACACCGGGCAGTTCATGCTGACATCCCTTCGCCATCCGGGTCGGTTGCCGCGCACGCCGGGCAGGACCGGCCCCGAGAGGCCCCCCCTGGCCGGCCGGCAGAGGACTCCTGCCGCGCTCCCCGTCAGGATACGCTGCCCCCCCCGGAAAGGGAACAGCCATTCCGCGTCCCGCCGGACGGCCGTCCGCGGGCGGTCAGTTGTACAGCCAGGTCACGCCGAGCCCACCCCGGAAGCGCCCGTTGGCCCACTCCCCGAGCTCGCCGTAGATCAAGCGCCCCTCGTCGCTGTCGAGGAGGTCCATCTCGGCCCGGATCCAGAAGTTCAGGGAGTCCTTCACCATGAACTCGCCCTGCAGGCCGAGCGGGAAGAGGAGACCGCTGCAGGAGGTGTCGCCTTGGTCCTCGCCGAGGCGATCGTCGGCCTGCGCCGCGGAGACCGTATCGGCGAAGAAGCGGAGCTGCCCGTACACCGAGAACGACGAGTTCTGGCCCATCAGCAAGGAGGCGATCGGCCGGACCATCCCGGTGAAGGCGCTGCGGTCGCTGGTGCCCAGACCGCCACCCAGGCCGGCCTCCACGCCGACCGCGAAGGCCTCGGTCCCGTAGAGCCGGTACTGTCCCTGGAGCTCGAACTCCGTGAGGACGTGGAGGGTGTTGCGGATCTGCACCCCGGCCTCGAGGTTCTCGACGATCCCCGAGCTGACCGTCGCCTCGAAGATCGCCGGCACGCCGACCCCGAGCTGCACCGAGCCGCGCCCCGGCTCCTGGGTCTGCGCCGAGGTGGGGTTGGAGCGACGGACCGGGCGCGGCACGACGGGCACGACCAGCTTGGCGTCGACGACCGCGGTCGCCCCGGGGAGGATCGCGACGTCGTGCTCCTCGTCCAGGGCCCCCTCGGCCTGGAAGCGCACACGGTGCGGGCCGACGGGGATCTGGAGGGTGAGGGGCGTCTCCCCGGCGATGACGCCATCGACGAACACGCTCGCCCGCTTGCCCGCAGGAGCGCGCAGGTGGAGCAGACCGGTCGCCTGGAGCGTGGCGGTGACCTCCGTGATCTGCTGCGCCTCGACGGTGGCGGTGGCGCTCCAGGCGGCGTGACCGTCGGCCTCGACGGTGACCGCGTACTTGCCCGGCTTGAGGTCCTCGAAGGTCGCCGGGGTCTTCTTCCACTCGCCCTCGTTGAGCCGGGCGCGGGCACTGGTGACGCTGCTGACGACGCTGATGCTGCCACGCTGGCTGGCGACCGCCAGGCGGGGGTTGAGCGCGATGGTCCGGCTCTGGCCGGCGACGATGGCCACCGTGAGGCTCGTCGGCGGGAAGTCGGGCGCCCGGCACTCGACGATGTGCTCTCCCGGCTTCAGCTCGGAGAAGAGCGCGGGCGCGGGCCCCCGCTCCTCTCCGTCGAGGAGGATCACGGCCCGGGGCAGGTCACATAGGACCTTGAGCTCACCAAGCTGGGCTGCGAGTGGTTCCAAGGTACCAGCGAAGGTCTCCAGGGTGCCCTCCCGCACGGTCACCTGCTGGCGGAAGCTCTTGTACCCGTCGAGGTGGAGCTCGATCTCGTAGATCCCCGGCTCCAGGCCCTCGATGGCGACGGGCGCCTGACCGCGGGGCGCGCCGTTGACCTTGACGTCCGCGCCCACGGGCGCGGAGGAGACCGCCAGGGAGCCCCGGGGGCGCTCCTGGGCCTTCAGGGCGACCTCGAGGCTGACGAGCTGGTTCTCGGTGACCTCGACCCACTTCTCCCAGTCGACGAAGCCGGCCTTCTTCACCAAGATCTGGTGCCGGCCGGGCGGGGTCAGCACCTTGACGGGGACCGTCCCCAAGAGCTGCCCGTCCACGTGGACCTCGGCCCCGGCCGCCCCCTCGCCGGCGGTCAGCTCGACGGTCGCCGGCTGGACGATCCGCGTCAGCGTGTAGTTGTAGGTGGCGGTCGCCGCGGCGATGGTCAGGACCTCGACCCGATCCTCGTGGCCCGCGAGGCGGAAGCGCAGCCGGATCGGGCCGCGGGGCACGCGGACCTTCTTCAGCGGGGTGACGCCGAGGAGCTTCTCGGGGGCCGGCTCGAGCAGGGACACCTCGGCCCCGGAGGGGACCGTCTCGAGGTTGATGGGGGTCGTGGGCTTGGCCGCCACCGCCTCGCCGGCCGGGAGGACGAGCAGCCCGGCGACCAGCAAGGCGAGCCTGCCGCGCCAGGGGGCGAGGGGTCGGGAGGGATCTCCCAGGTGTCGTGACCTGTGCATCGTGCCGTCTCCTCCGGTGGACCCACGGTCCGGCACCGCGACGCCGAGCGCCAGAAGAGCCCCGGGTCGTCGCCCACTGCTGGTGGACGGGCTCGTGAGTGAGCCCTCTCTTGGTACGGATCTCCCGCCGGGAAGTCAACGGGCGGCCGGCCTGCACGCCGGTCGCCACCAGCCATCCTCTGTCTGCCAACCGGTCATCTTCGCGGTGACGAGGTCCTAGGGGCAGACGCTGGTGCAGCCCCCGCAGCTCCCCGCGGTGCAGGTGCAGTCCTCGAGGCAAGGATCGAGGAGCGAGCAGGGGTCGCCGTCCCCGAGGGGCTGGTGGCTGCAGCCGCCCCCGCCGGCGCAGAGATCGGCGGTGCAGGGATCCCCGTCATCGCATGCGAGCCCGGGGTTGGTGCGCCAGAACGCATCGGTGGTCCCGTTGTCGTCCCCCGGGACCAGGTTCCCGGCCATGGACAGAAACCCCACGAAGCGCCCATCGTCGCTGAGCTCCACCGCGTACTCCTGCCAGCCCTCCACGCGGTCGTTCCCCTGCGGGCCGCCAGGCGGCAAGCTGACCCGCCAGGTCTCGCGCCGCAGCCGATCACGCACGAACGCGTCCATGACACCGTTGGTGTCGGCCAGCAGCGCGTCGAGGTTGGTGGCCCGGGACAAAAACGCCACGAACCGCCCGTCCGCGGAGATGCTGGGCTGGCTGCACTCCTTGTCGGGCGCCTCCCCCGTCGTGTGCAGGCTGACGCGCGCGATGGTCCCCGCCACCCGATCACGGACGAAGATGTCCACCTGGCTCGTATCGGGCGGCACGAGGTTCGTCGCGGAGGAGGCAAAGGCCACGTAGCGCCCGTCTCCGGAGATGGCCGGACGCCCGTACGCCGTCCCGTCGGCCTGGAGCCCGCCGGCACCGAGGCTCACCCGCTCCGTGGTGGAGGCTTGCCGGTCCCGCACGAAGACGTCGAAGTTGGCGGTGGTATCGTCCGCGACGAGGTTGCGCGCCTCCGACCGGAACGCGACGTAGCGGCCATCCGCCGAGATCGCCGCCGCGCCGAGACTCTGCGCATTGGCCAGGGTCCCGTCGGTGGCCACGCTGACCCGGGCCGTGGTGCCGGCGACGAGGTCCCGCACGAAGAAGTGGGTGTGCCCGAACTGCTGACCGGCGACCAGGTTGGTGGCCGAGGAGGTGAAGACCACCGCGGTCCCGTCCGCCGAGATCTGGGGTTCAGTGCAGTAGGCGTTGGCCGGATCGCCCGCCGCGCCGACGCTCGCCAGGACCGTGGTCCCGGTCTGCAGGTCCCGGACGAAGATCTGCGTCTGGCCGTTGGCCGGCGTGGCCACCAGGTTGCTGGCGAGGGAGGCGAAGGCCACGAAGCGACCATCACCCGAGATGCTGCAGCTCCGGCTGTCCCCGTCGGCCGCTCCCCCCTCCAGGCTGACGCTGACGTTGACCGTGGTCCCCAGCAGCCGGTCCCGACGGTAGACGGTGCTCAGCCACCCGGCGGGGCCCGGCACGTCGCCCAGATCGGGGTCCGGCGAGAGGAAGGCCAGGTACCGACCGTTGGCCGAGAGGTCGAGGAAGTAGGAGCCGGTGACCGGGACGCTCCCCGTGGGGCGCTGGCCGAGGAGCTGCAGCTCGCAGCGGAGCTCCGCGGCGCAGCCCGCTCCGGGCCGGCAGCGGTCGGCAGTGACGGGATCACCGTCGTCACACGACAAGGGCACGCCCGGGAGGCAGCTCTGGCCGAGGCAGAGCTCCTCACCGTTGCAAGGGTCGCCGTCGTCGCAGTCCCCATCCTCCGTGCACGCCAGATCCTGGCAATCGGGGTCCTGCTCATCCACGGCCTCGTCGCAGTCGTTGTCGAGCCCGTCGCTGCAGGTGGCGTCCCCCGCCGGCCCCTCGGTCGCGCCCGGATGGACCGCGGGGCGGGAGTCGTCGCAGTCGTCTCCGCCGCAGGCCTCGGCGACGTGGGTGTCGCCGTCCTCATCCCGCGGGCTCCCCGCGCAGCGGCCGGCCGCGTTGCACGAGTCGCCCATGGTGCAGGCATCCCCATCATCACAGGTGGTACCCACCAGGACCGGCGTGACGGTGCAGCCGAGCGCGGGGTCGCAGCCGTCCGTGGTGCAGGCCTCGCCGTCGTTGCAGTTGCGCGGGGCGCCGCCGGTGCAGCTCCCCCCCTGGCAGGCCTCGCCCTTGGTGCAGAGGTCGTCGTCATCGCAGGGCTCCCCGTCGGCCAGCGGCGTGTGGGTGCAGCCGGTCGCGGAATCGCAGCCGTCCGTGGTGCAGCTCTCCTCGTCGTCGCAGGGCACGGCGATGCCCCAGCAGACCCCGTCGTGGCAGGTGTCCTTGCCCGTGCACGCGTCGTGATCGTTGCAGGTCGTCAGGTCCGGCGCGGTGGTCACGGTGCAGCCCGTCGCGGGATCACACCCGTCGAGGGTGCAGTCGTCCCCGTCATCGCAAGGGATGGCGATGCCGGAGCAGATCCCCCCGTGGCACTTGTCCTTGCCCGTGCACGCGTTCCCGTCGTGGCAGTCGGACCAGTCCGGCGCGGTGGTCGAGACGCAGCCGATCTCGGGGTCGCAGGTGTCGATGGTGCACTCGGTGAAGTCGTCACATTCTTGCGCCGCGCCGCTGACGCAGAGGCCGCGCTCGCAGACGTCCTTCAGGGTGCAGAGGTCGTGGTCGTCGCAGACCGTACCGTCCTTCAGCGATTTGTGCTGGCACCCCAGCACGTGATCACAGGTATCGGTGGTGCAGTCGTTGTGGTCGTCGCAGTCGATCTCCATGCCGATGCACTGCCCCTGCTGACAGGTCTCCTTGCCAGTGCAGGCGTCCCCGTCGTTGCACCCCGTGCCGTCGGTGAGGGTCTTGCTCTGACAGCCGAGGACCGGATCGCAGAAATCCGCGGTGCAGACGTCCTCGTCGTCGCAGACCACGGGCGCACCGCCCCCGCAAACGCCCTGGGTGCAGCTCTCCCCGGTCGTGCAGGGATCGTCGTCGTCACAGTCGGTCCCATCGCCGAAGCGCACGTGGCGGCAGCCGGTCACCGGGTCGCAGGTGTCCGCGGTGCACGAATCGTGGTCGTCGCAATCGACGGCGCGATGCGAGCAGCTCGGGAAACCGACCATGACGGTACAAAAGTCCTGGGTGCAGCGGTCGTCGTCATCGCAGACGAACTCGTGGGAGCAGGTCCCGTCCCGGGGATCGCAGGTGTCCGTGGTGCAGACGGTCCCATCGTCACAGGTGATCGGCGGGTGGGAGCAGCCGGCGAACTCCCCGAGGACCACCTCGCACACGTCGCGGGTACACCGGTCCCCGTCGTCGGGACAGCGCGGGGTGTGGACACAGCCGCCGGTCGCGGGATCGCAGGTGTCCGCGGTGCAGGGCTGGAGGTCATCGCAGCCCACGGGTGGGTGGGAGCAGCCCACGAACAGGCCGAAGGCGGTCTCGCAGACGTCCCGGGTGCAGCGGTCCCCGTCGTCGGGGCAGCGGGGGGTGTGCGTACAGCCAGTGTGGATGTCGCAGTCGTCGGCGGTGCACGGGTCGAGGTCGTCGCAGTTCGCCGGCTCACGCGAGCACCCCGTCTCGGGATCGCAGCGCTCCACGGTGCAGGGGTTGCCGTCGTTCTGGCAGAACAGCCCGAGCAAGTGCTGGCAGCCGCCGGCCCAGGAGCTGCAACTGTCGATGGTGCAGGCCGAATCATCATCACAATCGAGGGGATCCCGGACGCAGCCCAGGACGCGGTCGCAGCGCTCCACGGTGCAGGGATCCTCGTCGTCGGGACAGATCACCGGGATGTGCTGACAACCGAGGACCGGGTGGCAAGTGTCCGAGGTGCAGGCGGTCTTGTCGTCGCAGAGGCGCGGCTCGTGCTGACAGCCTTCCCGGGCGTCACACGAGTCGACCGTGCACCAGTCGTCGTCGTCGCAGTCCAGGGTGTCGAGGCCCGGGAGGCAGCGTCCGAGCTGGCAGCGGTCGCCCGTGGTGCAGCGGTTGCCGTCCTCGCAGGCCCGGCCCTCGGGGAGCCGCTGGTGCAGGCAGCCGTTGCGGCCGTCGCAGACGTCCTTGGTGCAGCCGTTGCCGTCGTCGCACAGGGAGGCGCCGTCCGCGGTGCCGTCGCAGTTCCCGTCGACGCCGTCACAGACCTCGGTCGCGCCGGGATGGACCGTCGGATCCTCGTCGTCGCAGTCGCCCTGGCCCGGGGTGTGGCCGTCCCCGTCGTTGTCGACGTCCTGGGCGACGACGCTGGCGCCCGCGGTGGAGACGCTGTCGATCCGGAAGGTCGTCGGGTTGCTGCCGTTGGTGAAGTAGAGGAACTGCAGCTCGATGGACCGGCCGGCCCAGGGCAGCAGATCGAACGGCCCCTTCAGGGCGTAGGCCGAGGCCTGCTCGCCCAGACCGCTGAGGTTGCTGTAGCGGGCGAGCTGGGTCAGCCGCCCGGTCCCGAGGTCCCGGACGAAGAGCGCGACCCAGTCCTTGACCTGGGTGAGGGTGGTCTCCGTCGTCGTGATCTTCAGCCAGAAGGTGAGCTCCGCGCGCTGACGATCCGCGGGGACGACGATCGTCTGGGAGATCCCGCCGCTCTCGTCGTCCGCACCGCCCAGCGTGACGTACCCCTCTCCGTCGTGGCCATGCCGCCCCATGGCGACGTAGGTGGCATCGAACTGGCTCTCCCAGGGCTCCAGCACCTCCTCGAAGCCCGGGTTCGCGACCAGCTCCTGCGCATCGGTGAAGACCGGACCGTCGCCCACGCCGCAGAGGTTCCAGGCGCTCGCGACCGCCGCGAACTCGGCGCTCCCGCCGCCATGGAGGGCGTAGGCCGCGGCCAGGGTCGCCTGACGGAACTGCAGGTAGGTCTCCCGGGAGGTCGTGTACTTGTCCAGGGCCCGGTACCAGATCCGGGCGGCCCGGCTGATGCCGATGCCGGCCATCGGCCGGTCGGGGGAGCGCGGATGCGCACCGCCCATGGCGGCCAGGAAGAACACCTTGTTGCCGATGTTGCCGTTGGCGTGCACGTAGCCCAGGTCGTTCTCCTCGAGATCGGGCAGCTCGCCGTCCGCGAGCCGGAGGCGGTCCGCGTAGTGGTCGGGGCTGCCGTTGCGTGTCGGGTCGTCCAGGTAGCGACCGGCGTCGCCCGCGATATCGGGCGTGTTGTGACGCTCCCCGTGCCACCAGACGTGCTCGAAATCCCCGCCGTAGTGGGCCTCGACCGCGGCGGCGAAGGCATCGGAGAGGTGCTCCGCGAGTGCGCCGCTCTCGCCCTCGTAGATCAGCCCCGCGGAGGTGTCGGAGACGCCGTGGGTGAACTCGTGCGCGATCGTGTCCAGGCCGACGTAAGGACCGTTATCGACTCCGGATCCCAGATAGATGTTTCCGTCATCATAATAGGCATTATCAACCCGGTAATAATAATCGCGACCATTCCTCGTTACCGGACCATAAACATAATCGATGGTAGCACACATCAATGATCTATCGCGATCTGCATTAGAATTGCATTTCTTTGGCCCTCCCATTCCATCCATTCCTCTTCTATAATGAACAGAATCATAATAATCGACAACAAGTCCCATATTATAGTGAGCTTCGACCAATCTAGCGTTTGTCTTCTGCTCATTATCCCAGTCATCGTCGGCGTCATAGGGCCAGGTCAGGGAGCCATCATTCTGCATTCGCAACGTGATGTAGCCATCGACCAGATCGGCCGTCTCGTAGCCGGGGCCGCGGAAGTTCTCCTCGTGATAGACGGAGTCGAAGGCTACCGCGCCGCTGTAGATCCCCGTGCCGCTCCCGGCCATGACCCGATCGTAGACCAGCAGGACCTCCGCCCGGTGCGCGTCGACCAGCACGACGGGCTTGCTCGGCTGGTCGAACAGGCCGCCGGCGTAGGGCAAAAAGACCTTCCAGGCCAGCCGGTGGTCTCCCTCCGGGGAGGGATAGACCACGAGGCTCGCCTCGGGGGGGGCGGCCAGGGGGCAGGTGGCGCAGTCGTCCAGTGCCCGCGCCAGGAGGATGGCGTCGGCGGCGGGGATGGCGGGCACCGGGTCCACCGCGACCTCGTCGACCAGCGCGTCCGTGACCTCGGCCAGGGAGCCGTCGGCCCGCACGTGCACGATGGCCTCGGCACCGAAGACGGGGATGCCCGAGGCGAACTGCTGCACGCGCACGTGGCCCGTGCCGGTCTCGTCCGTGCTGACCGCGACGGGCTGCAGGTCCAGGAGCGGGTCGAGCCCCTCGTGGACCTTCCCCTCGCTGCGCAGCAAGGCCAGGCCGAGGCCCCGCAAGGTCGCCGCGGCCTCCGCCGCGAGCGCGCCCTCCTCATCCGAGGCGAAGAGGGTCTCTGGTACTTCGGAGTCATCTTCGAGAACCCGAAGAGTACCAAGGGACCAGGAAGTACAGTCGGCCGGCTCGCCCGGGACGCAGACCGCGGCCTCTAGTGCGAAAAGACCAGCGCCCCCGTAGCCGTGGCGGAGGACCGCCCGGCCTCCCTCGAGGAAGCTCGACGCGTCGGTGGTCCCGTCCCCCCAGCTCACCGTGGCGACGACCTCGACGCCCGGCCAGGCCGCGACCTCCAGGGCCAGCTCCGCCTGCTCCCCGGCCCCCCGGAGGACCACCGGCGACGCGAGGGCCCAGGCCTGCACGCGGGGGGTGCACCCGTCGCCGCGGCCGTCACGGTCACGGTCGAGCTGCTCCGGGTCGAAGACCCCCGGGCAGACGTCCTGGCATTCGCCGACGCCGTCCTCGTCGGCATCGACCTCGTCGGGCGCGGGGCCGCCCGCGCAGTCGTTGTCCTTGCCGTCGCACTGCTCGGGCGCGCCGCGCCAGATCGTCGGATCCCCCTCGTCGCAGTCTCCCTGGTAGCGCGTCTGGCCGTCACCGTCCGCGTCGTGGATCCAGCCCTCGACGCAGCCGAGGAAGAGCTGGCGGCAGTCCGCACGCGCGGTGAGGCGCGTCATGACGCACTGCCGCCGACAGGCCGCGCGCCCGGCCGCGGGCAGTCGCCGCTGACGACATTGCGCGTCGCAGGCCTGCTGGTCCGCCCAGGCCCCGTCGAGGCACTGCTGCCGCTCGTCGAGGCAGCCGGACAGGGGCGCCCCACACGCGCGCCGGCAGGCGTCCGCCGCTGCCGGGCAGCCCCGCTGGGCCGACCGCCAGCGTTGCTGGCAGTCGAGGGAGCAGGCGGTCGCCAGGAAGTCGGGGTGCCGACGCGTGCAGGCCTCCCGGCACGAGGCCCCCGCCTTGCCCGCGGGGCAGGCGAGACGACAGGCCTCCCGCTGCGTCCCGACCTGGGCCGGGGTCGGACAGCCGGCGAGGCACGCGTCCCGGGCCGCGGTCGCGTCCCCCCGGCAGCGAGCCTCCGCGTCCGGACAGGTGAGCTCACAGCTCGCCTGGCCCCCGCAGGAGACCAGGGGATCGTCGAGGCAGCGGCTCCAGGAGCTGCTGCACCGGGCGCGGCAGTCGGGCCCACAGCCTTCCAGGCAGCGCCCGCCCTGGTCCTGGCACGTGGCCCGACAGGATCGCCCCTGCGGCCCCCGCCCGCACCGCTCGAGGCAGAGGCCCTGGGCCAGGCGGCAGCCCGCCTCGCAGTCGCGGTCGACCTCCTGGCAGCCCCCTTTGCAGAGCGAGAGGACGTCCGCGCAGTAGACGCCGGCGAGCTGGCAGTGCCCCTCGGCCGTCGCGGCCGGCGGCGTGGACCAGGCCAGGGACGGTCGCGCAGAGAGCGTCACGAGCGCCACGAACGTCAAGAGCGCCAGGAGTGGTACGAGCGCCACGGTGGCGAGGCCGCAGGCGCGAGGTCGGACGACGGGAGGACGGTCCATCTGCTCCCCCTGCACGCGGCAGGCGCGGCGAGACCGCCGGGACCCGAGGTTCCCGCGAGCGAACACGCGCCCGTCCACGCTGAGTACGCGGGCAGCTTGCGGCACCGGGGAGGACGAGTCAAGCGCGGCCCGGACCCGATTGGCAGGAAGAAAGGACTACCAGCCAGCGCGCGGAGGCCGCGGATACGGCGCTGGAGCCCGCACGGAGCGGGGGATAGGTCACTCCTGGGGATCGGGGACGAGAGCTGCTAGACTCGAGGCATGACTGCACCACGTCGCGTCCCGCGCCACCTCGCCGCCTGGACCTTGCCGGTCGCCGCGCTGCTCGGCGGTTGCCTCGCACCCTTCTCGCCCCCCCAGGTGCGCTCCGCAGACGATGCCGCGACCGACGCCGCGGCGGAAGCGGACGTCCGGCCCACGGACCTCGGCCCCCGCGACCTCGGCCCCGAGGACGCGGCGCCCCGTGACCTGGGTCCCCTCGATCAAGGTCTCCGTGACCTGGGTCACGGCGAGACGGGGCCACGCGACCTCGGCGAGGAGCCCGACACGGGACCTCCCCCACCCCCCCCCTGCCCGGCCCTCGACGAGCTCTGCGGCCCCCTGCAGCCAGGCTGCTGGCAGGACCCCGGCTGTCCGAACTGCCCGCTGACCGGTTGCCAGAGCGAGGTCCCGGCGCCCGGCGGGCTCGTCCTGGTGACGGACGAGTGCGGCGGCGCCCGGCTCCACCTCCTGGAGGCCGATTGGCGGCTGGGCGTCACCGACGTGCAGGCCTTCGGCGCCCAGGACCGGGTGACCTTCTCCTTCCTGGTCGACGGACGGCGGGTGACGGAGTGCGTGATGACGGGCCTGCCCACGGGCGCGATCCGCTACGAGGTGATCTGCTCGGCGAATGGTCAGCCGGTCGGCGCCGCGGTGTACGAGCCAGCCACTGCGCGGGGCTGCTCGGTCTGCCCCCTGTTCTCCGGCTGCTACCGGCTCCGCGGCGAGGAGCTGTCCACGCTGCTGCCCCAGCCGCTCCCCGACGAGGTCCGGCTAGCCCTCGAGCAACAGGGCTGCCGTCTGCAAGGGACCCTGCTGGGCTTCCCGGATTTCCCCATCGACGGCCTCGTCGAGCCCGACGGCACGGTCAGCCTGCTCCTCCACGATTCGCCCGGGCTCGGTGCGAGCTGCACCACCACGGCCGACGAGGCGGGGCCGAGCGCCCTGCACTGCACGGTCCACTTCAGCGGGCGGCCGGACGCACAGCTCACGGGCACCATCGAGCGCCGCCCACCCCACGAGTGTCGCCGCTGAAGCCGGTCGCGCGTCCCGGTCCCGCCGACCGGCAGCGAGGTCGTCCGGGGACCGCGCGCGGAGCGGTGCCGACCTGTCGGCCGGCACCCACCAGGCGAGCCGCCTAGTACAGCGGGGCGGAACTGTCGATCCATACCCGTGAGATAACGGACCTCTCCTGCCCGGCATTTGCTGGTTTTACGGGAAGATATCTCTCGCAGAGTCGCCGAGCCGCAGAGGCGCGGCACGGGCCTCCTACCCGTCGTCAGGCAGGCCATGCACAACGCGTGTGATGCCGTCGATCATCCGGGCAGCGCCGAAGTTGAGCAGTAGACCGAGCCGCTTGTTGGCCAGT
>JAVEVO010000060.1:0-39782 GCA_034005005.1 Myxococcota bacterium
CAGCGCCAGGCCCGGGCCAGGCGCCACCGCCCTTCCCCGCGCGCCTGCCCAGCGACGCGCAGGGCGCCCCGGTCCCGGTGCCGCCGGCCCTCCCGACCACGCCCACCGAGGAACGGCTGGTGTTCCCGCCGGGCCAGCCGGCCCCCGCGCCCGGCCCCTTGCGGCTGCCTCCGCCGGACGCCTTCCTCTCCACGGAGGACGAGGCGACCCGACCGGCCCAGTTGAGCCCGGGCCTGCCCCCGCCGCCGGCCGCCTCCTTCCCCGCCGCCGGACAGCCGAGCGCCGGCCCGCCGGCGCTGCCCGAGATGGACCCGCTGGCCTTCCTCACCCAGGCGCCCCCGGTGCGCCAGCCCGAGCCGGTCCCGGCGATCGTGGCGCCCCGCTTCCCGGACGAACCGGCCACCGACCCGGGCCAGGTCGCCGCCCAGTTGCAGCAGCCCCCCGTCGCGGTCGACCCCTTCGCGGCGCCCTATGCGACGGCGGCCCCCGTCCCGGCCTACCCCTACGGCGGGGGAGGTCCCCTCATCACCCCCGACCTGCTCTCCCCGGAGGCCGCCGCGGCCCCGCTGTCGCCGCGTGACCGACGGCTCTGGAAGATCCTCGGGATCGGCGGGGCCGTGGCCCTGCTCGTCGTCGGCCTGATCGGCTACATGCTGGGGCAGGTGGGCAAGGACCGGGAGATCATCAACCGGCGGATCGACAACGCCAAGACCGTGCTGAAGGCGGTCAGCCTCTCGGCCGAGCGCCTGCGGGGCATCTTCCCCGAGGTCCAGCGCCTGGACCCGGACAAGCCGGATTACAAACTCGCTGAAAAATTGAAGAGCTACACATCGGCGGTCAACCTCGAGGAGATCATGGGCGACCACCTGCTCCTCGGCCGGGCGATCACCGCGGATCTGATGCGTTTCTCCAGCCTCGCCGGGGAGTTCCAGGAGAAGGCCCGACGCCACGGCACGCTCACCGCCACGCGCCACAAGGCCTACCTCGAGAAGATCGTCTCCGGGAATGACGCGATGCAGGGCGACGCGGCCCTGCTGATCTACTTCACCCCGAACTCCCGCCCCAACCAGCCGCCACCGACGGGCCACCTGGTGGCCCTGGCCGGGGATGCGGTCGCCGAGGGCAAGGAGATCAAGGTGCCGGTCCGGCCCCTGACCAGCCCCGAGGTCCGCTCGGTGGACATCAACCTGCTGATCTCCCTCGATCGCAGCGAGCTGCTGCAGAGCGCCGGTCCCAACGTGATGCAGTTGCACGTCGAGCGCGTGGGCGAGCTCAAGCAGCTCGCCGCCGAGATCGACAAGATGATGGACCGGCTGATCGAATCCCTGAAGAAGGAGGCGGGCAAGGAGCCGGTCGCGACCTTCTGAGACCCTGGGGTCTGCCCCGCCGGACCGAGATCCAGGGGCCTGCCCTGCCCGAACCCTGACCCGAGAGCCGATCCCCCATGTGCGACGCCCCTCCTGCTCCCCCACCCCGGCCCCGGCCCCGGGTCGCGGTCACGGCCCTTGGCTGCAAGGTGAGCGCGGCCGACGCGCGCCTGCTCGAGAGCCGGCTCGCGGCCCTCGCCCGCGACTGCGAGCTGGTGCCGTTCCCCGAGCCGGCGGACGTGTACGTGCTCTTCACGTGCACCGTCACCCACGCGGCGGATCGCGAGACCCGCAAGCAGGTCAGCCGGCTCCGCCGCCTCTACCCCGCGGCCCGGCTGGTGCTCACCGGCTGCCTCGCCGAGGTCGGGGCCGCGGAGGCCGCGGCCATCCCGGGCGTCTGGCGCGTGATCTCCCACCACCGCCTGGCCGAGATCCCCGCCCTGCTGCACGAGCCGGAGGCCGGCCCCCCGTCGGTAGCGCCCGGCGCGGCCCCGGTGGCCGACGCCTCGCCTCCCGAGGTGCGGCCCCTGGGCTCCCGGACGTCCCCGCGCGAGCTGTCCCCGGCCCCTCCGGGCGCCCTGCCCCCCTTGCGGCGCGGCCTCGACCGGCCCTTCCTCAAGGTGCAGGACGGCTGCAACACCTGCTGCGCCTACTGCATCCTGCCCCGGGCGAGGGGGCGGGCCCGCTCGCGGCCAGTCGCCGAGGTCTTGCCGGAGCTGCGACGGCTGGAGGACGAGGGGGCCGCGGAGGTGGTGCTCACGGGCATCAACCTCGGGAGCTGGGGCAAGGACCTGCGCCCGGCGAGCAGCCTGCCCGCCCTCCTCGAGGAGCTGCTGGCCGTGACCCGGCTGCGCCGCCTGCGCCTGTCCAGTCTGGAGCCGGAGTCCCTGACCCCGGCCCTGCTCGACCTGCTGGCTCGCGCCCCGGCCCTCTGCCACCACCTCCACGTGCCGCTCCAGTCGGGGGACGACGAGGTCCTCCGCCGCATGGGGAGGCCCTACGACACGCGGCAGTACACCGAGGCCGTGCTGGCCGCGGCCGAGCGCCTCCCCGGGCTAGGGCTGGGCACCGACCTGATCGTCGGCTTCCCGGGCGAGGAGCGTGAGGCCCACCAGCGCACCGTCGAGCTGGTCGGTCGCCTGCCCTTCAGCTACCTGCACGTCTTCTCCTTCAGCCCCCGCCGGGGGACCCGGGCGGCCGCCTTGCCCGACGACGTCCCGCCCCCGGAGAAGCGGCGTCGCTCCCGGGAGCTGATCGCCCTCGGCGAGCAGGCCCGGGACCGGGCCTTCGCCCGGGTCCTCGGGCAGCCCCTCGAGGTGCTGCTCGAGCGTCGCCCCGACCCTGCCAGCGGCGGGCGGACCGGATACAGCCGGGAGTACCTGCCCGTGCTGCTCCCCGAGGCGGGGACCGCCAGCGGGATCGTCCAGGTGCAGATCACGGGAGCCGTGGCTGGCCGCCTCCAGGGCCAGCTCCTGGAGGAGCGGTGAAGGAAGAACCCTGCCCCACGTCCACCTTCGACGAGGCCCTGGCCGGTCTCGGCGAACGGCTGGGCCACCCGTTCGCCCGGCCGGAGCTGCTGCGCACTGCGCTCACCCATCGGTCCTTCCTCAACGAGCACCCCGACCGGCCGGAGCAGGACAACCAGCGGCTGGAGTTCCTCGGCGACGCGGTGGTCCAGCTCGTGGTCAGCCAGGAGTTGATGGCGCGCTTCCCCGACGAGCCCGAGGGCAAGCTGACCAAGCGACGCGCGCTCGTGGTCAACATGGAGGGGCTGGCCGCGTGCGCGCGCCGGCTCGACCTCGGCCTCGCGCTCCAGCTCGGGCGCGGCGAGGAGCGCTCGGGCGGACGCGACAAGGACTCGCTGCTCGCTGACGCGTTCGAGGCCCTCGCGGGCGCGCTCTTCCTCGACGACGGCTTCGCCACGGCCCGGCGCCTGCTGCTCCCCCTGCTCTGGCCCCTGCTGCACGAGATGGCGGCCTCGCCGACCTTGCTCGACGCCAAGAGCCAGCTCCAGGAGCTGCTCCAGCCCCGCTACCAGAGCATCCCCCGCTACCGGCTGCTGGCGGAGCGCGGGCCCGAGCACGAGCGACGGTTCATCGTGCAGGTGCAGCTCGACGGGGTCGCCTGGGCGACCGGCGAGGGCAACACCAAGAAGGGTGCGGAGCAGGCCGCGGCGGCCCGGGCACTGGAGAGGCTGCGCCAGGGCGACCTGCCGCCGGAGGCCCCGGCCGCGCCCGGGCCGGACGAACCGCCAGACGGCGAGCCCCCGCCGCCTTCGGCACCGGTGGCGCGATGAGCGAGTCCGAACGCCAGCGGCTCCTGGACCGGGCCGAGAGCCTCCTGGCCCTCGGGCAGTGGGACCAGGCCGCAGCCCTCTTCCACGAGCTGACCCGGCTGGACCCGCTCCGGGGGCTGCTCGGGCAGGGAGAGACCGCAGTCCAGCGCGGTGACGGGCAGGAGGCCTACCGCCACTTCGCCCAGGCCAGCCAGCTCGTCGAGGACATCCGCGAGTCCACGGCGCTCGCCGCACGGCAGGCCGAGCTCGCGCGGGAGCAGCAGACCGCGGCGGTCGGCCGGGGGCGGGCGCTGCTGCTCCTCGCGCAGCTCCCCGAGGCGCTGGCGGCCTTCGACGAGGCCTTGCAGCTCGACCCGGACTGCCCCGCGGCCCACCATGGCCGCGGCCTGGTCCTCGCGGCGCAGGGCCAGCACACCGAGGCGGAGCGAGCCCAGGAGCGCGCCACTGCGGGCGAGCGACCGCCCTACGCCGCCTGGATCGCGCTCGGTGAGCTGCGGGCGGAGCGGGGCCGCTTCGACGAGGCCATGTACGCCTTCGGCCAGGCCCTGCAGCAGGACCCCGATCAGGCGACCGGCGTGCTGCACGCGGCCCGCCTGCTGGCTGCCCTCGGCGATCTGGACCAGGCCGAGGAAGTGCTGGAGGAGGCGGCCCAGGGCGTCCTCGCCGACGATCCCGAGGTCCTCTACGAGCTGGCCCAGGTCTACCTCCTGTCCGAGCAGCTCGACACGCTGGGCGGCGTGGCCCTGCGCCTGCAGACCGTCCTCCCCCGCGACCCCGCGGCCCTCGGCCTGGTGGCTGGCTTCTTGCTGCGCGCGGGCTTGCCGGCCCTCGCCCGGGAGCGGATCGAGGAGGCGCTGACCCTCGACCCGTCCCCGGCGGAGCTGGCCGACCTCACCAAGCTGCTCGCGGAGCTCGACCTCACCGAGAAGGACTGAGCGGGGCTGCGACAGATCCTGTCGCAGGGATCAGCGGAAGCTGTCGGTCCAGCCGAAGAGCAGGTCCGCGGTGACCAGGGCGTTCGGCTCGGAGGGCTTGGGGAAGGAGAGGCGGCTCACCGCCTTGACGATGCAGCGGTTCACCTCCGCGTCGTTGAGGGTGGTGTACAGCACCTCATGGCTGGCCACCTTGCCGCTCGGGGCGATGTCGAAGCGGAACATGGTCTTGCCGAGCCGCGTCAGGGAGTAGGCCTTGTGGCGCCGCTCGTAGCAGGCCTGGAGCTCCGGCAGGATGCCGATCACCGGCTTCTCGGCCAGCTCCCGCTGCTCGAAGCCGACTCCGTTGGCGCCGACGAGCTCGACCTTGGCCTGACGCGTCGCCCGGGCGAAGTCCACCGTGACCTCCTTCTGCGGTCGGCCGTCGAGGCCCACGAAGGCGACGAGCCGCTCGCCGCCGACGACGATCAACGACTTGCCCTCCGGGCCCAGCCCCTCCGCGACCCCGAGGCTGAGGATCGCGCCGGTCGGGCAGACGTACTCGACCGGCTGAGGAGCGCCCGCGACCGTGATCGTCAGCTTGTTCCCCTGCACGAGCAGCTTGTCCGCGGCCGTCCCGTCCCCGTCGAGATCGACCTCCTGCCGCCCGCTCATCAGCTCGGCCAGACCGGCGGCGTACGCGCCGACGAAGTCCACGGGCTGGGTCTGCCGCTCGGTCGCCTCGCCAGGCAGGGGCGTACCGTTGCCCGCGAAGCGGAGGATCTCCTTGTTGACGTTGAACTCCAGCCCCTCCTTGCCGTCGGTGGTCCCGAGCATGCCGGCGGCCAGGCCGGTCATGTTCGCGCTCGAGAGCTGGACCTCCCAGTTGACGCTGCCGTCCACCGCGAGGGTGGTGAGGGCCCGCCCGTGGATGCAGGCGATCTCCTTCTCGGGGGTCCCCTGCAGATCGCCGGTGGCCAGCTCGGAGCAGCCATCGGGGAAGTCCCAGAGGGGATTCCCGGTGGGATCGAGGCCGAAGGTCGGCTTGCCGATCCCGATGATCTCGGGATGGCCGTCGCCGTCGAGGTCGCCGATCCGGATCTGCTCGGGGAGGGAGCCCTTCTTCGTCAGGGCCTGATAGCGATAGATCCGGTAGACCTCGAGCCGCTCGTCGAAGATCACCATCCCCGCGGGGGCAGTGGCGACGACCAGCCGGGCCTTGCCCGTGTTCAGGATGTCCAGGCGCGTCACCCCGCTCGGGCCGGCGACGGCGAGCGCGGGGAGGGCGCAGAGCGAGCTCAGCGCCAGCAGGGAGACGGCCCAGGGATGAATCCGGGTCATGGTGACCTCCTTCAGGATTCGCGCGCCCCGCTGGCCGCGGCGAGGGATTTCACCTCTTCCGCAGGGGCGAGTACGATGAATCGACGTCGCGGGTCAGCCTCTTCTTCACCGAGGTGACGCCCGACGCCGGCGGTGAGCAGGGGTACGAGGCGACGACGGGGGATGCTCAGCCGGGGAGCGAACGGGAAGGCCAGCGCGACCGCCTTGACTCGCAAGCGGGCGACGACGCCCCACCAGAGGTCCGCGGCCTCGCCGAGCCGCGCCTCGTCCCAGTCGGCCAGGGCGCCGAGCCCGACGAGCAGGGCCCGCTGGGGGCCGATCCGGTGGCCGACGGGGAACAGGAGCAGCTCGGCGAACTCCCCGCGGAAGCGGCTCTGCTGCAGTTGCCGGGAGAGCCAGCCGTTGAGCCGCCAGTCCACCAGCCCGGCGGCCCCCCGCAGCGGCCGCTCCTCGAGGAAGCAGCCGAGCGCGAGGAGCTCGCAGCCGAGGCCGTCGAGGGAGGGCAAGGAGACCGGCGCGAGGGAGACCTGCATCTGCGCTAGCCGTCCTGCTCGCGGGGCACCAGCAAGGCGACCCGGTCGAGGACGCCGTTGATGAAGGCCCGGCTCTCGGTGGTCCCGTAGCCCTTGGCGAGCTCCACCGCCTCGTTGAGGGTGACCCGCTTGGGGATCTCCGGATGGTGGAGGAGCTCGTAGGTCGCGAGCCGCAGCAGGTTCCGGTCGACCGCGGCCATCCGCGACACCCGCCAGTTGCGGCTCGCCTCGGCGATCAACCGGTCGAGCTCCTCACGCTCGGCGCAGGTGCCCTCGACCAGGTCGACGAGGAAGGCCTCGTTGGAGGAGTCGAGGCCGCTCGCGCCGAAGCTCGCCGCGAACCGGCGGAGCGCCTCCTTGGCGGTCACCGGGTTGAGGTCGATCCCGTAGAGGATCTGCAGGGCCAGGGCGCGCGCCTGGTGCCGGGGAGCGGTCGTGGGCTTCATGGCTGGGCCGCGTCCACGGCGGCGGGGGGAGTGGCCCCGGCCGCGGCCAGGCGCTCGACCAGGCTCGCCAGCTCGAGCGCGGTCAAGGCGGCCTCCGCCCCCTTGTTCCCGGCCTTGGTCCCGGCCCGCTCGATGGCCTGCTCCAGGGTGTCGCAGGTGAGGACCCCGAAGGCCACGGGCAGGTCCGACTCGAGGCCGACCTGCGCCAGCCCCTTGGTCACCTCCGCGGCGATGACGTCGAAGTGCGGCGTGCTGCCACGGATCACCGCGCCGAGCGCGACCACCGCCTGGTGACGCCCCGAGCGAGCCACCCGCCGGGCGATGAAGGGCAGCTCGAAGGCGCCGGGGACACGGTAGACCACCAGCGCGTCGGGATCCGCGCCATGCCGGACCAGCGCGTCGATCGCCCCCTCGAGGAGCCGCTCGGTGATGAAGTTGTTGAACCGGCTGACGACCAGCCCGAAGGAGAGGCCCGTCGCGTTGAGATGACCTTCCAGGACCCTCGGCATCATGCCTCCTGCTCCCGGCCCCGCGGGCCGATCATGCCCGTCCCACCCCCCGGCCCAGCAGGGCCGAGCGGGGGACGGGGCTGGCCTGGGGACCGCCCGAGGGCACGACCTCGACGACCTCGAGGCCATAGCCCTCCAACCCCTTGATCTTCTTGGGATTCGAGCTCAACAACCGCAGGCGGCGCAGCCCCAGATGCCGCAAGATCTGGGCCCCGACCCCGAAGTCGCGCAAGGTCACCGGCAGCCCGATCTCGGCCGGTGGGTGGGGCAAGTGGGTCGCCAGCAGCCCCTTGCCCGCGGCGAGGTGCGCCCCCGGCGTCAGGGGGAACGGCCGGAGGTCGGGGTTGAGGTAGAGGATGACGCCCCTCCCCTCGGCCTCGATCGCCCGCATCGCCACCTCGAGGTGCTGGCCGCAGGAGCAGCCGGCGAAGCCGAAGACGTCGCTCGAGAGGCAACCGATGTGCACCCGGACGAGGGCCGGCTCGGCCGGATCGAGGGGGAGCTCCTCGTCCGCCGGCATCACCAGCGCCAGGTGGTTGAGCTGATCCACCCGGTTCTCGAAGGCCACGGCGCGCCAGGTGCCGCCGGTGCGCGAGACCACCCGACTCTCGCCGAGCTGGGTCACCAGGCTCTCGCGCTGCAGCCGGTAGGTGATCAGATCGGCGATGGTGACGATGGTCAGCCCGTACTGCGCGGCGAAGCGCTCCAGGTCGGGCATCCGGGACATCGTCCCGTCATCGTTGAGGATCTCGCAGATCACCCCGGAGGCGTCGAGGCCCGCGAGCCGGGCCAGGTCCACGGACCCCTCGGTCTGCCCGGTCCTCGCCAGCACGCCGCCCGGCCGCGCGCGCAGGGGGAAGACGTGGCCGGGGCGCACGAGATCGCCGGGGCGCGTCCGACCGTCGAGCGCGACCTGGATCGTCTGCGCGCGATCCGCGGCCGAGATGCCCGTGGAGATCCCGGCCCGGGCGTCGATGGAGACCGTGAACGCCGTACCGAAGGCCGAGGTGTTCTCGTCCACCATCGGCGGCAGGTCGAGCTCTTGCAACCGCTGCTCGGTAAGGGTCAGGCAGACCAGCCCGCGCCCGAAGCGCGCCATGAAGTTGATGGCCTCGGCGGTGACCTTCTCGGCCGCCATGCACAGGTCGCCTTCGTTCTCCCGATCCTCGTCGTCCACGAGGATCACCATCCGCCCCTGGCGGATCTCTTCGAGGGCCGACTCGACCCGGGAGATGGCGGACCCGGTCAACGGGCGCCGGGGCGCGCGCCGCCCCCCTCCACGGACCGCGCGGCCAGGCCGGTCGACCCGCCACGGGCGACCGCTCCCGCCGTCAGTGAACTCTGCTCGCACACCATGATCAACCTGCTCGGCAGGCCCGGCCCGGGCCGCCTCCACCGCCGGGCGGATTATGCCAAGGGAATCGGGGAGTGGCAACGACAGCCGTGGCTCGATCCAGCGGGCCGATTGACAGCGCCGGCGCGGCGTGGAACCGTAGGCGCGACAGCGATCGGGCCAGCCGCCGCCCGCCGGCGGGCCGGCCCCGGATCGCCCCCCGGGAGGCCCGGGCTGGCCGGCCGCCCGCGCCCGCGAGGTCATGATGGACGAAGAGGCCCTGCGCGCCCTGCGCGAGGCGGTGGCACCGGGTCGGATCTCCACCGCGCTCGACGACCGGATCTGCTACAGCCGCGACCAGTGGCCACGAGGTCTCCTGTGGACCCTCCAGGGTGAGCCGGCGCGGCACCCACCCGACGCGGTCGCCTGGCCGGTCGACGGCGAGGGCGTCGCCCGCGTGCTCGGCTGCGCCCTGCAGCGACGGATCCCGGTGATCCCCTTCGGCGGCGGCAGCGGCGTCGCCGGCGGCACGGTGCCCACCTGGGGCGGGCTGCTCCTCGACACCAAGGAGCTCGACCAGCTCGAGGAGGTCGACCCGGAGGGCCTGAGCTGCGTCGCCGGCGCCGGGATCGTCGGGCAGCACCTCGAGCTGCAGCTCGAGCGCCACGGGCTGACCCTGGGGCACTTCCCCTCCTCGATCTTCTGCTCCTGCCTCGGCGGCTGGCTCGCGGCGCGCAGCGCCGGACAGATGTCCTCACGCTACGGGAAGATCGAAGATCTGGTGCTCGCCGCCGAGGTCGCCTTGCCGCAGGGACGGCTCGTGCGCTTCGCGCGGTCGGAGGCAGGCCCGGGGTGGCTCCAGGCCCTCGTGGGCAGCGAGGGGACCCTGGGCGTCTTCACCCGGGCCTGGCTGCGGGTCCAGCCGCTGCCGCCCACCCGGCTGTTCTCCTCCTGGTCCTTCCCCGACGTGGAGAGTGGCTGCGAGGCGATGCGCCAGATCCTCCAGGCCGGGATGCGCCCCGCAGTGGTGCGCCTGTACGATCCCTTCGACACCCTGCTCGCCGGTGGCCGGGACGCCCGCCCGGCGAGCGAGCCCGCCGCGCCGCCCCCTACCCGCCGCCGGCCCAGCGCCCAGCTCCCCCTGGAGCTGCTCCGCCGGACCCTCAGCCGCAGCCTGGCCGGCCCTCTGCTCCTCGGCCGGCTCAACCGCCTGGCCGACCTGGCCCCAGCCGGCTGCCTGCTGATCCTCGTCCACGAGGGCCAGCCGGAGCTGGCCGCAGCAGAGGTCGCGGCCTGCGCCGAGATCTGCCGCCTCCTCGGCGGCGAGGACGCCGGCCCCGAGCACGCCGCGGGCTGGTATCGCCGACGCTACGTGGTGAGCTACAAGCAATCCCGGGTCTACGACGCCGGCCTCTTCGTGGACACCATGGAGGTCGCGGCCACCTGGGACCGCCTGCTCCCCCTGTACCGGGCCGTCCGGCAAGCGATCTCGCCCTTCGCCTTCGTCATGGCCCACTTCAGCCACGCGTACGCCGAGGGCTGCTCCATCTACTTCACCTTCGTCGGGCCCGGCCTGGAATCGAACAGCGAGGAGAGATATTTGCAGCTATGGCGCACAGCCCTGGCCGCGGCGTCCGCCGCCGGGGGGACGCTCAGCCACCACCACGGCGTCGGCGAGCTCAAGGCCGCCTTCATGGAGCGGGAGGTCGGGCCGGCTGGACGCCAGCTCTTCACGGCCCTCAAGCAGACCCTGGACCCCGCAGGCGGGATGAACCCGGGCAAGCTCTGGCCCCGGGAGCCCGGCGCCGACGCGGCCGCCTCGGCGGCCCCGGCAGGAGGCAGGCGAGGATGAACACCCCGGACCCCGACGGGCTGCGCAGCCTGCTGGCGGCGGTCGACCCGGACACCCTGGAGGTGGTCCTCCCCGGCCCGGACGAGGCCCTGGCCGTGATCCGGCCGACGACGCCGGCGGCCGCGGCGGACGCGGTCGGCCAGCTCCGCCGGGGCCTGGTGCCGTGGACGGTCGGCCCCCTCTCCCCGGGCCGGCGGCCCTGTCGTCCCGTGGTGGTGCTGGACGTCTCCCGGCTGAGCCGGGTCGACCCGGTCCAGCCCCAGGCCGGGCTGGTACGGGTGGAGGCCGGTGTCCGCATGGAGACCCTCGCCCGGCTGCTGCGCGCCGAGGGGTTCACCGCGGATCCCCTCTTCTCGAGGCTGCTGGTGGGCCGCACGCTGGCGGGCGAGCAGGGCCGCCTGAGCGACCCGGGCAGCGCCGGGCCCTGCCTCGCGGACCGGGTGGTGGCCTTGCAGGCGGCGCTCCCGGACGGCAGCCTGCTGACGACGCCCCTGGCCCCCCGCCGGGCCACGGGCCCCGACCTGGCGGCCTTGCTCCTCGGCAGTGGCGGGATGCTGGGCGTGATCCTCGCGGCCACCCTGCGGGTCGACCGCCTCCCCCAGCGGATCACGACCCTGGGCTACGTGCTCCCGGACGAGCACGCCGCGCAGCGTGCCCTCGCCTGCCTGCAGGGGGCCGGGCTACCCTTGACGGGGCTCGTGACGGAGGGGGTCCGGCTGGTGGTCCGGCTGGCCGGCCCGGCCTCGATCGTCCAGGCGGGCCGCCTCGCGGTCGAGCGCCTGCTCACGAGGTTCGCGGCCCAGGCGGCGGAGCCCGACGGCAGCCTGCTGGCCGCCCGCGTCCCGCCACCGCACCCGCACTCGGCCGAGGTCGAGGGCCTGACCGCCTACCTGCGTCGCTCCCTCGACCCGGCCGGCTTGCTCCTCACGACCGACGAAGCCTGCGGCAGGGAACCAGCAGCCCGAGCAGAGTGAGGCCGACGAGCAGCCCCCACCCGGCCCCGGGCACCGACCCGCGGCTCGCGGTGGCGCACCCGTCGTCGTCCCCGGCCTCGTCGTCATCGCCAGCGACCTGCCGACAGTCGGTGACCTCGCCCCAGGCGAGCCCATCCTCCTGGCAGACGCAGGTGCCCACGTAGCCGACCTGCCCGGGGCAGGCGCAGTTGGTGTTCTCGGCTCCCGGTCGGCAGATCAGCGGGGTGTGGCAGTTCGTGCAGGGCTCGTAGCGGGAGCCGTCCGCGGCGCAGGTCATGTCCCCGACGTCGCCGTTGGCGCAGTAGCAGGTCTTGGTCTCGCCCGGGTCGCACACCGGCTCGGGGGGCTCGACGGTGACGCTGACCCGGTCGGGCTCGCAGTCGGCCCGCCCGTCGCTGGCGACCAGCTCGAAGACGAAGACCGTCGAGGTGATGACGTCGGGCGCCGGGAAGGTCGCCTTGCAGGCGTCGACGTCCTCTCCCTGCGCGAAGTCCGGGATCGGGTTGGGGGTCCCCTCGACCTGCTTCCAGGTGAAGGTCAGCCGGTCGCCGTTCCGGTCGGTGGAGCTGCAGCCATTGAGCGTCACGGTGTCCCCCTCGGTCACCGTGACGTCCCGGCCGGCGTGGCAGACGGGCGCCTCGTTGTCGTTGACCCGCACCCGCACCCGGACCTCGTCGGGGAGCGAGTCGACGTAGCCGTCGTTGACCGTCAGCCGGAAGATCCACTCGCCGAGGTCTTGCGCACTGAAGGTCGGGCTGGCGGTCGCCAGGCCGGTCAGCTCGAGGAACGGGCCTCCCACCAGCTCCCAGCGGTAGGTCAGGGGATCACCGTCCGGGTCCTGGGACCCGAGACCGTCCAGCGCACACTCCTCGCCGACGAGGCAGTCGAAGTCGAACCCGGCATCGGCCACGGGCACCGCGTTGCCGCCCTCCGCGCCGACCCGGTCGTCGACGACGACGGTGACGTCGTCGGGGAGGGACCACGCGGCCTGCCAGCAGGCCTCGGCCGGCGGCAAGTCGTCGTCTTCGGGCCACGCGTCGAGGACGAACAGCCGGAAGGTGTAGACCCCCCACTTCTTCGTCTGGAACCAGGGACGGCGGGTGAAGGGTAGCTGAAGGTCCACGGGCAGGCCACCAGTCTGCACCCACTGGAACTTCAGTCCGTCCGCGAGCTGATCGAGATCGGGCGAAGGGTCCGGATCGAAGGTCTGCCGACCATCCAGGACCCCGCGATCCGTCAGGGTGTCGGGATCGTCGTCGTCCGTGAGCATGCGGAAATCGACGCCAGCCTTGGCGACGGGCGCCTGGTTGCAGGAGGAGCTGACCGTGACCCAGGTCTCCGCGGGGAGGCCCGCCAGCTTCCGCTCGTCCATGGCCTCGAGGCGGAACTGGTAGATCCCGGGGATGACCGCGCAGAAGCTCGGCGTGAGGGAGGTCGGATCGTCGAGCGCGACCGCCGGACCGCGCACCTGCGTCCACTGGACGGTGATGTCCTCGCCGTCGGGGTCCCGGCTCGCCGACGCGTCGAGGGTCACCTGGTCGCCCGGCTGGGCCGCCGCGCCAGGGCCGGCGTCCGCGAGGGGGGCCCGGTTGTCCGCGGCCTCCACCAGGACCTGCACCTCGTCGGGGAGCGAGCGGTGGCCGTCCGCGTCCCGCACGACGAGGGAGAAGCAGTAGCGCCCCGGCACGTCCGGCGTGAAGACCGGCATCATCGTGCCCTGCCCGTCGAGCACGACGTTCCCGGCCAGGGGGCTGCACGGCGACCAGACGTACTCCTCGAGGATCGCCTGCTGGCCGTCGGGGTCGTAGCTGCGCATGCCCTGCAGCCGGACCTCCGTCCCGGCGAGGGCCCGCAGGTCCTCCCCGGCCCAGGCGACCGGGTTGTAGTCGGGCGAGGTGAAGGGCTGGCAGCGCCTGAACTCCTCGCCGGCCACCGCCACGCAGCGCGCCTGCCGGCAGTCGGCGTTCTCCTCGCAGGTCTCGGGGTCGCCGGGCTCGTTGACGGGGATGCAGATCTCGGCCGGCGGGCTCTCCAGGCCCCCCGCGTCCTGCACCGTCAAGGTGAAGCAGTAGATGTCGGTGGTCAGGGGGTAGAAGCTGGTGATGGCGTTGGTGTAGCCGGAGATGCGGACCGACTCGCCCGCGGTCTGCTCCCAGCGGTAGCGCATGGCGTCGCCGTTGGGATCGATGGAGCGCCGACCGTCCAGGGTGATCCGGTTGGCCGTCTTGCCGTAGGCGCCGAACCCCGGATCCGCGATGGGCGGGAGGTTCGCCACGGTGATCACCAGCTCGTCCGGCGGGCTCACCAGGGGCTCCTCCCCCTCGGCCTCGGTCACCGTGCAGGAGAAGGTGTAGTTGCCCGCGACGGTCAGGACGACGTTGGTCGTGGCCTCGGTCGCTGCGGAGAAGACCACGGGCGCCGGCCCGCGCACGAGCCGCCACTGGTAGACGAGGTCCGCATCCCGGGGGCTGGTCCCCTGGCAGGTGATCTCCGCACAGCCGGGATTGGCGTCGCGGTCCGCGCCGGCGTTCGCGGTGGGCGTGTCGGGATCCGCGACGACGCGCACGCTCCAGACCAGCTCGTCGCTCCCGCTGTTGTCGTCGGCGACCTTCAGCTTGATGCTGTAAGTGTTGCCGACCATGGCCTCGGTCGGGGTCCACTCGACCAGCCCGTTCGCCCCCACGACCATGCCGCTCGGCTTCTCGATCAGCGTGTAGGTCAGCACGTCCGCGAGGCAGGGCTCGATGACCCGGGGCTGGAACGAGTACTTCACCTCCTGGTAGCCGATGGCCGCCGGGACCACGGACTCATCGAACGCGGGGGCGACGTTCTTCACCGTGACCTTCGTCTGCAGCACCCGGCTGGCGCCATCGGCATCGGCGATGCGCAGGGAGAGGGCCTGCTCGAGGGGGCCGTCCAGGCTCGCGGCGCTGAACACGGGCGTCGCGCCGAGCGCATCGTCGTGCTCGCCGTCGCCGTCGAAATCCCAGGAGAAGGTCAGGGCCGCACCCTCGGGATCGCTCCCCGTGGCCGCCAGGGTGACGCTGGCGCCCTCCGCGACCTCGTACGGGCCGCCGGCCGCGCCACGGGGCCGGGCGTTGCCGCCCTCCCCGTCCTCGAGCTCCAGGTGCCACTTGCTCTTGCCGTTGGGCAGGGTGACGTAGCCGCACTCCGCGGAGAGGTCCTCGGCGACGGTGAGGGCGAAGGTGTACTTGCTCCCGTCCGTGGGCAGGATCCGCTCGGCCGCGGCCAAGAACTGCCCGACCTGCAGCTCGCCGGGCTGCACCGTGAGGGTCCCGACGGGGGTGCCGTTGATCGCCAGGTCGAGGAGCAGCTCGCAGCCGTCGCCGAGGTGATTCTCGCCGAGCACGAGGGTCGCGTCGAGGTCGTCGATGCCCGCGAGGGCGACGGTGCGCGTCCCGGTGAACGAGTCCCCCGCGGCCTTCACCCGCGAGGCCGTGGCGAGCTGGATCGTATCCCCCGCGCTGGGGAACGTGACGTCCGCCTCGAAGGGAACGACCTGGGCGGCGGCGATGGGGATCACGCCCCCCGACAGCGCCACGAGGCAGAACGAGAGAACACGACACACGAGGCGCTTCATCTGCGGGCCTCCGCTCCAGCGACAGGCTGGCCTGAAAACGAGGTGGGACGACGCGCGGCCGGCTCCACCCGATGCGGGGCAAGTGTAGCGAAGGAAGGGAAGCCGGGTCAATCTCCCTGCGGGCCCCGGCCGAGGCCCCCGGACAGGGCCGGAGCCCCGCCCGGGGGAGGCGGCCGGATCAGCCGCGGCGGCGGCGAGCGAGGAGGAGCCCGCCGACGATCAGGGCCAGCAGGCCGAAGCCGCGGGTGCGCGGCGGCTCGCTCGAGGCGATGTGGCCACAGCAGCCCTCGTCGACCTTCTCCGGGGCGATGACCTCGCCCTTGATGTTGAAGCGCCAGAGCTGGCTCACCGCGGCCGGGCAGGTGCCGGTCGGGTCGAGCTGCGGATCGGTGACCACCACCCGCCAGAAGAAGAGCCCGACCTCGTTCGCCGCGACCAGCTCGGCGACCTGATCCGCCAGGAAGTTGATCGTGGTCGTCCCCTCGGCCCCCTCGTCAGCCTCGGCCTTCAGCACCGGCTCGGTGCCCGCCTCGATGACGTCGGTGGTGTAGACCTCGAAGGTGTAGTGCAGGGGCGCGTTGGCGTCGGGGTTGGCCACGTTGCGGACCTCGAACACCGGCCACTGGTTGTACTCGTGGTACGAGCGATCCGTGGGGGAGAGCATCTCCGTCACCGGCTCGGGGCAAATGTTGCCCTGGGGGCGGAAGCTCGCGCACTCGCTCCACGGGCCCCACTCGTCCTCGGAGGTGCAGCCTTCGCCGACGTCGCAGGCCCGACAGCGGAAGCAGTAGTCCTGGTTGTAGACCAGCTTGGTGTTGACCTTCCAGGAGATCCCGCACTGCCAGCCGTTGGACGGGCAGGTGTCGGGGGCGGCCGGCTCGCCGATGCCTGAGGTGTTCTCGACGATGGTGCCGTCGACGCCCCCGAGGTGCAGCTCGCAGGCGTAGGTCAGGGTGTCGAAGTCCGCGTCCTCGGCGCAGACCGCCTGGAGCGTCGGCTGGTTCGTGGCCGCGGCCACCGTCGGCGCGGTGGGCGCGACGGGCCAGTCGTTGCCCAGGTTGACGAAGAAGAGGCCGACCATCGGGTTGGGGCTCTCCACCTGCCCGCCCTGGCCGACCACGCTCTCCACGGCGATGACCGTCCAGTAGTAGAAGGTGTTGTCGGACAGCCCGCTGACCGCGAAGGAGCCGGCCGCGCAGTCGACGTCCGTGTAGGTCTGGACGCCCGCGCTGGCGAAGCCGGGCGCCCCCGCATCCCAGTCGGCCTGGGGCACGATGAGCACCTTGCAGGTGATGGCGTTGCCGTCCGGATCGCTCGCGTCCCGCCACTTCAGCTCGACCTGCTCGGTGCTGCCGACCTCGCGCACGTTGCGCCCCGGCCGCCGCTGCAGGCCGCAGAAGATCTGCGGCGAGATCGGGTCGACCAGGGTAGGCGCATTGGGAGCACGGTTGTTGGTGTTGGTGAGGAAGCACCACGACTCCGCCGAGGCGGTGGTCCGGCCCTCATCGTCCACGGCCACGACGTCCCAGCAGTACCAGGTGTCGTCGAGCAGACCCGGGGCGGGCGGCGTCCAGCGCGCCATCCCGTCCTCCCCCTTCAGCACGGGCGCGCTGAACGCGACGACCGCCTTGTCGGGATCGCTCTGCTCCCAGAGCCGGAAGGTGTAGGTCACCTGATCGCCATCGGCGTCCTCGAGCTCGGCCGGCTGAGCCGAGAACTCCGGACGGATGGGGACGTTCTCCGTGCCGTGCACCGGACCGACGAGGGTCGGCTGGCCCGGATCCTCGGCAACGGGGTTGTAGACGAAGGTCTGGGGAGTCGAGTAGGGACCAAAGGCCCATCCGTCACAGGCCATGGCCTTCCAGATGAGACGATGGGTCCCCATGCGGTAGGCCTCGAGGGCCTGGACCGGCACCCGCCAGGTGACGGGGAAGTTGCCCGCCGGCCCCTCGAGCAGGCTGGAGCAGTGCTGCCGGGCCTTGAGCGCGGCGGGCAGGAGCTGCACGCCGGCCAGCACCGGGGCGTTGCTCGCCACCAGCTCGCCCGTGAGCGCGTCCTCGACCACGAAGAGGTAACGCAAGGACATGTCCGCACGGTTGGCGGGGTAAGTGGTGATGTTCTGGTCGGGGTCGGTAGCCTTGACCACGGCCAGCTCCGGGGAGAGGTCCCGCGCCTCGGCCTCGTTCAGCGGACGCAGGGCCGCGGGCGCGTGGGGGGCGTTGGAGGCGCAGGGCGAGGAGAGCTCGCCGCTGTCGTCCCGCTGGAACTCCTCCAGCGCGGTCAGGCCGTCCTGATCGGAGTCGGAGTTGCCGTCGTTGGTGTTGGGCCGCAGGCACTTCGCCGGCCCCATGTTGTTGACGCCCGTGAGCTTCTCGTAGGCGTCGGGCATGCCGTCGCCGTCGCTGTCCCCCTTGGCCACGGTGGTGACCCGGTCGAAGGTGCAGCTCCCGCCGTCCTTGTCGACCACCTCGAGGTGCCAGGCGAAGCTCTTGTCGGCCTGGTCCACCTCGGGCAGCCAGGACACGGTCCCGCTGGTGCCGTCCGCGCTCAGGGTCATCCCCGGCACGGGCTGCCCGACGAAGCGCCACTGCAGGCTGGCCCGATCGGCCACTCCCGGCTCCACGGCGGCGATCTGGCACAAGAAGAGCACCTGCGGGTCCACCGAGTTCGGGCAGCTCGTCGCGTTGCAGGTCGGCGCGACGTTGTCGATGGTGAAGGAGCGGGCCGAGCCGCCGCTGGCGCCCTGCGGATCGAGGGCCAGCACCTGCATGCGGTAGCTGCCGTTGTCGGGGAAGGCGTGGAAGACCCGCGAGCACTGTCCGGTGCAGGCAGCGCAGGGGCTCGGGCCCACCTCGGCCGGCTGGCAGGTCTGCACCACCGGCACGACGCCGTCGTCGAGGGTGTCGGGGCTGTTGTCGTCCCACTTCCAGGTGAAGGCCAGCGGGGTCGCCGGCATCCCGCCCGGATCCGTGGCGCAGACCGCCAGCTCGAGGCAGGCGCCCTCGTCGCCGGTGGTCTGGCGGGTGAGGAAGGCCACCTCGGGGGCGAGGTTGGCGATCTTGACCGCGCGGGTCGCCACGTTGGTGACCGCCGGTGCGGGATCGCCGACGGGCCCGGTGGGGTGGCCGTCGTCCTCCACCGTCAGGGTCACCGTGTAGTCCCCGGGCTCCTTCCAGACGTGATCGACCACGGCCGCTGCGCCGCTGACCGGGTCCGTCCCGTCACCGAAGCTCCAGACCAGCCGCAGGCCCTGCGTCGTGTCGCCGCTGCAGTCGGACGCCGCCCCCTGGAGCCGCACCGCGCGCCCCTCCCGATCGTTGGGGATCGCCTGCAGGGCCGCCACGGGCAGCACGTTGTAGACCTGGATCGGCTTCGTCGGGCAGACCGTCTCCTGCCCTTCCTCGTCCACCAGGGTCACCACGAGCTCGTACAGGCCATCCTGGGTGTACTTGTGCGAGAGCGCCGAGAGCTCGTCGCCGGCATCGAAACCCTGATCGCCCCACTCGTAGAGGTAGAACAGCGGGCTGTCGTCGACGGTGTGCGCGGTGACCTCGACCTCGGTCTGCCCACACTCCTTCGGGCGGGCCGTGACCACCTCGACCGCATCGCAGAAGGGCTTGGAGGCCTCGACCACGACCGTGAACTCGTCGGTGAACTTCGCCCCCTGGGGATCCTCGGCGGTGACGGTGACCGTGTACTCGCCCGAGGAGCGGTAGCTGTGCGTGACGTACCAGTTCTCCTTCGGTAGGCCGGCCTCCACGCCCTGGCCGTCACCGAAGTTCCAGGAGAACCGGAGGTTCTGCACGTCCACGGTGCCCGGGTCGTGGGCCAGGGCCGTGAAGCGCAGGCAGGCGACCTCGGGCACCACGGCCCGGTGCTCCTCGTCCCGGTCCCCGCGGCGGCACCAGTCCGGTGCGTTGGCCAGGATCGGGTTGGCGTAGACCCACTTGTCGGGCAGGTCGGGCTCGGTGACGTTCTCGCACCCATCGGCCGGCGCCTGGTTCGCGTCGAAGCAGCCCAGGACGAGGGGCGGCAGGTTGTTGACGCGCACCTTCACGGGCGCGGGCAGGCTGGTCTCGGCCGCGGCACCACCGCCGTTGTCGGTGGCCGTGACCGAGCCGTCCCAGTCGCCGTCGTCGGGGAAGACGATGGAGGTCTGGGCCCCGGTGAACGAGCCGAGGGGGAACAGCCAGTCGAACAGGAAGTTGCCGTCGCCGGGATCGATGCCCCGGTCGGTGGCCGAGGCGTTGAGCGTGATCGGGCTCCCCTCCTGAGCACCGATGACGACGGTGTCGGTGGTCACCATGGGCGGACCGTTCTTGACGGTGACCGCGACCTGCCCATCGGCCTGGCCGCCGTCCTTGTCGCGGACCCGGACCTTGACGGTGTGCTTCTCCGCGGGCCGCCCGGCGATCGCGTCGTCGCCAGCGGGGAAGTCGTCGGCGAAGTACGTGCAGGTCGCCGCGGTGCCGACCTGCTCGAAGGTACCGTCATCGTTGCAGTCCCAGGAGACGGTGTGGGTGTCGATGGTCCCCGGATCGGTGTAGTTGACGCCGACCTGGAACGAAACGCCCTCGACCACCGTCCCGGATGTGACTTTGGGCTCACCGACGCTGATCACTGGCGGCATGTTGACGATGGTCAGGGTCCGCGTCACCGGCACCGCGCAGCCGAGCTCGTCCGCGACGGTGAGGGTGACCGCCCGGGAGGCGTTGTCGCTGTAGGTGTGCTTCACCGAGCAGCTCGGGGTCGCGGTGCCCGTGATGGGCTGCGCGCAGGTGCCCTGCACCCCGTCCCCGAAGTTCCAGTAGAAGGTGTAGGTCCGGGCCGCGTTCCCGCCGCCCGTGACCCGTCCGGTGAGGGTCAGCTCGTTGCCCTCCCGTTGCGCGTCCACCGCCACGGCATCGATGGCCGGCTTCGTCTCGCACTCCGCGAGCACGTTGATCAGGACGTTCCGGGTGGTCGAGGCGCCGCTCGGGTCCTCGACCCGCAAGGTCGCGGGCTTGTTCTGGCCCGGGAAGTCATACTTGAACGTCCACTCGGGGCTGGTCGGGTCCGGGTTGGTGTCACCGGTGTCGACCTGCCAGTAGTACTTCAGGTGGCGGTTGTCGACCCAGCCCGGATCGCAGGACTGCTTCGCACTGAGGGTGAACGGCTGCGCCGCGATGACCGTGAGCTTCACGTTCGCCTCGGTCTCGATGCCGAAGTCCAGGGTGCCGTCCCCCTTCTTGATGGCCGGGCGCGGCAAGGGCGCGACGTTGTTGACCGCGACCCGGATGCTCTTGGTGACCTCGGCGCCGTCCTTGTCCCGGGTGTAGACCTGGACGAGGAACGGGCTCTGCAGCTTGGGCTGCCCACCCTCCATGACGATGGCGCCGATGTTCGCGGGATCGGCCTGGATCGTCTCCTGGATGTCGTCGAGGTACGCGTGGGTCTCCCGCAGCAGCACCCACTCGAGCTCGGCCTCGTTGCTCTTCTTGAAGTAGTGGGTCTTGCCGGCCAGCCAGGTCCGGGTCTCCTTCCAGACGTTGGGGGTCACCGAGGTGTCGAACCAGTACAGGGGCGGGCCGCTGCCCTCGGCCACCGCGTCGGTCGGGTTGGGCGCGTACGAGTGGTACGGCGTGCTCACCCCGAGCACGTTGCGGACGACCTGCGGCCAGTTGCCGTCACCCATGTCCCAGCGGAAGTACAGCCCGTCCTTGTGGTCGACGGGGCTCACGTCACGGCCCCCGGCGAGGAAGTTGACCGGGGTCGGCCGGCACTCGGTGCCCGAGATGTACCCCTCGGGGATGGTCTGGTTGCCGTCGTCCGCGCCGCCGGCGTTGACGATGTTGGGCAGGGGCGCCGCGGGGTCCACCGGCCCGTAGACCGGGTCGTTCAAGGTCAGGGTCGCCCGCTCGTTGAAGCCGGCCGCGTCACCGGTGGGGGTGACGTTGTTCACGGTGACGAGGACGGTGGCGACGTCCGAGGTCAGGGCCGCCGGCTTCTGCAAGGCGTCGGTGATCGTCACCTTGGCGGTGTAGTTCCCGTGGCGGTTGTCCGCGTACACGTGGGAGACCGACACGCTGCGGGCCCCGGCGTCGACCGTCTTCTGGTAGCTGCTGTCGCCGTCGTCCCAGTCGATCTTGACGACGTGGCTCTCGCCGACCTGATCCGGATCGGTGAAGTTCACCGTGAAGGTGAGGGTCGCGCTCTCGTTCACCGACTTGCCACCGATCACCGAGATCACGGGCTTGTCGTTGATCTGCGCGACGTCGATGTTCAGGACCTTCTGGTCCGTGCAGACCGTGCCAACGCACTGGCCGGAGGCGACGATCTTCCCATAGCTTCCCAGGTCGTCCAGGAGGATCGTCAGGGTCTCCTGGCCGTTGTCGGGCTTGTTCTTGTTGGTGTCGGGGACGTACTTCATCCCGGCCAGGGCGGTGTTGAGGTGAGCCAGGGTGCCCCGGAAGCGCATGGTCGCGGCGTTGTTCCCCGTCCCTCCCTGGAAGGAGATGTTGGCGACGTTGTTCACGGTGATCTTGCCGTAGGTCACCGTCAGGGTGACCTCCCAATTGGGCTGGCTCGGGTCGTCCTCCTCGTCGTCGTCGTCGACGGTGACCCCGTTGATCGTCAGGGTCTTCTCCTCGTCGACGCTCTGAGTGGCCGGGACAGTCAGGACGGGCGCGTCGTCGACCGCGGTGACGTGGATGGCGACCGTGTCGGTCTTGGTGAGCGTGCCGCCGCTGCCCGTGTTCCCGAGATCGCTGGTGGTGACGGTCAAGGTCTCGGTGCGCCCGTTCGCGGTGTTGAAGTGGAGGTCCGGACGATACTTCAGGGTGTTCAGGGCGGTGTTGATGGCCGCGGGGAGCCCCTGGAAGGTCATGGTCTTGTCGTTGGTGCCATCCCCCACGGAGAACTGCAGCCCGGTCAGGGTCGTCATGGTCAGCAACCCGTGGAGCACGGAGAGGGAGACCTGCAGCTTGCCATTGGCCGTCTCGGCGACGTCGAGGTCGCTGACGGTGATGCGGTTGTTGTTGGTCGCTTTGAACAGCAGGTCCGCGTCCTCGTCGACCGTGGTCAGGAGGCCGGCGACCGGCAGGCTGTTCTCCGGTTGGTCGTTGACCGCGGTGACGGTGATCGTCGCGGTGGCCTCCCCGCCGCCGAGCCCCGTGTCGAGGGCCGAGAGGGAGGCCCGGAGCTTGATCGACGCGGCTCCGTTGAAGTTGCTGCTGGGCTTGAACTTCAGGCCCGCGGTGCCCTCGGCCGCGGTGATGAAGCCGTTGACCGGGATGACCGTGGTGCCGTTGTTCTTGTAGAGCGTGCCGCTGTTGATGGCCGTGACCTTGAAGTGGGTGATCTCGGCCCCGTCCACCGTGTTGCGGGTGACCACCAGGCCGCTGCTGGTCATCGTGTCCTCGGCCGTGGTGGCGTTGGTGATGGTCGGCGTGTCGGGCACCGGCGAGACCGCGATCACGGCCTTGACCGTGTCGGGCCCGAGCCCGGCGTCCCCGGCCGAGGTGGAGGCCCGGACGCTGACCGAGGCCTCGCCCTTGGCGTCGTAGAAGTCCGCGTCCGGGGTGAACGTGAACTGCACCAGGCCGTTGAGGTCGGAGGCGACGAAGCCGTCCTTGAACACCTGCACCCCGCTGGCGTAGAGCTTGCCCTTCTGGATGTCGGTGATCTTGAAGTGGGTGATCTCGGACCCGTCGAGGTCGCTCTTCTTGGCGACCAGCCCCGTGCCGACAGCCGTCTGGGTGTCCTCGAGGGTGCTGTGGCCCGAAAACGTCGGTAGATCGGGCACTGGGATGATCGTGACGTTGATCGTGATCTGATCGGTCCCACCCGCGCCGTCGTCGATCTTCACCGTGAAGCTGTCCCCACCATGGTAGTTGGCGTTCGGGGTGTACCCGATGCTCTTGCTCGCGCCCGTCCCGCTGGCGGTGGCCGTCCCCTTGGTCGCGGGGCTGGAGATGCTCCAGGTGAGGGTGTCGCCGTCGGCGTCCGTGGCGTTCAGGGTCAAGGAGAAGGCCGTCGGCGTCGAGTCCTCGCTCATGGTGATCGGGAGCGCATCGTTGCCCTCGGTGATCACCGGCAGGTGGTTGGTCGCGCTCAGGCAGGCCGAGGCGACGGTGACGCTCTGGCTGGCCGGCGTACCCTCGCCGTTGTCCGTCGCGGTCACTTGCACACGGATCGACTTGTCGCCGGCCTTCACCTTGTACTGGTCGGGGTGGCCCGCGACGGCGTTGACGTTGGAGAGGCCGCCGCAGCTCGCGCTGCTGCTCGAGGCCTGCCACTGGTAGGTGAAGGTGATGGTCCCCGGGGCCTGGTCGTTGTTGTCGTTCCAGGTGCCCGGCAACGCGGTGACGATCTCGTCCTTGTGCACGGTGCCGGTGATCGACGGGGCCTCCGTGTTCACCGGCGGGTCGTTGATCGGGTCGACCGTGATGACGAAGGTCACGGTGGCCGAGGTGTCCACCCCGCCGTTGAGGGTCCCGCCATCGTCCTTCAAGGCCACCGAGACCGTGGCCGCGCCGTTCTTGTTGGTGGCCGGGGTGTAGGTCAGGGTGCCGGTCGCGCTGATCGCGGGCAGGGTAGAGAAGAGGTACTGCTGGTTGGCGGGGACGGTGACCAGAAACTCCAGGGTCTGCCCGCTCTCGTTGCTCGCGCCCTTGTTGATGGCCGTCGCCCAGCCGCTGACCGACTGCGCGGCCGCGTCCTCGTTGACGGTCTGATCGGCCCCCTTGGTGAAGGTCGGCTGGTCGTTGACCGCGACGACCTCCACTTTGACCTGGACCGCCGTGGCCGAATCCACGGTGCCGTCATTGGCCTTCACCGTGAAGGCGTTGAGGGTGCCGTTGGCGTTCGCGGCGGCCTTCCAGGTGAGGGTCTCGCCGGTGGCGAAGAAATCCCCTACGTTCACGGGGGTGGCGCCCTTCTTCAAGGTGCCGGTGCTGATCGCGGCGATCTTGTAACGCAGGGTGTCCCCGTCGATATCCGCCTCGTTCGCGGCACTCGCCAGGGTAGCGAAGGGGATCGCGAAATCCGTATCCTCGAGGGCCCCGGTCAAGGTGTTCACGGTGGTCAAGGTCGGTGTGTCGTTGACGGCAGCCACGACCACCTTCACCTGAACGGCGCTGGCGGAATCCACGGTCCCGTCGTTGACCTTCACGGTGAAGGCATCGAGGGTGCCATTGGCATTGAGCGCGCCCTTCCAGGTGAGGGTCTCGCCGGTCGCGAAGAAGTCACCCGGGTTGACGTCGGACACGCCTTTCTTCAGGGTGCCGGTGCTGATCGCGATGATCTTGAACCGCAAGGTGTCCCCGTCGACATCGGCCTCATCGGCCGCGCCCAGGAGCGTGGCGAAGGGGATGGAGAAGTCGGTATCCTCCGAAGCGCCCGTGAGGTTGGAGACGGCCGTCAGCGTCGGGGTGTCGTTGACCGCGGCGGTGACGACCTTGACCTGGATCGCGCTCGCCGAATCCAGGCTGCCGTCGTTGGCCTTGATGGTGAAAGCGTTCAGGGTACCGTTGGCGTCCGGCGCGCCCTTCCAGGTGAGGGTCTCGCCCGCGCTGAAGAGATCCCCGGCGCTGACGTTCGCACCTCCCTTCTTCAGGGTCCCGGTGCTGATCGCGACGATCTTGAAACGCAGCGTGTCGCCGTCGACGTCCGCCTCGTTGGCGGCAGCCGCCAGGTCGGCGAAGGGGATCGCGAAATCCGTGTCCTCCGTGGCGCCGGTCAGGTTGCTCACCGTCGTCAGGGTCGGGGCATCGTTGACGGCTGCGACCTCGACCTTCACCTGGACCGCCGTGGCCGAATCCACCGTGCCGTCGTTGGCCTTGACGGTGAAGGCGTCGAGCGTGCCGTTGGCGTCGAGCGCGCCCTTCCAGGTCAGGGTCTCGCCGGTCGCGAAGAAGTCGCCCGGGTTGACGTCGGACCCGCCCTTCTTCAAGGTGCCGCTGCTGACGGCGACGATGGTGAACCGCAAGGTGTCGCCGTCGACGTCGGCTTCATCGGCCGCCCCAGCCAGGGTGGCGAAGGGGATCGAGTAGTCGGTGTCCTCGGTGCCGTTGGTCAGGGTGTTGACCGTCGTCAAGGTCGGCGTGTCGTTGACGGCGCTGGTGACGACCTTGACCTGCACGGCCGTTGCGGAGTCCAGGAGGCCATCGTTGGCCTTCACCGTGAAGGCATTGAGCGTGCCGTTGGCGTCCTGAGCACCCTTCCAGGTGAGGGTCTCGCCCGTGGCGAAGAAGTCGCCCGGGTTGACGTCGGACCCGCCCTTCTTCAAGGTGCCGGTGCTGATCGCCACGATCTTGAAGCGGAGGGTGTCTCCATCGACATCGGCCTCGTCCGCGGCCGCGGCGAGCGTCGCGAAGGAGATCGCGAAATCCGTGTCCTCGGTCGCACCCGTGAGGTCGTTGACAGTGGTCAGCGTCGGTGCGTCGTTGACCGCGCCGACGACGACCTTCACCTGGACCGCCGTGGCCGAATCGAGCGCGCCGTCGAACGCCTTGATGGTGAAGGCATCGAGCGTGCCGTTGGCGTTGCCGGTCGGCTTCCAGGTGAGGGTCTCCCCCGCGGCGAACAGGTCCCCGGCGCTGACGGGGGTGTTGCCCTTCTTCAAGGTGCCGCTGCTGATCGCCACGATCCGGAACTGCAGGGTGTCGCCATCGACATCGGCCTCGTTGGCGGCCGCGGCGAGGGTCGCGAAGGGGATCTCGAAGTCGGTCTTCTCCTGCGCGCCCGTCAGGTTGCTCACCGTGGTCAAGGTCGGTGCATCGTTGACCGCCGCGACCACGACCTTCACCTGGACGGCCGAGGCGGAATCCGCGGTGCCATCGTTGGCCTTGACGGTGAAGGCATCCAGTGTGCCGTTGGCATCCGCCGCGCCCTTCCAGGTGAGGGTCTCCCCCGTGGCGAAGAAGTCACCCGGGCTGACGTCGGAACCGCCCTTCTTCAAGGTGCCGGTGCTGATCGCCACGATCTTGAACCGCAGAGTATCGCCATCGACGTCGGCCTCGTTGGCGGCTGCGGCGAGGGCCGCGAAGGAGATCGCGAAGTCCGTGTCCTCGGACGCGCCCGTGAGGTTGCTGACGGTCGTCAGCGTCGGCACGTCGTTGACCGCGGCCAGCTCGACCTTGACCTGCACGCCGGTGCCGGCCGAGTCGCTGGTCCCGTCGTTCGCGAGCACCTTGAAGGCGTTCACCGTCCCGTTGTCGTTGCTGGCCGGTGTCCAGACGAGGTCCTTCTCGTCCGCCGCCGCGAAGTAGTCGCCGACGTTCACGGTGACCCCGTCCTTGGTCAGGGTGCCCGTGGTCTTCTCGACGATCTTGAAGCGGAAGGTCGTCGCACCATCGGGATCGGCCTCGTTCGCCTTGTCCAGCAGGCTGGCGAAGGTGATCGTGTAGGCCGTGTCCTCGGTCCCACCGGTGAAGGTCTGCACCTCGGTGAGGGTCGGCGGGTCCGCGACCGCCGTGATCGTCACCTCGAACACGACCGTGTCCTCGCCCCCCTTGCCGTCCGCGACCTTGACGGTGAAGGTGTCCGCACCGTTCTCGTTGAGGTTCGGCGTGTAGGCGATGGTCTTGGTGCCGCCGGTGCCCGTGGCCCCGGTGGCCGTCCCCTTGGTCGGGGGGACCGAGAAGCTCCAGGTGATGGTGTCGCCGTCCGCATCCGTGGCGTTGAGCTCCTGCTCGAAGCCCGGCGACGCCACGTCCTCGAGGACCGTCTTGGCGATGGGCCCGGCCTGGTCGAGCACCGGGGCGGAGTTGCTGGCGGAGACGCAGTTCGAGAAGACCGAGGCGGTGGCGGTGCCGGGCACGCCGCTGTCCGTCGCGGTGACCTTCACCCGGAGGGAGGTGTCCCCGGCCTGGACGACGTAGGTGCTGTTGGTCGCATCGGTGATGTCGCTCGGGTTGGAGCAGTCGCCGGCCGCGGACGTCTGCCACTGGTAGGTGTAGGTGATGGTGTTCGCAGCCTGCCCGTCCTTGGTGTCGTTCCAGGTCCCGTCGGTCGTGCTGAGGGTCTGGCCCACCGCCGCGGTCCCGCTGACGACCGGGGCCACATCGTTCTCCGGCGGATCGTTGACCGGGGTGATCGTGACGTCGAACTGCACGGTGTCGGTGTCGGTGCCGTCGGAGACCTGCACCGTGAAGGTGTCCGTGCCGTTGGCGTTGGCGCTGGGCGTGTAGGCGATGGTCTTGCTGCCGCCTTCGCCGCTCGCGCCGGTGACCACGCCCTTGCTGGGGTCCACCGAGAGGCTCCAGGTCAGGGTGCTGCCCTCGACGTCGGTCGCGCTGAGTTCTTGCTCGAAGCCCGGCGCGGCCTTGTCCTCGAGGACCGTCTTGGCGATGGGGCCGGCCTGGTCGAGCACCGGTGCGTCGTTGACCGCGGTGACCGTCAGCACGAAGCTGGCGCTCGCGGTGGCCCCGGCCGCGTCGGTGACCGTGAGGGTCACCGTGGCGGTGCCGCTCTGGTTCGCGGCCGGCTGCACCGTGACCGTCCGGTTCGCATCCACACCGCCCAGCACGATGTTGGCCAGGGGCAGCAGGGTCGCGTTGCTCGTCTGCTTGTCGAGGGTCAGGGTGCCCGCGGCCGTCTCGTCGTCGCCGATGGTGACCGCCAGGGCGGGGTCGGAGGCCGCGGCGTCCTCGAGCACGGTCTGGTTCCCGGGTGCGGTGATCACCGGCCGGGAGGTGAAGTTCGTGGAGCAATCGTCGGTGTCATCGACACCGACCCGCACCAGGGAGCGCCCCTGGGTGAGGTTCTGGGTGTTGGCGGTGACGCTGGGGTACGCGCCGCCCTCGTAGGCCAGCACGTCGACGATGGTGTAGGACGGGTCGAGGATCAGGACCTCGTCCCCCGCGTTGTCCAGATCGATGGTCCCGGTGGACCAGTTGACGTCGATCATGTCCGGGACGGTCTCGTCCGTGGCGGTCAGCTCGAAGTCGGGCTTGGCACCGTACTGGGTGTTGTAGGCCGTGGCCGAGGCCGCAATGACCTTGGTACCACCGGCCGCGATGGTCGCGTCGTCGGGGAAGCGGACCAGGCCCTCGTCCCCGCCCGCGGTCTCCTCGTCGCCGATCATGAACCCCTTCAGGGAGAGGGACGCGGCGCCCGGGTTGCGCACGATGATCCACTCGGGCTTGTCCGTGAGGGGGTCGTACATGACCTCCTGGACCAGCAGGGGGGCGCTGGGGTCGTAGGTCGCGTCGAGGTGGAAGTCGACGCGGAAGTTGAAATCGACGGTGCCGTCCTCGACCTCGGTCCAGGTGTTGCTGGTCGTTCCCGGCGCCCCGTAGTTGGTGACGGCATCGAGGGCGTTGGCGCTGCCGCCGACGTCCCAGACACCGTCCGACCCATTCGCCCGGAAGGAGGCCACCGTGAAGTAGAGAGGACCGGTGGGCACGCCGCCGATCTTGGCCCAGGGGACCGCGATCTCGATGGCGTCCACCGCATCGCCGGTGATGGCGTTGGCGCTGCCGGCGTTGTCGCCGGTGTTCCCGGCCGCGGTGTAGATCAGCGGCGCCCCCCCGGCGCTGCCGAAGGTGGTCACGACCAGGTACTCCCAGGCCGCCTCCGCGGCCGTCTGCGTCTCCGCGGTCTTCTCGAACCCCCGGACGCCATTCCCCGAGGTGTGATCCCGGTCGATGGCGATCTGGACCTGGGGCGCCCCGTCGCCGGTCGTCTGGTCGATGTCGTTCATCTTGATCAAGAAGTAGAGGTCCGTGGCCGTGGCCGTCGCACGGAACTGCACGATGTCGACGCGCGTGTCCCGGCCGGAAGGGTTGAAGTCGTTGCGATCATCGCCGGAGTGGTCGAGCCAGATGAACTCGCCCTCTTTGGCGGCGTCCTGGCTGCGCGCGACGTGGGCCGTGTTGGCGGTCGACGGGGGCGTAAGCGTCCAGTCGGTCAGCAGACCGTCCCCCACGGTGATCGTGTACGCGAACACCAGCCCACCCAGCGCCAGCAGCAGCCCGAGCGAGACGAGGACCAGCGGCTTCCTGAGCAAGGTCTTCAGCATGGACGAGAAGCCTCCGGCGTTGGCAGTCGAGCGACGCGTCATCTTGGGTCGCCTCCAGGCTGAGCGGGGCACCCGCACCCCGCGCCACGAGTCGGTTCGAGCCCGGACAGGGCGAGGGCAGTCCACCCCCCTGCAAGCCTACCCGGAGCCTTTCCTACAGTATCCCCTGGCAGGGCAAGGGGTCAAGCGGGCCGGGCAGGAGAGGCCAACCCGACGGAATCTGCCCTCCTGCCCGCCCCGGCGACCACGGACCGGCCGCTCCCCCTTGCCTCCGCCCGCCAAAGCTGGTGGAATCGGAGCCGGTCACCTTCCGTGACCGGTGGAGGAGACGAGGTGACCAGCCACGCCCGAACCCTGCAAGCCTTCTCCCGGGAGCTGACCTTCTGCACCTACTGTCCCCGGCTGTGCCGCTTCGCCTGCCCGGTGGCCGAGGGCGAGCACCGCGAGACCGTCACCCCCACCATGAAGATGACCCTCCTGCACCTGATCTCCCGGGGCAAGCTGCCCCTCGATCGAGAGACGGGGGCTGCGGCCTTCCGTTGTACCGGCTGCGGGCTGCACACCACGGCCTGCGAGCACGGGATCGACATCGCCCCCGCCCTGCGGCTGGCGCGCGAGCTGGCCGCGGAGGCCGGCGCGACGCCGGAGCCCCTGCGGGCGGCCGCGGCCGCGGTCGACGAGGTCGAGGCCGAGCTGCAGGGGCTCGCCGCGCAGGCGACTCCCCAGGCTCTTCGTACCGGAAGGTCGGCCCTGATCCCCGGTCCCTATGCCCTTCGTCATGATCTCCGGCTGATCCAGCACACCTGGGCGGTCCTCGGACGGATCACCCCCGAGCCCCCGGCCCTCTGGCCCGGGCCGCAGGAGCTGGGTTCGACCCTCCTCGCCGCGGGGGATCGGTCCGCTCTGCAGCGGCAGGCCGTGCGGGTCGCACGCGCAGCCGCGGGCTTCTCCCGCCTCTGGGTGCTGGATCCCGAGGAGGCCTGGCTGCTGCGCAAGGTCTACCCCGAGCTCGGGGTGGAGCTGCTCCCCGAGGTCCGGCTGCCCCTCGAGGCCCTCGACCGTCACCTGCCCGAGGCCTGGCGGGGGCGCGGCGCGCCGGCCGCGACCGGCGACGGGCCGCTCGTCTTCCACGATCCCTGCCACCTCGGCCGCCACCTCGGCCTGTACGACGCGCCCCGCCGCATCCTCCGGGGCCTCACCGGGGAAGCCCCCCGGGAGCCGCCCTGGAGCCGCGAGCAGGGCTGGTGCTGCGGCGGCGGGCAGGGCTACGCCACCCTCACCCCGGAGGGCGCCCGGCGGATCGCGGGGCAGCGCGCCACCCAGCTCCTCTCCACCGGCGCCCGCCGGGTCGTCACGGCCTGCCCACGTTGCCGGGATCTGCTCGGCGCGGCCCTCCAGGACCAGGAAGTGCCGGTGCTCGACCTGCTGGAGCTCGTCGACCCCACCTGGAGCTGAGCCCGGCGTGATGCGCCTTGCGGTCCCGGACGGGCTCGGCTACCTCCGCAGCGACGGTTGCCGGTTTTCTTCCTGGCCGAACCCGTCCATACTCCGGGGCCGGGAGGGTCAGGAGCCCCTCCGGCAGAGGCAAGGGCCACCAGGTTGACGGAGACCAGCCGCAGCAGGACGGAGCGCCCCGAGGATCCCGGGACGAGCCCGCAGCTCTCCCTGGGGCTGCCGGAACCCGGGCCGACCGCGACCGGGCCCGACCCCCTGGCCGCCGCCGTGGTCGACCCGCCGCCGTCCTCCCCTCCGCCGGCCCCGCTGCCGCCCCCGACCGATCGGCTCCTGGCCACGAACGACCCCGCCGAGCCGCCCGGCAGCCGCCGCACCTCCCTGCTCGACGTGCCCTCGCCCAGCGTCCCCATCGCCCGGCTGCCGCCGGAGCAGCTCGAGCCCTACATCCTGGCCGGCATCCACCAGGACCGGACCCCGGGCACCGTGCTCGTCGTGCTGCACCCGGGGAAGCGGTACAAGCTGCCCGAGGGCCTGTTCGAGGAGCTCGCGACCCTGGGCTTCACGGTCGTCGTCGAGGAGACCCGCCGGGACACCATGGAGAGCGTCCGGGGGCTGCGCGATCGGCTGCAGGAGCTGTCCCGCCAGGCCAAGCCCCTCGACGTCGTGGTGGTCGGCGGGGACGGGACCCTGGACCACCATCTCCTGATCGCCGCGTACGCCGCGTTCTACCCCGAGCTCGTGACCGAGGTCGCAGGCCGGATCGACGTCTCCCGGATCGACGACGCGCGCCGCCGTCAGATCCCGGAGCCCTACCGCTCCCTCTTCCACCTCCAGGAGCCGATCCCGCCGATCCCGCCGACCCCCGCCAACCTCCAGACCATCTGGATCCTGCGGGGCAAGCTGGAGCGGCTGCTGCGCAAGCAGGCCAGCCTCGCCAAGATCCTGCGGAGCACGGAGACGACCGCGGACTCCCCCCTGCTGCGCTGCGCGTTGCTCGCAACCTTCTTCCCGGCGGAGGTCGATCTGCTCCCGGACCGCTTCGACCTGGCGAAGCTGGCCGAGGCCTCGCAGGCCGAGACCTTCCGCGGCCTGTACCCCTTCGTGCGGGCCATCGTGCCCTACCCGGCCGGCACCGCAGCCGACAACGCGGTCTTCGCGGGGGTGCCGGGCTGGGGCTATGCGCTCGCGGCCCGCTCCCTCGACCGCTTCGGCTGGCTGCGGCCGCTGGCCCGCAAGATCGCCCGCCGCGCCCGCCGGGCGTTCGTGCGCTACTTCACCCGCGAGGGCACGGTCGTCCCGGCGCGGCTGAGCATGGCCTGCATCGACGGGCACTGGCAGCGCCTCTGCAGCCATGCCATCGGCGGCCCGGCCTCGGGCCAGTTCTTCGCCGGCGACCTGACCAGCAAGGCGAGCACCCTGACGGGCTACCTCTCCCGGGCCCCCGCGATGCTCTGGCGCGAGGCCTTCGGCGGCACGGTGGTCGAGGCCGAATCCCGCCACGTCGACGGCCGCCGCAAGTCCTTCGTGCGCGGGATGCTCGCCGAGGGCCTGTACACCAACCGGACCTTCATCGGCGGGGTCGGCGCGGTCCCCACCACCACGCCGACGAGCTTCGGCGGGGAGAGCTCGCTGCTCGTGCTGCCGCCCCTGGTGGCGCGCCAGCCGGGCCAGGTGACCGCCGACATCAACGTCCGCGGCGTCTTCTCCTTCCTCGAGGCGATCGTCAGCGGGATCATCGCCCGGGGCCTGCACATCCTCGGGCTCAACCCGCGCACCCTGGCCGGCGGCGGGCGCATGCTCTTCCCCATGCCCGAGCACCAGGTGGCCATCCAGGAAGGGGAAGAGATCCGCCTGAAGTACTATCACCCGGACGGACGTCCCCGCGCGGTGCCCGCCCAGATCAGCGGCGATCCGGTCCAGGCCACCGAGCTCGGCGTGAAGGTGCTCTGGGGCCCGATCCCGCTGCTCGCGGCCCGCCGCTCCCTGCTCCTCGAGAGCGCGCTGCGCACCCTGAACGACCTGCGGCTGCAGCGCTCCTTCCGCCTCGACCGGACCTACATCGGCGGGGTGCACCACTTCCGCCACCTCACCGGGATCGGCGACCCGGAGGAGCTGACGCGGCTCACGGGCCTCGTCGACGCGCCTTTGTACCTGCCGTCGGACCTGCAGCAGGCCCAGCAGCGCCTGCTCGCCGAGTGGCAGCGGCTGGACACCGGGGAGTTCGCCGACACCAGCGCGCCCGGCCTCGCCCTGCTGCGGCGCGGGCTGTTCTGTCACAACAACGACCAGACCGCCCACCTCCTGCTCTTCAAGGAGTCCTACGACCGGCTGCTGGTGCGCCAGGTGCGCCGGCGGACCCCGACGGGGGAGGTCTGCGAGACCCGCTCCAGCTACCGCTGGCTCTGGGGCGGCTTCGCCCTGCAGCACTCCCAGACCACGCGCCGGGACCCCGAGGGGCCGATCCAGTTGCTCGGCGAGGAGTACCTCTTCCGGGACTCCGAGGAGTTCGCCCAGCTCGCCCTCACCTACTTCCCCCTGCTGTCCACGCGCCCGGAGGAGCCCGTGCTGGCCCTCGACCGGGAGCTGTTGCCCGCCACCGCCCCCATCGCCGGCATCGATCTCACCACCGAGCCGGCCCGCAGCACGACCCTCGACGACGCCGAAGACGACGCGTCCCCGGAGTAGGGCCCGTCGTCGACGCGCGCTCTTTCCGGCACCAGGTCGAGCGCCTCAGGGACAGGACGGGAGCTTGCCCGCGAGCACGAGGGTCTCCTGCGCGGCCAGGGGCCCAGGGCGCAAGGTCGCCCGGCCGGGGGCCAGCGCGAGCGGCGGACCACTCCGCCGGCTGGCCTCGAGCGGCTGCAAGGTGAGCGGCGTCTCGGCGCACACCGGGAGGTCCGCGACCTGCAGCTCGACCTCGGCCGCGGTGCTGCGCCCGAGGTTGACCACGACCAGGACGAGCTCGTCGCCGGCCCGGCGGGCGAACGCGAAGCAGCTCCCCGCGCCGCAGGTCACGGGCAGGGGGCGGTAGTCGCCGCGGGCCAGGGCGGGCAGGGCCAGCCGCAGCCGGATCAGCCGCCGGTAGTGGGCGAGCAGGGAGGCGGGATCGGCCTGCTGGGCCGCGACGTTGATCGAGGGCGCGGTCTCCTCGAGCTCCTGCCAGGGCTTCCCGGTGGTGAAGCCGGCGTTGGGGCCGGAGTCCCACTGCATCGGCGCCCGCTTCGCCAGATCGCCGGCTCCCCGGCCGTTGCGCATGCCGATCTCGTCGCCGTAGTAGACGAAGGGCACCCCCGGCAAGGTGAGCAGCAGGGAGGCCGCGACCCGGGCCTGCCCCAGGCTGCCACCGAGGCGCGTCAGGACCCGATCCTGATCGTGGTTGGTGAGGAAGGTGGCGTCCAGCGCCTCGGGGGGGAAGGCCCGGGCCGTCCGGCAGAGCACCTCGGGGAACGCCTTCGCCCGCCCGGCCGCGACGTCGGCGAGGATCGCCCCGGCGAGGTCGAACGCGAACGCACCGTGCAGCTCCAGGTGCGGCCGGCGGTCGAGGTAGGTGGCCACCGTCTCGAGGTCGGTCCAGATCTCTCCCAGCAGCAGGGCCTCGGGACTCGTCGCGGTCAGCTCGGCCGCGAGCTCCTGCAGGACCTGGTGGGTCGGGAGGGTGTCGGCCTGCCCCGCGCCCGGCCCCGTCTCCACCAGGTAGCGGACCGCATCGAGCCGGTAGCCGTCCGCGCCCCGCTGGAGCCACTGGCGAGCCACCCGCGTCAGCTCGGCCCGGACCGCGGGCTGCGTGAAGTCGAGGTCGGGCATCCCCGACCAGAAGAGACCATAGTACCAAGAATCGCCCGCCGGGTGCCAGGTGGGCGCGGTCCCCCACAGTCTTGATCGCCACCCCCGCTTCGCGCAGGCCGGCAACGCCGGCCTGCAGGCGAAGCGGCTTGCTGGGCTCGCCCGAGGTGGTCGCCCCCCTCCCCCAGGCCGGCGCCCGGGTTCGGGGAAGCGGTCCCCGAGGTCCAGTCTGTCTGCCGCCGGGAGCGGCGTTGGCAGGGCTTCCCCGGCTACCTCAGCAGTCTGCGGTGCGGATCCGTCGCGGTCGCAGCTCCTCGAGCAGGTCGGGGGTGGCCGCGATGAGCGTGTTGCGGAACCAGCGGATGATGGTCGTCCAGGGGGTGGCGCGCTGCTCCTCGCCGCGCAGGGTCCGCCCGCGGAACAGGCCGACGAGGTTGAGGGCGATTCGGCGCAGGAGCAGGACGTTGAGCATGCCCTGGTCGTGTCCGGTGATCCAGGGGCGGCCGTCTTCCTGGAAGGCCGTGTCCAGGATGTTGTGGGCCCCGTTCTCGACGGCGGCCCAATAGTTGCGGATCAGGTGGAGCCACTGCTTGGTCGTCAGGGCGTCGGGTCGGAGACTGGTCATGAAGTAGCGGTCATGGACGAAGTCGTTCTTGGGGTCGAGGCTGCCCGTTCTGGAACGCTGGACCCGGATGACGGTGACAAGGTGGGTCCACTCGAGGAAGCCGGCCATCTCGGTGGTCACCCAGATCCGTCGGTCCTCGATGGCCCCCCGGACCGCCTCAGAGGTGCTGGCCAGGGCGGTCGAGTCCGACAGGTGCTGCAGGCAGCGCTGGGCCTCGGTGAAAAGGGTGGGCTGCTTGTCGTTGAGGCGGAAGAGGTAGTGCAGGCACTTGTCCCGGACATGGCTGGCGTTGGCCAGGGAACACGAGCCGGCGTCAGCGACGATGAGCCGGAACAAGTCGATGGCGCCGTAGAGGTCGACGAGTCGGTCGAGGATCCCGGCGAAGCAGCCGTCCTCGTTGGTTTCTGGTGGGATGGGGGCGGCGTCGAGGCAGACCGGGACGAGGCTGCTCATCAAAGAGCAGGTGAAGGTCCGAACCAGCCCGGAGGCCCCCTTGGCCGACCCGCCGTGGACCTGCCGCTGGGCGAAGCCCGCCTCCCAGCTATCGATGGCGGTGCCCTTGCCGTCCATGGCGACCGCGCCGAAGGGCAGGCCGACCGGGTCGAGGGCGTGGCTGCGGTGGGTCTGGCGGATCTGCTGGGCGAGGAGATTCCGCAGCCCGATGGGGTCGAGCCGGACGAGCAGGTCTCGCAACGTGGTGTCGGCGACCCGCCGGCCGATGCCGAGGAGTCTGCGACAGGCCGTCGACATCTCGGCGGTGAGCGCCTCGACCTGGGCGAGATTGTGGCAGCCGGCGACGAGGCCGGCGAGGGTGACGGCGAGCAATTGGCGCAGCGACCAGCGCCGATTGATTGCCTGGCGAGGTTCCGGGACGCGGGCGAGCGGGAGCCGGTCGATACCGGCCTTCAGTGCGCCTGCGACCCGTCGGGTCAGCCTTCGGTTCATCTCTGTTCTTCTCCGTGACGCCGGTGTTGCTCCCGCGGGCCGGACCCGGCATGATCTGGGCGCCGTGAGGCGCCTGGCCCGCAGGCTCGTTGTCGCCGGGTTTGCCCTGCCAGAGGTTTCCAGCGACGAGAGCCAAGATCGCATTTTCGAAAGAGAATCGCGACCCTGTTTTCCATAGGGCGGGCCGGGTCTGTCCGCGAGACGTCGGGGCGTGCTCGTGCTCGTGCTCGTGCTCGTGCTCGTGAAGCGTGGGGCGTGAAACGTGGGCACGTAGGGCGTGGGTGCGGAGAAGCCTCCTGGGGAGCGCCACCGGAGCAGCGCCCCCCAGGCGGACGAGCGGTCAGGCGAGGCGCTGCAGCAGGCGGGTGAGCATGGCCGCGACGCGGTTGGCCAGCTGCTGGACCTCGGCGGCCTGCGGGCTGGGGGCCAACCCCAGCACCACGGCCAGCTCGGCGGCCGCCGCGACCTCGCCGCACTCGGCCCGGCTCTCGACGAAGCGCTGCCGCTTCTCGCCGGCGCTGCTGCGGTCCGCACCCTCGGCCAGCAGCAGCACCGTGTTGGCTGCGGCCCGCAGCAGGTGGTCCGCGATGGAGCGGTGCCCTCGGGGGATGCTCAGGCTGAGCTGACGGGCCGCCGTGGCCAGCTCCAGCGCGACCCGGTAGGCCTCGAGCCGCTGGTGGGGGAAGGTGAGCTGGGATGTCTGGTTCATTGGAAGCCTCCTCGCAGCGTCCGGGCGGAGCCCCGCCCCTCACCCGAAGGCGGGGCGGGGCGCAGCCCGGACGCGGAGAGGAGGCGTGTCGAACCACCTCGATGGCCTGCCCTGACGAGCTGCCCGAGGAGCAGCATTCGGGGGCAGAGGTCCACGCTTCACGCTTCACGTGCTCACGAGGTACGATCCCACGAGCACGAGCACGAGCACGAGCACGCTCACCGGCTCCGACCAGGCAACTTCCGGGCCCCGGCCTGCGGCCGGCATGACAGGCCCGCGCCGAGCGGGGCTGGCGGGCCGGACGCAAGGGGCCCGGCCACGATTTCGTAAGGTTCGTTTCTGACTTCTGAACGCGAAGATGTGCCGGCCAGGGGGAGGCTTGGGACTCTTCAGCTCAGCCGCTCGCTGTCAGCCCGAGACTCGGGTGGAAGGCCCGAGGTGGCAATCAGGGCTGCGGTCCCCCAGGGCTGCGTCCAGGTCGGGACCGGCGCCGCATCACGCCAGACGTACCAGTTGCGCCAGCGCGGGTCGCCCTGCCGGGCCGCGACGAACCAGGGGTGCTCGGCGGAGGTGTGGTTGAGCACCAGATCGAGGAGGACCCGGATCCCCCGGGCGTGGGCCGCCAGGAGCAACCGCTGGAGCGCCTCGTCCCCGCCGAGGACCGGATCGACGTGGTCATGATCAACAGTGTCGTAGCCGTGGTAGCTCGCGGCCACGAAGACGGGCGTCAGCCAGAGCCCGCGGATCCCGAGGTCCGCGAGGTAGTCCAGGCGGAGGCGCAGCCCGTCGAGATCGCCGATCCCGTCGCCGTCCGAGTCCGCGAAGGAGCGCACGAAGACCTCGTAGAAGACCGTCTCCGCGGCCCACGCGACAGGCGAGGTCGTGGCCGCGCGCACGCACTGGGCCGCGGGCACAAGCCCGGAGGCCTCCGGGCCGTCGGCCGGAGCAGGGCTCGGGACGAGCGCGGGGGGAGCGGCGGGGTCGGCCACCGGGGGAGGGGCCGGGGGGGAGCCCGGACAGCCGAGGAGCAGGAGGGACAGACCACCCAGGATCAGGACCTGACGCACCATCTCGCTCCTCCGGCCCCGGAGATCCCTTGCGCGCACCTCGTGCTCGTGCTCGTGCTCGTGCTCGTGCTCGTGCTCGTGCTCCTGCCCGTGCTCCTGCTCCTGCTCGTGCTCGTGGCTCGTGCTCGTGCGCGCTCCCCGCCCCTCGTTCCTCGCTCCTCGTTCCTCGCTCCTCATCATCGCAGCAGCGGCAAGGCGAGGCGCAGATCGAGCTCGGTGATCGCCGCGTCCGCGGCGGCCACCACCCGCGGGGTGCGGGGGTTGAACGCGATCCCCAGTCCGGCGGCTCGCAGCACCGCCAGGTCGTTCTCGTGGTCCCCGAGGAACGCACACTGCGCGAGCGCGAGCCCTTCCCGCCGGGCCAGCTCCGCGAGGCCGTCGGCCTTGCGCTCCAGGTCGAAGGCGGTGGGCACTCCCCCGGCGATGGTCCCGTCGGCCGCGAAGCGCAGCCGGTTGATCAGGACGTGATCGAAGGCAAAGCCGGGGAAGAGGTGCTCCAGCAGGAGGTCCACGCTGCCCGAGAGGATCGCCAGCTTGCGCCCTTCCTGCCGGAGCTGGTGCAGCACCTCCCGGGCGCCGGGGGTCGGCGTCACGCGCCGGAACAGCTCGAGCATGCCCTGGCGGGTGGCTCCCTGCGCGGCGAGCAGCTCGAGGTCGGTGGCGAACCACTCCCGGTAGGTGATCTGGCGCGCGAAGAACGCGTCACGGGCCCACGCCCGACGCTCCGCATCGACGCCGAAGCCTTCGTGCAGCAAGCTCCAGACGAACTCGGCACCCTGCGCGAGGGTGCCGTCGAGGTCGAACGCGACGAGGGGATACCGCCACTTCATGGGCAGGAAGATAGCGGGACGTTGGCCGCGAGAGAACGAGAATGCTACCCTGACCGAGATGAAGATCCACCGCCCCGAGGCCGACCTCGACTCCCTGCGCGACCTCGCGGCCCCCTGCCGGCTCTGCGAGCACCGCTGCGGGGTGGACCGGCTGGCCGGCGAGCTCGGCCGCTGCGGGGTCGGCGCGCAGGCCCGCTACTACAACGCCTTCGTCCACCTCGGCGAGGAGCCCGAGCTCACCCCCTGCTACACCGTCTTCTTGTCCGGCTGCTCGTTCCGCTGCCCCTACTGCTCCGACGCGGACTGGGTGGTGCAACCGGGCCGCGGGCGACCGCTCCAGCCGGACGTGCTGGCCGCGACCCTCGCGGCCAAACAAGGGCTGCGCTCGGTGGAGCTCGTCGGCGGCGAGGCCACGGTCAGCCTCCACCACGCGGCGGAGCTGGCCGTGCGGGTCCCCCGGGAGCTACCGGTGGTCCTCAACACCAACGGCTGGCTCACCCGGGAGGCCATGGCCCTGCTGCCCCCCCTCGTCGACCTGCTGCTGCTCGACGTGAAGCACGCCACGGACGGCTGCGCCCGGGAGCTGACCGGGCAGCCGCTCACGGGCTACCTCGACCACCTCGGGGAGGTCCTCCAGGCGGCCCGGCGCACCCTCCGCCGCGGCTGCTGGGTCCGGCACCTCGTGCTCCCCGGGCACCGCGACTGCTGCACCGGGCCCGTGCTGCGCTGGCTCGCCGCCGAGGCGCCCGGCACCTACGTCAACCTGCTCACCCAGTACCGCCCCCTGCACGAGGCCCGTCGGCACCCCGGCATCGACCGGCAGCTCTCCCGGGAGGAGAAGGCCGGCTTGCCGGACTGGCTGCGCGGACTGGACCTGCCCCTCGACCTGCACCTCGACGGGCGGCCCCTCGGGGGCGCGACCGCGCGGCCCTAGTACCTCGACACAGCGAAGATGACCGGTTGGCAGACAGAGGGTGGTTGGTGGCGACCGGCCTCCGCAGGGTGGCGACCGGCCTCCGCGCCGGTCGCTTTGCTCCTCTGCCCGCCAGGGCCAGGATCTGAAGGGGGAGGAGGCTGGTGCCGGCGCGGAGTCAGCTATACCAAGCAGAGGGTTGCAGGGGTAAGGGGATGCCTCAGGACCCCGCCGATTCAAGCCCGGCGAGGTAGGGCCAAGGCCCCAGTAGTAGGAGGTCATCCCCATGA
>JAVEVO010000237.1:0-8347 GCA_034005005.1 Myxococcota bacterium
CAGAAGCCACGACGACGACTACCGAGCGACCAGCGGGTGGGCGGCGGAGGCGAGGACGGTGACCCACCTCGTCGACGACAACTACCCAGGCGACGACAACTACCCGAGCGACGACAACTACCCGGGCAACGACAACTACCCGAGCGACGACAACTACCCGGGCACCCGCTCCAGCGGGGAGGAGGGATTGCAGTGAGCCAAGGCGCGCGACCTGTATGCGCCAAGGATTTCATGGCGGTAGCGCGGTCGCCGCGGCCCGCCACCCACATCAGGCGGACCGGCAAAAATAGTTGTCGTCAGGCGGCAAAAATAGTTGACGTTGATCAGCGGTGGCCGGCGCTTCCGGCACCTCCCCGCAGCGAGTCCAGGCACGGCCCGGCCGCTGGACCTGATCCTGGCGGCCACGTTGCGCACGAGAGCTGGAGCGTGGCGCGTGCGCGTGCGTGCGCGTGCGCGTGCGCGAGAGCGTGTGCGTGCGCGTGCCGGAAGTGCAGCTCGCCGGGAAAGCCCCGAAGAAGGCAAAATACCGAGGAGATTCAACAGGATGCGAATCATCCCCCGGGAGCGCGTCCCGGAGCAGATGCGCAACCTCCGCGCCGGCATCCGAACGACCGGCGAGGAGGCCGGTCGCCACCAGAGGCTCGACCGGTCATCCTCGCCGTGACGGGGTTCTAGTTCTGCCCTTGCGGGGTGCACCCCTCGAGGGTGCAGCCCCAGTTCTCCACCGGGAAGGCCGGCTGGTACCCCGCGTGGTGGTAGATCTCCAGCATCAGGCAGCGGATCCCCTTGCTCCAGTTCGCGTACAGGTCCAGCATCAGGTCCGGCTCCCGGTTGTCCAGGTAGCCCATCCCCAGATCGTACTGCACCTGCGCCTCCTGGATCTTACAGTACTGCGCGTGCCCGGGCGGGATGTGCCCTTCGGCGTCCGCCTTGGCCACGTCGATCACCACCCGGATGGCCTGGGCGAAGCCCCACTGCCAGTTGCGCACCCAGCAGCCCTTGGACTGGGCCATGAACATCTTGTTCGCCATGTCCTGCAGGTCCAGCAGGAGATCCATGAACTCCTCCGCGGGCAGCCACCCCGGGTTCTGCAGGTTCTCGAACCGCCACAGCACCCGGCTGTCCATGTCGACGATGAGCTCGTCGACCTCCTCGACCGCGGGCAGCTCCCGGTACTGCGCGTACTCGCTGAGCTCGGCCATGATCCGGTGGATCACGTCGATGCTCAGGGGGATGTCCGTCGCCCGGAAGGGGACCTTGCCGTTGCGGGCGTAGAAGTAGGCGTTGGAGACCTTGAGCACCGCGGCGTCGTAGATCCCGTCCTCCCAGATGAACTCCCAGGCCTGCATCAGGGCGATGTAGGCCGTCTGCTCCTCCGCGGTGCCCACCGCGTTCAGCTTCCAGTACAGGTAGGTCTCCGCGTAGCAGCCGCGGGCCAGCAACTGCGCGTCCTGCTTCAACTGGGCGACCAGGTCCGCGGGGGCGACGAGCTTCAGCGCCGCGCCGAGCATCAAGGTCACGGAATCGTAGACGCTGACCAGGGCGCCGCCGAGGTAGCCCCGGGCCAGGGATTTCTGCCCGGTCGCCAGGAAGCCATCCATCTGCGTCAGCAGGGTCACCGCCCCCGCACCAGGCTCCGCGGCGAGGTAGTCGGCGATCCGCCCCCGGACGATGACCAGGGCCTCGGCCAGGCTGATGAGCCGGTACGGGAACGCGGTGGTCCCGTGGTTGTCGTTCCCGTCCCAGGCCTCGACGACGAGCTGCTGCTCCCCCGTCTTCATGCCGCCGAGGAACAGCTTGCCGCCCTGGCAGAGCCCGAGCTGGTCGCTGCAGGCGAGGTTGCCGAGGAAGCGCACGCCCGTCGGCGGCGTGCCGGGCAAGGGCTGCGGCTGCACCCGGTCGAGGATCACCACCGCCCCCCCGGCCTCCAGGCCGGGCGCCGCGGTCACCTGGACCCGGCTGAGGCCCGAGAGCTCGTCCCGCGCGGTGAAGCGCGGCGCGGCCTCCTCGCCCCGGAAGAACAGGGGCCAGGTGTCCGGGTCGTCGAGGACGACGCCCGCCTGCTGGAAGTCGCTGATCTGCAGGGTCGGCGGCGAGGTGTCGATGTTGAAGCGCGGCACCTGGAACATGTACTCGATGCCCGCCTTGTCCCAGACCGAGACCCGCACCAGGTAGACCCCGTCCGCCGCATAGGTGACGGTGTAGACGCCGTTGGCGTCCGGGAGCGGCTGCTGCTGGCCCGCGGGCAGGGGCTGGACGACCACCGGCTTGGCGGGATCGCCGTTGGCCACGGAGAACTTCACCGTGCAGCTATCCACCGCGCAGTTCAGCCACTTGCTCGAGTCCGGCCGGCTGATCACGGTCACCGAGGGCGCGGCCCCGATGACCGTCACGAGCACCTCGATGGAGCTGCTCTGGCCGCCCGGATCCGTGACGGTGTAGGTCAGCGGCGTGATGCCCACCGGGAAGAAGGTCCCGGGCGGGAGCCACTCCGGGCAGACGCCGACCCCGATGGCCTTCGGCATCAGGCACTCGGGCGGCAGGCAAGGGTACCCGCCCACGGGCGGCGGCACGTCGTGGCCGTCCGCGTCCTCGAGGGTCACGAACAGGCCGCAGCTCAGGTCCGCGGTGGCATAGCCCAGGTCCGCGTAGATCGGCTCGGGCACCAGCCCCTGCTCCACCAGCACGGAGGACGGCGCGCCCTCGGGGGCCGACTGCTCCACGGAGAAGTCGTCGGGGATCTGGGAGAAGTAAGGCGGCTTGTGGTCCTCGATGGTCACGGTGATCTCCGCGCTGGCGGTGTTGCCCTTGGCATCGGTCACGGAGAACTGGACGGGGGTCGTCCCCACGGGGAAGCCGTCGGGCGGAGCGTTGGAGGTGATCTTGGTCGCCACCGCCGAGTCGCAGATGTCGCTGGCCGAGGGCCGGAGGTCGACCTGCGTGCGCCCGTTGGCCCCATCGGCCTCCATGACGACGTTCGGACCGGGGAAGAGGGTCGGCTGCTGGGTGTCGATGACCTCGATGAACCGGGTGAGGGTGCTGCTGTTGGGCGTGGGCAGCAGCCAGTCCTTGGCCGTGACCTCCAGCTTGTTCAGCCCGAGGGGCAGGCGCCTGGGGAACGACGCGACCGCGGTGTTGTTGAGTTTGTAGGTCACCACCGGCAGCGAGTCCTGGTCGTCGACGTCGACCTGCACGTCGACGAGCGCGCCCAGGCTGTCCGTCTGCTGGTAGCCGTTGGCGCCCGTCTTGTCGGGCGGCGTGACGGTGATCGTCGGCCCGAGGTTGTCGATGGTGAAGGGCCCGGCCGACAGCACGGTCGAGAAGATCGACGCGTCCGAGGCCAGCTCCGCGACCACCTTGACCCGGTAGAACTCGGTCTTGCTCTCGAACGCGGTGGTATCGAAGGGGATGTTCACGCTCACCGGCGTCGGGCTCGTCGCCTGGAGCTGGCCCGCGGCCGCGGTCAGCAGCACGGAGTTCACCCAGACCTTGAGCCGGGCCTGCTGGCTCTTGGGGTGGGAGACCTTCAGCTCCACGTTGCGCGACTTGCCGAACACCTCGCCGCCGTTGGGCTTCACGATCTGGACCGTCGGCGGCACGTACTCGGCGATGGTGATGGTCGTCTCGGCCTCGTCGGACCACAGCCCATAGGAGTCCTTCACCTTCAAGGCGACGACGTAGGACTGGCCGACCCGCCAGTTCGGGTTCGAGCCGCTCTTGGTGGCGTCGGTGCAGTCCTTGGCGCCGCAGAGCACCGAGCCGGCGGTGGCCGCGGTGCCGCACTGGGGCTTGCCCGCGGTCACGACGTTGAGCACGTCCTCCTCGCCGAAGCAGCCGTCGTCGTCCGTGTCCCACCAGTAGGTGACCAGGCTGTCGCAGGGGACGTTGGGGTCCGACGAGGCGGTGCCGTCGAGGTTCACGGGGATCGAGTTGTCGCTGGCCACGGTCGTCAGGTACGGGCCGCCGGGGTTGGCGATGGGCTTCTGGTTCTCGAAGGCCAGGGTCGGGGGGTTGCCCTCGATGGGCTTGCTGTCCTTCTTGGCCAGGCTCTTGGTGACGTTGTCCCAGACGATGAGCCGGGCGTCGTAGACCTTCTTCACGCGGTACTGGGAGTAGCGGTACTGCACTCCCTCCCCGTCGTTGTCGTCCCATGCGGTGTCCTGGCCGTCGCCGTCCCAGTCGCCGTTGTCGGTGTTCTTGGTGGCGTCGAAGTCCCAGATGTAGCGCTTGATCGACCGCTCGGGGTGGTTGTGGTAGGACGCGCTGCCGTCGAAGACCATCTCCACCTTGCAGCCGGCGATCGCGGGCTGCACCACGGCCTTGGCCACCGGGGTCACCTGGTAGTAGCGGATCTCGACGTTGGCCTCGTGGTGCAGGCCGCCGACGTCCTGGACCCGCAGCTTGCCGAGGGTCACCGGCAGGCGGGTGAAGGGGTCGGTGATCGGGAAGTTGAACGCCGCGACCTGCTCCTTGGTGAGCTGCAGGGTCGGCGTCGAGGTCGAAAAGTCCCAGGGCTCCCCGCCACCATCGTTACCAAGGTCCCATTGGTAGCTGACGATCGCATCGCCGCAGCCCTCGTTGGGATCGGAGGAGAGGGTCGCGTCGAGCAGCACCCCCTCGCCGACCGCCGCGACCACCGGCTTGGCCCGGGCGATGGGGGCCTTGTTGTCGCCGGAGACGTCGATGGGCAGGACGAAGAGGCTGGACTTGCCGTCCGCGTCGGCCACCCGCAGGGCGACCTTCACCTGGCCGACCCGCGGGAGGGTCTGGCGGAACTGCACCTCGTTGACGTGCAAGGGCGAGGCCACGAAGCCATTGGCCGCGACGTAGTCGAAGTCCCACAGGTAGCTCGTGATGGTCTTCAGGGGGGCCATCGGATGGTAGGACTGCGTGGCGTCGAAGCTCACCGGCTCGCCGCACATGGCGATCTCGGGCGACGCCCGGAACATGGCCACCGGCCGGCCGCTGCCGATGAGCAAGGTAGTCCAGGCGGTCGAGGTGCCGCCCTGCTCGTCCTCCACCTCCAGGTAGATCCGGTGGTTGAGGTCGCCCTGGGGCAGCTTCCAGAGCAGCACCTGCGCCCAGGAGACCGTCGCGGTCACCGTGGTGGTCTCGATCTCCCAGGTCCGGTGCCCCTCCGCGTCGAGCACCCCGTCGAGATCCCAGCGGTAGACCGCCGGCGCATCGCCGCAGCCGCTGTCGGGGTCCGTGGTGCCCGCGCCGGTCAGGGTCAGCCGGGCGTTGGCGTCCTGGCTGAAGACGTCGGCGTCGATGAAGTAGGGGCCGTTGGGCTTGACCACCGGCGGGATGTTGCCGTCCGTGGTCGAGATGCTCACGGAGGTCGTCGCCGAGTGCGGCGGGTCCGCGAGGTCCTCCACGGTCAAGGTGACCGTGTTGGTCGCGAAGCGGTTGAACACGTGGACCACGGAGGCCGTGCTGCCCGACGGCGTACCGTCGCCGTAGTTCCAGGTGTACTTCACGATCTCGCTGCCGATCAGGGACTCCGACCCGCTGCCGTCGAAGGTGAAGAGGGTGGAGCAGCCGCCCTCCGAGGGCTCGTAGCGGATGACGGCCCGCAGGGCCTTCTCCAGCACCGTCAGCTTCACCGAGTCCTGAGAAGGGGTCCCCAGGGAGTCCTTGACCGTCAGGCGGATCTCGTGGTCGCCGAGGCTGGTCAACGCGGGGTAGAGCTGGAGCAACTGCGCCCAGGTCAGGTTCAGCTTCAGGGCGACGGTCGGGTCCTGGCCGTTGACGCCCCGCACCCAGGTCCGCTCGTCGACGCCGTCGCCGTTCATGTCCCAGCCGACGTAGTCGATGGTCGTCCCCGCGGCCGGGGTGGCGCTGGCGCTGACCTTGAGGGGATCGAGCACCTGGATCGCGAGCTGGTCGTCCGCGAACTGGATCACCGCCGGGGTCGAGGCGAGGATCCCGAAGGTCACGGTGATCAGGTCGTCGGCCGTGCTGTTGCCGCTGTCGGTGACCCGCAGGGAGATGTCCCGGGTGACCCGCCCACCGGGCACCTCCCAGATCGCCCGGTCCGCACCCAGGTCGACCAGTAGCTGCGCCTTCTCACCCGTGGTCGTCTGGGTGCCGGCGCCGAGCTTCCAGGACCACTGGATGATCGTCCGGGACGGATCGCTGGTGGACGACCACGAGCCGTCGAGCTTCACCAGGGCCTTGCCGGAGGCCGGGTCGATGGGGACCACCGGCTTGGGGGTCCAGTCGGCCACGGCCACCGGGGTCAGCGCGTAGATGGGGATCTCGGTGGTCGCGGTCGAGGAGGCGCCGTTGGCGTCGGTCACCCGCAGCCCCACGGTCCAGCGGGGCTCCCAGGTCGGTGGCGCCGCGGGCCAGCTCGCCGCGGGGATCCAGTGGCTGACCTGGGCCCACTGCAGGATCGGCGCCTCGCCCACCGGCTCCCCGGCCTTGCCCTCCACCGCGCTGGGCTCGCCGTACTGGCCGTCGCCGTCGAGGTCCCACTCGAAGGTCACCGCGGCATCGCCGCAGGCCTCGTTGGGGTCGATCGTGCCCCGGGCGTCGAGCTGCAACAGACCGCCCACGGACCACTCGTAGGGCCCGCCGATGTCGACCAGGGGCGCGGCGTTGCCCTGGCTGACGACGACCGGCGTGCCGAAGGCCAGCGCGGTCTTGCCCTGGGCGTCGGTCACCCGCAGCACCGGGTGGTAGGTCCCGAACTCGGGGTAGACGTGCTGGACGCTGACCCCCTGCGTGTCGACCCGCTCGTTGAACTTGGCGAGGATCAGGGCCGGATCGGCCCCGGCCACGGCCTCGGGCATGTCGAAGACCCAGGCGTACTGGGTGATCAGCCGGGTCGGGTGCCCGTGCCAGGAGCGGGAGGCGTCGAGGGTCACCGGGGGCGCGCTGTCACCGCAGGCCGCGGGGTTGGGGTTGGCGGTGAACACCCCGTAGGGACCGCTGTGGTAGATCGTCAGGGAGGAGCTCGCGGTCCCGGTCTTGCCGAACTTGTCGGTCACCTTCAGGCCCACCCGGACGTTGAGCAGCCCCGTGGCGGGGTTGGCGATGTAGCGCTCCCGGCCCCACCCCTTGGCCTGGAACAGCTTGTAGAGGTTGGCCCAGGTCACCTTGGGCTGGGCGACGACGTCGTCGGGGTCCTGGGCCGGCGGGATCCCGTCTCCGTCCAGGTCGTCGGCGATCCCGTCCTCGTTGAGGTCCCACTCCCAGCGGACGATCGCGTCCCCGCAGGCCGCGTCCGGGTCGACGGAGCCGCTGCCGTTGAGGGTGAAGAAGCCGCCCTGACGGCTGTCCTCGCCGGCCCAGTACTGATCCTGCCAGGTGTCCAGGGTGTAGGCGGGGCCCGCATTGGCCTGGGGGGACGACGACGACGACATGACGACCTGCTGCTGGGTGTACATCACCGTGTCGTAGTCGTCGGTCACCCGCAGGGTCAGGTAGTAGGTGCCAGGGATCTTGTAGGTGCAGTTCGCGGTCTTGCCGATGGACTGCGCAGTGAAGGTGAAGCCGACCGCATCGTAGGCCTTGGAGTTGTCGCACTGCCACTCGAAGGTCTTGAAGCCGGTGCCCGTGTGCGGGTGCGTGGTGCAGGACGCGTCGACCTGCACGGTGCCGTTGCAGCCGACCTCGGGCGAGGGGGTCAGGTCGAAGCACGGGTGGAAGTCCCGGTCCCAGATCTTCACGGTGGTCGTGGAGGTGGCCGTCTTGCCGGTCGAATCGGTGACCTCGAGTTTGATCTCCACCGGGGTGTTGCGCTGGGGGATCGAGTCGAGCACTCCGAGCCAGGGAGCGGTCCCGGTCAGGCCGATGGCCGGGCGGGCGGTGGCGGTCGGGATGTACCACTTGGGCGTCAAGGCGTCGGCCCGGCAGAGCAGGTTGGGATCGCCGATCTCCCCGGCCAGGGGCAGGCCGTCCCCCTCGATGACCTCGTACGGGCCGTGGGCATTGGCCGTCGGGGCGAGGGCCGGCTGGGGGTTCACGACGATGTTCTTGATCGAGTAGATGTTGAACTTGGGTGCGGGGTTGTTGTCGGCATCGACGCTGTTGTCCTTCACCCGCAGGGCCGCGTGGTAGGTCCCGGTGTTCAGGTACTGCCACACCGGGGCCATGTCCCGGCTCGCGGTGCGGAACGCGTAGATCTTGGTGGCCGGATTGGTGGGGTGGGCCGTGTAGTAGGTGTCCAGGGCCAGCGAGCTCCAGGGCACCGCCTCGAAGGTGGCGTTGGTCGGCGCCGCGACGGTCTGGAAGAGCCACTCGTACTCGACGATCTGCCGCTTCGGGTTGAGGTGGTAGCTGTCCTTGTGCTGGAAGGTCACCTTGCCGAAGGCCGCGCCCTGGCAGCCTTCGTCCACGG
>JAVEVO010000061.1:0-39510 GCA_034005005.1 Myxococcota bacterium
TGGCCCGCGCCCGCTGGCAGCTCCGACCGGCCGGGCGCCAGCAGCCGCGCTCGGTCGCACAAGGCCGCGCCAGCTCCCGGGCCTCCGCACTGCGGCCCGCCTGCACGGCCCGCCGGGCCAGGAGGACGGCGACCTCGCAGCACGGTCGGCCGAGCTGCCGGGTGAGCTGCTCGGCCGTCACCCGCAGCGCCTGCTCGTCCGACGCACACCGGGCCTGGGCCAGCAGCCCTTCGACGCCCGGCTCGGCGCCGAGCTCCCGGGCCCGGGCGAGCTCGGCGGCGGCCGCGGCACAGTCGTCGTCCTCGGCGAACATCAGGGCCCGGAGCTCGGCGGCCGGGGCCGCCAGCGCGGGGCCACACGCGTCGAGCTTGGCCAGCTCGCGCAGGGCCGGCTGCACGTGCTCCTCGTCCCAGAGCTGCCGGGCCCACTGCAGCGTCGTGGCCGTGCACCCACGGTCGGCCAGCCCCAGGAAGGTGAGCCCGGTGGTGCCGAGGCAGAACAGGGCCAGCGCGACGGGCCAGATCGGGCGGGGCGTCGGGCGCCCCGGGCGGCCCCGCCGGGCGAGCAGGTCGGCCAGCGCGGCCTGGCCCGCGGCCGGGCCCCGGCTCCAGGCCTCGAGGGTGCGGGCGAGCTCGTCGCGGGCCGCGTACCCGCCGGGTGCGACGAGGAGCGGGCGCGCCCCGGCCACCTCGAGCCGCAGGACCCGGGCGAAGAAGGTCCGTTGCTGCTGGGGTGAGTAGTGACTCTTCTGCTCCCACCCGACGCCGCCGACCTGATCCCAGGAGACCCGCCGGCAGCGCCAGAACCCCAGGCGGCTCAGCCCCGTCGGATCCAGCCGGAGCTGCTGCCAGAGCCAGACGCGCCGCAAGAGCAGCAAGGCCAGCAAGGGCAGCCCCACCAGCCCCGCGGCGACCGGGAGCTGAACGATCCACGGACCGTCCCCCAGCAGCGGCTGGAGGCGCAGCAGGGCCAGGGGCACGAGGATCACCACCAGCACCAGCCACAGCCCGAGGAAGGTCAGCCGGTACCCCAGAGACCAGGAGAAGGTGACGGTGTTCGTCCGGGAGCTGCCCACCTCGCACTTCCTCCTGGGTACAGGCGGCGTCGCCAGACCGCGTCGGGCGGTCAGGAGGACCTCCCGGGGGGCCGTCACGACCCCGGCGATCCTGGCCCTCGTCCAACCCGGGCCAGGCGCCTGGAGCACCGACCTCAGGCCCGGCATTGTACCCTGCCTCGAGGCGGAAGTCTGCCCGCGCGGGGTCGACCCGGGGGGTGGACCTGGCGATCCCCACCCGGACCAGATCGGGCTGGCCGTCGGCGCTGGAGCGCCCGGCGGATCGTTCGCCGACTGGTCCCGGAGACTCGTCCGGTAGACCGGACCCGCGCGTCCGGTCAGCCGGACGCCAACACACCTCCCACCAGGCAAAGCAAGCAAGTTCGAATAGTTGGCAATCGGCATGGCCGTTGCACGCAGCAAGGTGCAGGGGAGCTGGAGGAGAGATCATGAGCACCGTCGGCAGTCTGCGCGCACGAGCGAACGAGGATCGGCCCCGGGAGCGGCTGGGGCGGCTGGGCGGCGAGCACCTGAGCAGCGCGGAGCTGCTGGCCGTCGTCCTCGGGACGGGGCAGCGGGAGCAGGGCGATGCCCTGAGCCTGGCCCACCGGCTGCTGGTGCAGTTCGGGGACCTCGCCGGCCTGCAGCAGGCCCGGCTCGGGGAGCTGCAGCAGGTCGGGGGGATCGGCGAGGTCAAGGCGGCCCGGGTGCTCGCCGCGCTGGAGGCGGGGCGACGCAGCCTCCGGCCCGGCCTGCAGCCGGGGGTCGTGCTCGGCTCGAGCCAGGAGGTCTACCGCCACTTCGGCCCCCGGCTGGCCGGCGAGGCCCAGGAGCTGTTCTTCGCCCTCGCCCTCGACGTGCGCAACCGCCTGCGGCGGGAGATCCTCGTGGCCCGCGGCACCCTCACCTCCTGCCCGGTCCACCCGCGGGAGGTGTTCCGACCGCTGGTGCGGGAGGCGGCCGCGAGCTGCCTGCTGGTCCACAACCACCCGTCCGGGGACCCGGAGCCGAGCAGCGAGGACGTCAGCCTGACCCGGCGGCTGGTGCGGGCCGGGAGCTTGCTGGGGATCCAGGTGCTCGACCACCTGGTCGTGACCCCGAGCGGCTACGTCTCCCTGGCCGAGCGGGGGATCGTGCCATGACGCTCGCCGCCTGCCCCCCCGCGCCCCCGTATCGCGTCGCCGGGGTCCGCGCCGGGCTCCTCCTCGTCCTCGCGCTGGCCCTGGCTGGGGGCGCTTGTGCCCGTCCACCCGCCTCCCCGGGCTGCCCCGACCCACCCCGGGCCTTGCGGCGCGCACCGACCGGCTGGATCGAGCAGCTCACGGCGGACCGGGTGGTCCTCCTGCGGCCGCGTGGCGAGCGGGTGCTGCTGCACCGCTGCTGGCTGTCCGGCCCCCTGCGGGAGGGGATCTACCTGCGGCGGGGCCGGCTGGCGGTCGACGGCACCCTCGCCGGGCAGCTCGCGGCGGTGCGCCGGGTCCAAGAGCTGCGCCGCGCGGGGCGGGCCCGGCGCGTCGTCCCCGGGGAGGGGGCTCCGTCAGCAACAGATGACTTTGGGATGTTCTTTGGGCCGCCTTCGGGCAAGAAATGAAACGAAAGACTCAAAAGCCCAGGCCGTAGCCGAGGTGTACGCCGAGGCCACCGAAGACCACGTCGTCCGCCAGATCGTCCCCCTGATAGGTGAAGGCCACCGTGTTCAGCGGGTGGGCCAGGTAGCCCACCGTCCCCAGCAGGCTGCCGGGGCCCAGGGGATACGCGGCGCCGGCCTGCAGCCGCACCCCGATCACCGCATCGCCGACCGCGACCTCCGGGCCCGCGTCGCCCCGCACCGTGCTGTTGGTGAACAGAAGGCCCAGCGCGGCGCCGCCCTGCAGCTCCACCGGGCCGAGGGGGTGGCGATAGGTCGCACCGACGAGCAGGGGGATCACCCGGAAGGCGATCTCCCCGTCGGCGAAGGGGGGATAGGAGTCGAGCCCGATGGTGCCGAGGTGCAGGCCGAGCTCGAGGTCGAGGGAGAGATCGTCGCGCAGGAGGTAGCCGACCTGGACCCGGAAGGAGGGGTCGAAGGAGGGGCCCCCCGAGCCACCGAGCCCGGTGATCAACCCGAGGGAGGGCTGCAGGAGCAAGCGCGGGGGCCCCGCGGGCCCGGGAGCCGGGGCCTGGACCCCCGCGGTGGCCACGCCGCCCGTGGCCGTGCTCCCGACGGCCGGCTCGCTGGCGAACTTGATCAGGGACAGCTCGACCTGGGTGCTCTTGCCCGCGCTGACGCTGACCTTGCGGCTGAGGGTCTCGTAGCCTTCCTTGAAGAGCGCGAGCTGGTGATCCCCCGCGGGGAGCCGGATCGGTGCGTCGAGGGGGGTGGTGCCCATGCGCTTGCCGTTGACCAGCACGAAGGCGCCCGTGACGTTGGCGATCACGGTCAGCTTCCCGGGGACGCCCGTCTCCGCACCCTTCTGCCGGGCTTCTTCCCGGCACTCGCTGATCATGCTGTCCAGGTCCAGCCCGTCCCGCTCTTCCGGGTGCACCAGGAGGTAGGCCTGGTAGGCCGACTGGGCGTCGTCACAGCGCAAGGCCCCGAGGAGGCTCTCCGCGAGCAGCTTCACCAGGTCGCTGCGCTCGGGGAAGAGGTCCCGGAGCTGCTGGAAGCGGATCACCGCGAGGGCCCACTTCTCCTCCTCGGCTGCGGCCGTGGCCTGCTGCTCCAGCAGCCCCCCCACCTCGCCCAGCTCCTCGCCGGCCTTGCCGGGGAGGCCGAGCGCGGCGAGCACGATGCGCAGGTCCGCGGCGACGTCCCGATCCTGCTCCTGCGGCTTGAGCTGCCGGTAGCGGACGAGGTGGAACGCCGCGTCGGGGTACATGTTCTCCTGCTTCATGGCCAGGTAGCAGCGGGCGAGATTCTTGTGGGGGTTGGCCAGGCCCGGCATCAGGGCGAGGGTCTTCTCGTACTGGAGACCGGCCTCGGGGTACTTTCCGGCCAGAAAGAGCTCGTTGCCCTTACCGAAGTACTCTTTGGCCTCCTCCTCCTTGGAGCGGGCGGGCGCGGAGGCGGCGTCGCCGCTCACGGCAGCAGCATCCGTCGGCGCCTGCCCGAAGGCCGGGGCCGCGGGCAGCAGCAGCGCGGCCAGCAGCAAGGAGCACCAGCGAGGCCGGGGCCGCGCCCGGCGCCGAGAGACGTTGCGCGTTCGCAGGCAGCCCATCGCTCTCCCCTTCTCGCCTACTCGAAGGCGGTGTCGATCTGCGGCTTGGTGCCTTGCTTGCTGGTCGCGGTCCCCTGGCTCGGGGGACGGGTCCCCTTGCCGCTGCCCTTCTTGGCGCTGCGCGTCGGCTCGGGCTTCGCCTCCGCCGGCGGGGTGCCGAGGAGCGTCGCGAGCCGGGCCTCGAGGACGCTGGGCGCCAGGTCGCCCTCGCTCAAGGCGAGGTACTTCTCGAAGCTGAGGCGCGCCAGGGTCGTGCTCCCCCGGCGCTTGTGCGTATCGCCCATCCACTGGTAGGGCACCGGATTGCTCATGTCGTAGCCGTGGGCCGCTTCGAACTGCTCCAGGGCCGCGGGGTAGCGCTCCTCCTGGAACAGCCGCTTGCCCGCGGCCATGGCCTCCTCGAACTTCTGCTGCCGCTCCTGCTGCTGCTGCTGCTCCTTGTCCGAGGGGGTCGCGCTCCCGGCCGCGGCGGTCCCCGACGCGGCCGCGGGGGCCGGTGCGGGAGGCTTCCGGAGCAGGAAGAAGGCCGTCGCACCCCCGCCGATGAGCAGCACGGCGAGGACGAGCCCCAGCACCAGCGGCAGCAGGCGGCGCGGCGCCGGCGCGGGCTCGCGCACCGGGTGGGGGCCGGCGTGCAGGTCCCTGCGCTCGACCCGCGGCGTGGTGCTGGACTGGGTGTTCACGGGCAGGGCCTGCAGGATCGCCGAGCCGGAGCGCCACTCCTCGCCCTGCAGGTACGGTCGGATCTCCTCGAGGTACTCGGCCACGTTCGCGAAGCGCTCGCCGGGATCCTTGGCGAGGCAGCGGCGGATCACGCCCTCGAGCTGGGGATTGTCGGGGAGATCCGGGTACAGCTCACGCAGGGCGGGCGGCTCGTTGCTGACGTGCTGCATGCAGATCGACAAGGAGGTCGCGCCCTGGAAGGGGAGCTGCCCGGTGATCATCTCGAAGGTGATGACGCCGAGCGCGTACTGATCGCTGGCGACGGTCAGGGGGAGGTTCTGGATCTGCTCGGGCGACATGTAGGCCGGGGTCCCCAGGACCATCCCGCCCTGGGTGATGGTGGTCGCCCGTTCCCCCTCCTCGTGGACCGCCTTGGCCAGGCCGAAGTCGAGCACCTTGACGAAGTCGTCGCTGCCGCCGCGGTTGGTCAGCATGATGTTGTCGGGCTTGAGGTCCCGGTGGATCATGCCCTTGCCGTGGGCTTCCATCAGGGAGCCGACGACCTGCTCGAGGATCGCGAAGATGCGCCGTGGCGTGAGGTTGCCCTCACGGATCCGGCTGGTCAGCCCGCGGCCGTCGACGAACTCCATGGCCAGAAACAGCAGCCCGTCCGGCTCCTGGCCGTAGTCGTAGATGACGATGGTGTTGGGATGGGACAGGGCCGAGGCCGAGCGGGCCTCGCGGTGGAAGCGGAGCACCGCCTCCTCGCTCTCGGCGAGATGCTGCGGGAGGATCTTCAGCGCGACCAGACGATTCAGCCGCTCCTGGACGGCCTTGTAGACGGTGCCCATCCCCCCGGCTCCCAGCCGGGACTGGATGAGGAACGTGTCCTTGATGCGGCGCCCGAGGAGCGGATCGACTCGCATCGCCTGACTCGGGCGCAGCTTGACGAGCTCGGCACCATCCTTGGAGCAGACGGTCTCCCCGTCGTCGTAGTGCTCGCCACACTGAGGACAGATCTGCATCGCTTCTCGTCGGCGCCGCCGCACGCGACCGGCGCGGTCAAAACGGATCGAACCGTGCTGCAGGGTACCAGCGGAGAGACGGCCGGTCAATCTTCCTGCCGGGGAAGAAAGGCCCGCACCTCGGTGCGTTGCGACGCGAAGTCCTCCTTGCACCGGGGGCGGCCCTGTGCTAGATGCACCCGTCCCCTGCTGGGGGACGATCACGCACGCCTCCCGACCGCAGCGGCCGGTCCGTGGCTCCCGGGGCCCCCCCGACACGGTGCTGCTGGCGGAGAAGGAGGCGGTGGCGGCCCGGGCCAGGGTGGCCGGGGCCGGACAACCGGAGGGAGAGATGAGCGATACCGAGAACCCCGTCATGGAAGCCGCGATGCAGACCACCGATCCCGCCTTGCTCTCGATGCGGGATCTGCTCGAGGCCGGCGTCCACTTCGGCCACCAGACCAAGCGCTGGAACCCGAAGATGAAGCCGTACATCTACGGCAGCCGCAACGGCATCCACATCGTCAACCTGGCCGAGACCGTCCGCTGCTTCTACTCGGCCTACCAGTTCATCCAGGGCGTGGTCGCCCGCGGCGAGCCGATCCTCTTCATCGGCACCAAGAAGCAGGCCCAGGAGATCGTCGCCGAGGAGGCCCTGCGCGGCAAGCAGTTCTTCGTCACCCACCGCTGGCTGGGCGGCATGCTGACCAACTGGCGGACGATCAAGGGGAGCATCGAGCGGCTCAAGTCCCTCGAGAAGCTCAAGGAAGACGGCACCTACCTGCGCCTCACCAAGAAAGAGGTCCTGCAGAAGGAGCGCGAGCGGGAGAAGCTCGAGGAGAACCTCGGCGGGATCAAGAACATGCCCGGGCTGCCCGGCGCGATCTTCATCATCGATCCGAAGGCCGAGCGGATCGCCGTCCAGGAGGCGAATCGCCTCGGCATCCCGGTCGTCGCGGTCGTCGACACCAACTGCGACCCGGATCCCATCGACTACGTGATCCCGGGCAACGACGACGCCATCCGCGCGATCCGGCTGTTCACCGCGAAGATCGCGGACGCCGCCCTCGACGGCGCGGCCGGCCGCAAGGACCGCCCGGCGCCCGCGGCCGCGAACCAGGCGCGGGGTGAGCGTCAGTCCGGCGAGCGCCCCAAGGATCCGGCCCAGGACAAGGTGGTGGTCCGTCGCCGCAAGGGACGCGCCGCCGAAGAGGCGGAGTCTCCCGAGGAGTAGCCGGCCTTCGCCCCCGAGACGGTCGGGGACGGTCGGCCAGTGGATGTTGGCGAGAGGCCCCGGGTGGCCGCTGCGAAGGCGGTCGCCGAGGAGGAAATCATGGAGATCAGCGCAAAGGCGGTCCAGGAGCTGCGCGCCAGGACCAATGCCGGGATCATGGACTGCAAGAAGGCTCTGCTGGAGTGCGACGGCGACATGGACAAGGCCGTGGAGTGGCTCCAGAAGAAGGGCATCGCCGCGGCGACCAAGCGGGCGGGCCGCATCGCCTCCGAAGGCTTGATGCACTCGTACATCCACGGCGGCCGGATCGGCGTGTTGATCGAGGTCAACTGCGAGACGGACTTCGTCGCCAAGACGCCTGATTTCAAAGAGTTCGTGAACGACGTCGCCCTGCACATCGCCGCCATGAACCCGCCCTACCTGCAGGCCGAGGACATCCCGGCGGCGGAGCTCGCGTCCCAGCAGGCGATCTTCGAGGCCCAGGCCGCCGAGTCGGGCAAGCCGGCCCAGATCCTCGGCAAGATCGTCGAGGGCAAGATCAAGAAGTGGGTCGAGGAGAGCTGCCTGCTGACCCAGAAGTTCGTCAAGGACCCGGAGAAGACCATCGAGCAGGTGCGGCTCGAGGTCTCCGTGAAGACCGGCGAGAAGGTCTCCATCCGGCGCTTCACCCGCTGGGAGCTCGGGGAGGGCCTCGAGAAGCGGACGAACGACCTCGCAGCGGACGTCGCTGCCCAGATCAAGTAAGCAGCCAGCCTGCCCCCAGGGGGGCCTCGTGACGCCATGAACGAGCCGAACTCCCAAGCCTGCTACCGCCGGGTCCTGCTCAAGCTCTCCGGCGAGGTGCTCGGTGGCGAGCGGGGCAGCGGCCTGGAGCCGGCCGCGCTCGCCATGGTGTGCCAGGAGGTCCTCGCGGCCGCCGAGCTGGGCGTGCAGCTCTGCCTGGTGGTCGGCGGGGGGAACATCCTGCGCGGCGGCTCGGGCACCGGCAGCACCTTCGAGCGGACCCGGGGCGACAGCATGGGCATGCTGGCGACGGTCATCAACGCCCTGGCGCTGGAGGACGTCCTCCAGCGCCACGGGCGGCGAGCCCGGGTCCTCACCGCGACCCCGATGTTGCCCATCGCGGCGCCGTTCAGCGCGTCGCGCGCCCGCACCTTGCTCGACGAGGGCTGGATCGTCCTCGCCGCCGGCGGCACGGGCCACCCCTACTTCAGCACCGACACCGCGGCCGCCTTGCGAGCGCTCGAGATCGAGGCCGACGCGCTGCTCAAGGGCACCAAGGTCGACGGCGTCTACGACCGGGATCCCAAAAAGCATGCGGAGGCGCGGCGGCTCTCCCGGCTCTCGCACCAGGAGGCCATCGCGCAGCAGCTTCAAGTCATGGATCTTACGGCACTCTCCCTCTGTCAGCAGCACCGTCTGCCGATCCACGTCTTCCAGCTCACCCGCCCGGGTGAGCTCGAGCGACTGCTCCGGGGAGAGGCGATCGGCTCGGTCGTGAGCTCGTAGCGGCGGCCAGCGGACCCGTCGGGCCCGCCGGCGAGGCCTGACCCCGGAAGCCCCGCACGTCCGGGGACGAAGCGAAGGAGGCTGTGATGGTATCCGAGATCCTGGAAGAGCTGCAGAGCGGCTTCGAGAAGTCGCTGGAGGCCTTGCGGCGGGAGCTGGCCCGCGTGCGCACCGGCCGGGCCAACCTGGCCCTGCTCGACGGCATCCGGGTGGACTACTACGGCTCCTCGACCCCCCTCAATCAGGTCGCCGCGCTGGCCGTCGCCGATCCCCGGCTGATCACCATCAAGCCGTGGGAGAAGAACATGATCTCCGTCATCGAGCGCGCCATCGCCAAGGAAGGGCTGGGCATCAACCCGACCAACGACGGCGAGATCATCCGGCTGCCGATCCCCCCCCTGAGCGTGGAGCGGCGTCGCGACCTCGCCAAGCTCGTGAAGAACAGCGGGGAGCAGACCAAGGTGGCCCTGCGCAACCATCGCCGGGAGGCGCTGGAGACCCTCAAGGAGTACACCCGGGAGGGGGAGATCACCGAGGACGACGAGACCCGGGGGCAGAAGAAGGTCGAGGACCTGATGAAGGAGTGGACCGCCAAGGTCCAGGACGTCATCGACCGCAAAGAGAAGGAGATCATGGAGGTCTGAGCCTCCAGCCGCCCGCGCCCGCCCACGCGTTTTCTTCACAAGATCCCCACCGCGTGTTACCGCGGCACTGGACCGCTGCTTCGGGAGGAGCGCCGCCATGCGCACCCTGATCGGATTGCTCTTGTTGATCGTCGCGGTGGCCGGCCTCGGGTGGGTCTCCTACAAGGTCGAGTTCGACGGGCAGACCCTCCTCGAGCGGCTGAGCAGCGCGACCAGCGCGACCACGGCCCTGGACGATCCGGCCACCAACGGCCCTCCCATGGAGCAGGTCAGCGACGATGACCGCAAGCACCTCGACCGGCTGGTCCAGGAGCGCTCCCGCTAGCCGGGGGATGCTCCTGGCCCTGGCGCTATGGGGCGTGCCGGCCCTCGCCAGTGGGGACGACGTCTTCTGGCACGAAGCCCCCCCCTCCCCCGGCCGGGAGGCCCCCGCCACTTGCCAGTGCCCCGACTTCGCGCTCCTGGTGGCGCGGGTCGCGCCGGCGGTCGTCAGCATCAACGTCCGCTCCCTGGAGGAGCCCATCGCCGACTCCCCCGAGGTCGAGAGCTGGCTGCGCTGGTACCGGGGGCGTCGCCAGGACATCGATATCGGCTCGGGCTTCATCCTCAGCGAGGACGGATACCTGGTGACCAACGCGCACCTCGTCGAGAAGGCCGCGCGCATCCTCGTCCGGCTGGCCGACGACCGGGAGCTCCCGGCCACGGTGGTCGGGCTCGATCGCCGCAGCGACCTCGCCCTGCTCGCGGTCTCCGGACAGAAGCTGCCGACGGTCCAGCTCGGCGAATCGGCGCGGCTCCGGGTCGGCCAGGGGGTGATCGCGATCGGCAACCCGATGGGGCTCTCGAGCAGCGTCACCGCGGGGATCGTCAGCGCGCTCGACCGCGAAGGAGTGGCCCGGGACCTCGACGGCGGGCTGATCCAGACCGACGCCTCCATCAACCCCGGGAACAGTGGGGGGCCCCTGGTCAACCTGCGCGGGGAGGTCGTCGGGATGAACACCGCCCTGGTGCGCAGCCGCCTCGGCAGCGAGACGCAGGCCCAGGGGATCGGCTTCGCCATCCCCATCGACCACGTCAAGCGGCTGCTGCCCCAGTTGCGGGAGCACGGCCGGGTGCGGCGAGGCTATCTCGGGCTGCGGCTGGGCTCCCTCGACCGGCCCCTGGCCCGGTCCCTCGGGCTCGAGCGGGAGGGCGGCGCGCTCGTGCTCGAGGTGCTCGCGGACTCTCCGGCCCAGCAAGCAGGGGTCCAGGCTGGCGACGTGATCCTCCGCTTCGGCGGCGAGTCGGTCCGGCGCTCGTCGGACCTCACCCAGCTCGCCTCGGCTGCGGGACCAGGGACCAAAGTACCAATATCCTTGTGGCGAGGCCGGAAGGGGAGGAAGGTCCAGCTCGTCCTCGGCAGCGACCCCGCGGCGCGCGACGAGGAGCGTCCGGCCGCCTCGACCCGGGAGCCTCGCCCCTCCCCGGCCAGCGCCATCGGCCTGCACGTCACCGAGATCCCGTCCGCCCTGCGCCAGCAGCGCTCCCTGCCCGGCGGCGGGGTCCTCGTGGTCGCGGCGCAGCCCGAGGGACTGGCCGCGCTGGCCGGGATCCGCGCCGACGACCTGATCCTGCGTGCCGGCGAGCACGAGGTGCAGGACCCGGGCGCCTTCGCGCAGCAGATCGCCCGGCTCGCGCCGGGAGAGATCTTCAACCTGCTGATCCTGCGCGAGGACCGCCGGATCTTCTTCAGCCTGCGGGTGGAGTGAACGGCCGGCGAACCGGAGCTTCCCGGCGACCCGGAGGCCGTCACACGGACGACCGGCGCGCAGGTGCCTACCTGTCGGCCGGCACCCACCAGAGCAGCTAATCAGAATCCCTGTGACGGGGTACTAGCACCAGGCAGCAGGCAACCGGTCGAAATCCCGGTGACGAGGTACTAGTTCTTACAGCCCAGGTCCTGGATCTTTCGTTCGATCTTGCGGAGGTCGTCCGCGCCGGGTTCGGCCGCGATGGCCTGGCGCAAAAGCCGACAGGCCTTGGCCTCGTCGTTGAGCTGCACGTAGAGGAAGCCCAGCCGCTTGTACGGCTGCGGTGAGCTGGGGTTGAGCTGGATGGCCTGCTCGTACTCGGCGATCGCTTCCATCACCTTGTGGCGTCGCTCGAGCTTGCGCGCGGCGTTGTAGTGCAGCAGCGCCTGCGCCTTGGCTGCCATGGCGACCTCGTCGGCCGGAGCCGCCGCGACCTCACCCCCCGGCGAGGCCGCGCTCGGGTCGACGACCGGCGCGCCGGCGGGTGGGGCGGCGCCGGGGGCTGCCACCGCCGGGGCGCTGGCGTCTCCCGGAGCGGCGCTCGGGGCGACCGGGGGCGCCGAGGCCAGCAGCTCCTCGGCCTCCTCGCGATAGGACGAGTTGCTGCGGAGCTGCGGCAGCAAGGCGCTGGCCGGCGCGTGCTCTCCCCGGGCCACCAGCTCGCGGATCCGCTCGAACACCTGCCGGGCCTGCTGCTCGTTCACCGAGGTGCGGAGGAGCCGTCGGGCCGCCATCAGCTCGTGGTCCCGCATCAAGGCCTCGTTGAGCGTCTCGATGGCGTCTTCCCAGAGCCGCAGGTCCATGTAGACCTCGGCCCGGATCAGATCGTCGTGGCCCGGCGGGATGACCGACTCCGGCAGCCCCTGCGGGGCGACGGGGGGCAGTGCGGGCTCGGAGATCTGGATCCACAGCAGCAGGTTGCCCACGAGGGAGACGAGCAGCACCGCCGAGAGGACCACCACGAGCAGGCTGAGCAGGGGTGTGGCCCGCCCGGCCGGGGAGACCGACGCCGGGCCGGGGTGGACCGGGTGCTGGTGCGCTCCCCCGGGGTACCCGCGCCGCGCGGCGTCCCCCCGCGGGGGCGGGAGGACCGACGGCGCCTTGGCGATCGCGCCGATGACCGGTGCGGTGACGTCCTCGCCGAGGGGATCGTCCGCCGCGTCCTCGTCATCGTCGTCCTCGCCAGCGGCGGCCGCGGCCAGGCGGATGACCGAGGTGTCGATGTCCTGCTCGTCGTCCCCGTCGTCCTCGGCGCCGGCCTCGTCCTCGCCGGCGGAGAACTCCCGCTCCAGGGTGATCCCGAAGGAGCCGACCTGGAAGTGGTCCCCGGGATGGAGCTGGGTCTTGCCGAGGAGGCGGCTGCCATTGAGCCGGATGCCATAGCTGGAGCCGAGATCGCTGAGGTGGACCCGGCCCGCCTCGACGTCCAGGCGGGCGTGATGCCGAGAGACGTTGCGCTCGTCGAGGAGGATGTAGTTGTCCTCCTTCCGGCCGATGGTGATGGTCTCCCGAGAGATCGGCACCTCGGTGGTGCGCGCTTCGTCGTCTTCGATCACCAGTTTGTACATGTCCGGTCCATTCGTCGAAGTAGGCCCCTCAGGGGGCGAAACGGCTCATTGTAGCTCCCCGGTGCCCGGGATGACAATTTCACGGAGTGCCCGCGAGGGCCTTCATCATCCCCTCGACCTTCGGCCGGCGCGGATCGTTGGGCGCGATGAGCAGGAACTGGCGGAGGGAGGAGAGCGCCCGCTCCCGTTGGCTCTGCTTGCTGTAGATCAGCGCCAGGGTCAGGTAGGGCTCGGCATAGCCCGGCATGACCGTGGTCGCCTGCCGCAGCACGCTCTCGGCCTCGTCGATCTTGCCCTTCATCCAGAGCTGCCGGCCGCGCTCGAACAACTGGATCGCCTCGTCGCGGCGGGTCAGGGGGGGGCGCGGGGGGTCGGGCGGCGCCGCGCCCACGGTCGACGGGTTGCCGGCAGGTTTCGGGGGCGGAGTCGGGGTGGCGGGCGGCCCCTGGGCCACGCCACTGCTCGGACCGGGCGCCGGCGGGGGCGGCGGCGAGGGCAGGACCTGGCGGGGCGGGGCGGGAGGGGCCGGCGCGAGGGCCGGGTCGATCGGCTCGGGAGGCGGGACGGCGCGGCCGGCGCCACCGCGGGCGCCGCGGCGGCCCTGCAGCTTCTCGCTGGCGAGGCGCTCTCCTTGCTGAGCGCGCCGGTTCTGGGGCGCGAGCGCGAGCGCGGCCTGGTACTCCTCGAGCGCGAGGCTCGCCTTCCCTGCTGCGAGCTGCTGGCGCCCCCGCTCCAGGTGGAGCTGCACGATGCGCTGCTGCAGCTTGCCGGCCAGCTCGTCGGCCTCCTGGCGGTAGATGGAGGCCTCGGGCACGCGCCGGGCCGCCAGGAAGGCCTCCTCGACGGTCTGCTCGGCCGCCAGCTCCCGGGCGCGGGCGAGCTGCTGCTGCGCGGCCTTCTCGGCGCGGGCCCGGACGAAGAACGACTCGAGCGCGCTCCCGCTGCCCCCCCGGTCCAGCGCGGCCTCGAGGGTGGCGAGCGCGGAGTCCCACTGCCGGGCGTCGAGGGCTTCCTTGGCCTTCTCGAGGTCGAGCGCGAGCTGGGTCGGTCCGTACTCGACGGTCGGCCCGCGGCCGGGGGCCGGTGTCGACAGGCCCCCGGGCGAGGGCGGGTCGGCGGTGTTCGGGCCGGGGAGCGCATCTTGCGGCGTCGGCAGGACCCTCCCGGGGGTCGCGGCGCCGGGGTCGCTGCCGGACGGGTCCCCGGTCGAGGGAGCCAGGCCCCCCCCCCGGTCCACGGCGGGCACGCCGGGCGCGGCGGGCCAGAAGAAGAACACCAGCAGGCCGAGGGCCAACAGACCGCCACCGAGGAAGAGCGGCCAGGGGCGACGAGGCCGTCGGGGGAGGGCCTCGGCCTCGATGGTCGGCTCGGTGGCCACCAGCGAGCTGACCACCGGCCGAGCGGCCGGGAGCCGGAACAGCAGGGGGACGGCCCCGATCTCGAGGTGGTCGCCGTCCTGGAGCGCGACGCGTCGCACCAACTGGTCGTTGATCCGGACGCCGTCCACCCCCTCGGCCACCTGGATCTTCACCTGATCGCCGTCCCACAGGATCAACGCATGGCGGCGATGGATCGAGGGATGCAAGATGACGACGTCGTTGTCGGTGGTGCGGCCGAGCGTGTTGCGCGGCCCGAGCAGCAGGACCTCCTGGCGGGAGGAGCCGTCGGCGCCTCCCCCGAGGAGCAGCCGCGGCGCGGTGGCCGGGTTCTCGAACCGGGCCCCGAGGCGATGGAAGGGCACGCCGCCAGGGCTGGTATCGGGCAGGGTCGGCTTGCGCGCCACGTCGCCGAGGCGCTCGGGGCCGCCCTCCCGGGCGAGGAGCGAGCCCCCCCGGGCGAGCAGGGTGGCGCCCTCCTCGGGGAGCACGGAGAGGTGGTAGTCGCCGATGACGACGTCGTCACCCGGTCGGAGCAGGATCCGGTTGAGGATCCGCTCGCCGTTGACCTTCACGCCGAAGCGGGAGCCGGCGTCTTCGAGGAAGAGGGAGCTCTGCTCCTCGACGAGGCGCGCATGGGTCCGGGAGACGTTGCGCTCGTTGAGGCGGATGGTGTTGCCCTCGCGACGACCGACCGTGACCTCGCTGCGGGAGACGGGGACCACGGACTTGCGGCCCTCGTCGTCCTCGATGATCAATCGGTACATCACCTGCTCACACCCGGTCCTCGTCCCGAGCCCCTCCGGGGGCCTCCCGCAGCGAGGCCGCGCCTCGCTGCGCCTCCCAGCATCGGACGGGCCAGCTCCCGCACAACCGACAGCGGAGTAGGCTCATTTAAGCCGGAAACCCACCCCCACGTCAACCGCCCGCGCACGGGCCGTCCCCCGCGTCACTGGACGACCTGCCGACAACCCGCTCGGAGCGCAGGATTCTGGCAGGTTGACAGCCTGCGCGAGCGTCTGTATGTTCCTTCGCCCGAGTGTGAGCTGCTGGAGCACCCCGTGCGGGGTGACCGGGGTCCGGGGCTCCGAAGCAGCTCTCCAGCCCTTCCCCGATGTAGGAGGACACTCCCTTGAGCATCCGCAGGATCAGCATCGTTCTCACGCTCCTCGCCGCCGCAGCTCTCGTGGGCTGCCCTCCCGCCGAACAGAAGCCCGCCGAGCCCGGGGCCACCGCCGGCTCCGGCGCCGCGCAGCAGCCCCTGCAGCAGGCGGCCAGTGGAGAGAAGGTACCCCTCGAGCTGTACATCATGTCGAAGTGCCCCTATGGCGCGCAGGCGGCGATCCCCGCCATCGAGGCCCACGACCAGCTCAAGGGCTTGATGGACCTCAAGATCGACTACATCGCCCGGGAGGAGAACGGCGAGTTCAACGCCCTGCACGGCCCCCCCGAGGTCAAGGGCAACATCGAGCAGCTCTGCGCCCTGCAGCAGGACAAGGCCAAGGCGCTGGCGTTCATCACCTGCGTCAGCAAGGCCTTCCAGCAGATCCCCGAGAACACGGCCGAGTGCGCCGGCCAGACCGGCCTGGACGTGGCCGCGCTGCGTACCTGCGCCGATGGCGAGCAGGGCAAGCAGCTCCTGCGGGACTCCATCGCCCGCGCCAACGCCGCCGGCGCGATGGGCAGCCCGACGATCAAGGTCGCCGGCGAGGCCTACCGGGGCGGCCGCTCCGCCCGCGACTTCATGCGCGCCCTCTGCGCCAAGGCCACGACCCCCAACGAGGTGTGCGCGCAGATCCCGCCGCCGGTGAAGGTGAAGCTGACGGTCCTCACCGACACCCGCTGCAAGGAGTGCCAGACGGCCCGCTACGAGTCGCAGCTCAAGACCTTCTTCCCCGGCCTCGAGATCGAGAACGTCGACTACGGCACCGACGCGGGCAAGGCCCTGTACGCCAAGGTCCAGGCCAACGTGAAGTTCCTGCCCATGCTGCTGTTCGACGAGAGCGTCACCAAGGGCGAGGCCTACCAGCAGTTCGAGCGCCGCTTCCAGAAGGTGGCCGAGTACTACTACCTGCCGGTGCGCGCCAACTTCGACCCGACGGCCGAGATCTGCGACAACAAGATCGACGACACCAACGACGGCAAGATCGACTGCGACGATCCCACCTGCAAGGAGACCCTGGTCTGCCGCCCCGAGAAGAAGAAGGAGCTGGCCGTCTTCGTGATGTCCCAGTGCCCCTACGGCACCCGGGCCCTCGACGCGATGAAGCCGGTGTTCGAGGCCTTCGGTGACAACATCGACTTCAAGGTCCACTACATCGCCGACAAGACCGACACCGGCTTCCGCGCCCTGCACGGCGAGGCCGAGGTCGCCGAGAACATCCGCCAGCTCTGCGCCATCAAGTACTATGGCAAGAAGCACAAGTACATGGACTACATCTGGTGCCGGAACCCCGACATCCGCAGCACCGACTGGCAGAAGTGCACCGGCGGCAAGACCGGCATCGACACGGCGAAGATCGAGAAGTGCTCCACCGGTGAGGAAGGCAAGGCCCTGCTCGCCGAGGACATCAAGGTCGCCCAGGCGCTACAGATCAGCGCCAGCCCCACCTGGCTCGCCAACAACCGCCACAAGTTCTCCGGCGTCCAGCCCGAGCAGATCAAGACCCAGTTCTGCCAGCAGAACGAGGGGCTGAAGGGCTGCGAGAAGACCCTGTCCGACACCGCCGCGCCCGTGCCCGCCGGCGCCTGCGGCAAGTAGTCTCCGGCTCCTCCCCTCCCCCCGGCCGCCTCCCCCACTCCCTCACGATCTCCTCCTCCTGACCGGCGCTCCCTCGCCGGAGCACAACACTCCACTCCTCCTCGCCCCCCCCCCGGGTCCAGGCCGACCACCCTTGCCCGCCTGGCCGTCGGGGGAGTAGGCTGGCCCGGAGACTGTCGGACAGCGGGCGGAGGAGACCGGACATGGGCAGCGTCGGGGCAGGCCGGGTCGTGATCATCGGCGGAGGCCCGGCCGGGCTCGGCGCGGCCCTGGGCGCCTGCCGGGGCGGGGCGCGGGAGGTGCTGGTGCTGGAGCGCTCCCGGGACCCGGGCGAGCGACGACGGGGCGAGACGCTGCGCCACGACGCCGAGGTCGAGGGCCTGCTGGAGCCCGGCTTCTTCGACCGGCACACCCGCCACCGGGTCTGCAAGCGGCGTTACTATAGTCCTACCGGACGCCGCTGGGTCGATCGGGAGATCGCCAACCCCAACCGGATCATCTGCTGGCCCGACCTGCTCACGGACCTCGCGGCCCTGGCCCGGCGTGCCGGCGCGCGCCTCCTCCTGGAGACGGAGGCGGTCGGGCTGCGCCTCGGTGCGGACGGCGTGGAGGCGGTGGACTGGCGGGACCAGCGCGGGGCGGCCGGCTCCCTCGCGGCCGACTGCGTCGTGGCCGCGGACGGGCATGCCGGGCTGATCGCGAGCTTGCTCGGGCAGGACCGGCAGGAGATCGACTTCCCCGTGCGCAAGCTCTTGCTGCGCGGGGACGGCTGGCCCGAGGACCGCTTCGACTACCACCTCCACGTCGGTCCCCCGGGCGTGGCGATGGTCGGCAGCTTCTTCCCCCGCGGCCAGGAGGAGGCCGAGCTGCTGATCACCGGCTGGCTCAGCCGGCAAGCTCGCCGCGAGGAGCAGGCGCGCTCCCTGCTGCAGGCCGAGCTGCGCAGTTTCACCCAGGCGCATCCGCTCCTCGACGCGCGGCTCCAGGGAGCCGAGATCGTCTATGAGGCGGAGACCTGGATCCCCATGGGCGGCCTGCTGACCCCCCTCGTCCCCCTCCCGCGCCTGCTGATCGCCGGCGATCTGGCCGGCCAGGTCCAGCCTCGGGGCGGCAGCGGCATCGTCTGCGGGATCGGCCTGGGCCATCACGCCGGCAAGCTGGCCGCGGCCACGGCACGCCGCGGGGGGGCCTTCGACCAGCGGGTCCAGCAGGCCCTCGAGCACGCCCTGGCCGACCACCCGCTGCAGCGACAGCTCGTGCGCCAGGGGCTGCTGCTGGGCCGCCCCCGCCAGGAGCTGCTCGCGGGCGCGGCCAGCCCGGCGGGCTTCGACCGGATCTGGCCCCTGGTGCGCAACTTGCTGCGCTGACCGGGCGAATCGCGGCAGGACCGGCCCCGGGCCGGGAGGAGCGAGCATGGCAGAGCGGATCTTCTTCATCGTGAACCCGCGCTCGGCCAACGGCCGCACGGGGCAAGGCTGGGCCGAGCGTCAGCGGGTCCTGGCGCAGGCGCTCGGCGAGTTCGGCGTGGGGATGACGGAGGGCGCCTTGCACGCGGGCCAGCTCGCCCGGGAGGCCCTCGCGCAGGGCTACACGCGGATCGTCGCGGTGGGTGGCGACGGCACCCTCAACGAGGTGCTCAACGGCTTCGCGTCCCCCACCGGGCTGACGGCCGAGGGCTCGGCCCTGGGCTACCTGCCGAGCGCGACCGGGGGGGACCTGGCCCGCACCCTGGGGATCGCCGGCCAGGGGCTCGACGGCCTCATCGATCGCCTGCGCCGGGACACCCCCCGGGCCCTGGACTGCGGCTGTGCGGTGTTCCGGGGGCCCACCGGAGCCGAGGTCACGCGCCTCTTCATGAACGAGGCCAGCATCGGCTTCTCCGCCGACACGGTCGACGCGGTGAACCGCTCGAGCAAGGCCCTGGGAGGCAAGGCCTCCTTCGCGCTCGGAGTGCTCCGCTGCCTCGCGGGGCTGAAGAACCACGTCCTCTCGGTGACCGTCGATGGGCAGCCGTTCCATGAAGGCGGTGCTTTCTTACTAGCCATCTCCAACGGAAAGTACTTTGGTGGGGGGATGATGATCGCGCCCCAGGCCCGCCCCGACGACGGGCTGCTCGATCTGGTGCTGCTGGCCCCCCTGTCCCGACTCCAGGTGGCCCGCCACATGGGCAAGATCTACAAGGGCGACCACCTCATGCTGCCGGAGGTCTTCCTCGGGAGCGGGAAGCGGATCGAGGTGCGCTCCCCGGAGGACGTGCTGCTCGAGATGGACGGCGAGCAGCCGGGCAAGCTGGACGCGGTGTTGAGCCTCCTGCCGGGGCAGATCCCCTTCTTGCTCTGAGGCACACGCCGCGGCGGACGATCAGGGTTTGCCCGGCTTGACCAGGGTCGGGTCGCGGCCAGGGAGCGGTTGTGGCCAGCGGGGCAGCTCGGCCCAGACCTCGGGGTCATGGGAGGGCAGCAGGCGGGCGCCGGGGTGCAGCTCGAGGAGCTCCCGCAGGCGAGCCTGGGTGACCGCGGCGACCGCCACGTTGCGGTCCTGGGGCCGGCCGAGGGTGCTGCCGTTGCCGGTCCCCCGCCGCAGGGCCGAGGCGAGGTAGCACGCGTCACCGCAGAGGATCAGGGGCGGCTCCCCCGGGGGCGCGACGACCACCGCGAGGTGCCCCGGGGTGTGCCCCGGGGTCGGCACCAGGCGGATCTGGCCGTCGCCGAACAGATCGTGGGTGTGGGCGAAGGGGCCCCAAGCCGGGCCGGTGGTGAAATCGACGCGCCGGATCCGGTCCGCAGCCGGCAGGGCCACCCCTGCGTAGCGCAGCCGCCAGCCGCCGTGGTGCAGCAGGGCGTCCAGCTCCGCGCCCGCGACGTGGACCTCGGCCTGCGGGAACTCCCGCAAGGCGCCGGCGTGGTCCCAGTGCAGGTGCGTCAGCACGATGTGGGCGATCGTCTCGGGTGGGACGCCGTGCCGGGCGAGCTGCTGGGGGAGGCCCTGGCTCGACGCGGAGAACCGACCGGCGCGCACGGAGCGGATGGCCCGCAGCAGGACCCGCTGGACCGGGGGCGGGCCCGCGTCGACGAGGACGCGACCGGCCGGGTGCTCGAGCAAGAACGCGCCCACGGGGATCTGGCGCTTCGCCCGGGTCCCCTCGGGGGTCAAGAAGCGCTCCCGGACGACGCCCTCGGCGACGGTGAGTGCGAACACCTTCATGGAGTCACTGTACCACCCCGCCGGGGAGGTGCAACGGGACGAAGGTGCGAGGCAGCGAGCAGGCCAAGAAAAGCCGGAGGGCCGGCAGGTCGCCCCGCCAGCCCTCCGGTGAGCAGAGCTCAGGTCGGGATCACTCGGCCGCGGGCAGACCGGCCGGGATCTCCTCCGCCAGGGTGGCGGGGACCACGAAGTCGAAGGTGGTGGTGGCCGAGGGGCCGGAGCCGACGGCCTCGGAGCCGATCTTCACGCAGGGCGCCAGGGCGGTCGCCTCGATCTGATCGTAGCAGGCGTACACGTCGAAGGGCTCGGTGGCCGCATTGGCACCGGTCACCTCGGCGACCTGCAGGGTGTCGGTGGCGACGATGTAGGTGGTGGCGAACTTGCAGGAGATCCAGCCCTTGTCCTCGCCGTTGGGCAGGCCGAGGGAGTGGTAGGACGCGGCGGTGTTGGCGTCGCCGTTGGGAGCGCCGACCACGGCGCCCTTGGTCTGGTGAGCGGCGTCGACGTCGCTGTCCGCGTGGGCGGGGCTGACGGCGTGGAACATGACGTCGGTCTCGGCCGCGCACCAGGTCGTGTCGGCCGCCGCGGCCTTCTTGATGCCGATGGCGTCCACATCGGGGCCCTCGGTCGCAGAGGCGACCTTGGAGCCGCCGATGCCGAGGACGAGCACGGTGTTGAAGGAGACGCACTTGTCATCGGTGGCGCGGTAGACGAAGCCCTCGTCGCACTTGCAGGTCGGGGCGGCGTCGCCCTCCTGGACACAGGAGGCGCCGATGTACTTGGCCTCGCACGGATCGGTCGCGGGGCACTCCGCGACGCAGCCGGAGTTGTCGGACTTCATCTTGAAGCCGACGTTGCACTCGCAGGCCGGAGTGTCGAGCTCGGTGTTGCAGGTCTGGTTCTCCCCGCACACCGGGTCGCAGGTCGCCTCGGTGGTGTCCTCGCAGGCCATCAGGCCGAAGCCCAGGATCATGGCCAGACCCGCCAACAGAGTGAAGTGCTTCATGGTCCTCTCCTTCGAGCTACCGCGGTAGCTGCCTCTTGCCCATCTCTGTTTGGGCATGGTTGAATCTGGGCACATATAGGGCGAACGCGGACCGCTGTCAAGCGCACGGGGGGAAGCCAGACGAATCCCGGCCGGCACCGGCGCGCCGGCGCGGTTCAGGGAAAGTGCAGGAGCTGGTCCGGGGGGAGCAGGGAGAGCAGTTCCGGCGGGGGCGGGGCCTCCACCTCGACCTCCTCCCCCGCGCCCGGGCTGCAGAAGCGCAGGCGCAGCAGGTGGCGGGCCTCCGGGCGTGGCTCCCCGGCCAGGCTCGCCAGCTCCCAGCCCTGCGCGACGAGCAGCTCCTCGACCGCCCGCGCGGTCGCGGCGACCGGCTCGACGAAGAGCAGCAGGCTGCCCGCGGGCCCACGACCGACGGCCGCCCACCGGCAGCCGGCGTCCGGACCTTGCCAGCCCGCGAGCACCCGCGGCGGGGCCGCCGGCCCGGGCCGCACCAGCAACACGAAGAGCCGGCGCAGGGTCCCGGCCTTGAGCTGGGCATCCAGGGAGCGTGCGCCGGACCGGGTCCGGGCGAGGAGCACCGCGCCCGACGCACCGACCGGCAGGCGGGTCATGAGCACCAGCGGGCGGCCAGGGCCCTCGCGTCGGGAGAGCTGGGAGGAGGCGAGGTCGAGGAGGTTCGCCCGCCGCCGGTCCAGGGTCGGCTGGACGGGGAGTCCCGCGGGCTTGGCCACCACCAGCAGGTGGCCGTCGCAGTACAGGACGGGCAGTTCGGGACCGGCCACGGGCGACACGGACGAGTCCGGGGCCGATGCCGGGGGCGGGGCCGGGGGCGGGGCCGGGGGCACGCGGGGGAGGCCCCCATCCGGTGGCCCGGCGGGACCGCGGCGAGCGGGAGTGCGCGCGGGGCGGCCGGGCTCGGCCTCCGGTGCGACCTCGCGCGGCCGCCACCCGGGCGGAGGCGGCCAGGGCCAGCCCGGGGGGGGTGGAGCCTCGAAGCTCAGCTCCTCGTCGCGGATCGGGTGACGGAAGGCTAGCCGCCAGGCGTACAGGGCGACCGGGGTCGCGGCGTCGGTCGCCACCCCGCTGCCGTAGCGCAGGTCGCCGAGCAGAGGGTGGCCCAACCCCGCGAGCTGTGCCCGGATCTGGTGACTCCGCCCGGTCACGAGCCGCACCTCGACCAGGGAGCAGCCCCGATCCGTGGCGAGGACCTGGTAGCTCAGCTCCGCCTCCCGGCTCTCCTCCGTGGGAGCGCCGAGGAGGGCGACCCGCCGCCCGGGGCCCTGCTTGAGCAGGTGGTCGTGGAGGACCCCGGCGGCCGCGGCCGGGCGCCCCGCCACGACCGCGCGGTAGGTCTTCTGCACCGTCCGGGCCCGGATCTGCTCGGTCAGCCGGCGGGCGGCCTTGCTCGTCTTGGCGACGACCATCACCCCGGAGACCGGCCGGTCGAGGCGGTGCACCAGGCCGAGGTAGATGTTGCCCTCCCGGGGGTGGGCGCGCTGCAGGTGCTCCCGGAGGAGGTCGAGGACCGAGGGATCGCCGGTGCGATCGCCCTGGCTGAGCAGGCCGACCGGCTTGACGATCACCAGGAGGTGGTTGTCCTCGAAGAGGATCGGCAACTGCCCGGGGTCCCCCGGCGCCGGCCGCCGGGCCCGGGCCTGCCGCTGGCTGCGGACCCAGTCCCGCCGGGTGCCCGCGGTGCCGCGCCACCCGTCGTGGGGCCGCCCTTCCCGGGAGGACGCGGCCGGGCCCTCTCCCTCCCCGGACCGGCTCATGGGGCCCCGGGGGTCCAGCGGCAGTAGGCCCCGGAGGGGAGCACGTGGGGGGACTCACGGCTGACCAGCAGCATCTCGCCAGCCTGCAGCAGCCCCCCCCGGGCCTGGTGCAGGGGCCGCAGCAGGTTGCGCAGCACCGCGGGCGTGACCCCGGGGGTGTGCGTGCTCAGCAGCAGGAGCTCCGGGTCCTCCGAGAGCAGCAGGAAGCACTCCGCGAGCAGCCGGGCCAGGTCCTCCTCCAGCTTCCAGACCTGCCCCTGGCTCCCCCGCCCGAAGGTCGGCGGATCGAGCACGATCCCGTCGTAGCGCCGACCGCGGCGCAGCTCCCGGGCCACGAAGCGGCTGGCGTCGTCGACGATCCAGCGCACCCGGCCCTCGACGGCCGGATCGCTGCGGGCGTTGTCGGAGGCCCACTGGACGACGCCCTTCACCGCGTCCAGGTGCGTGACGGCCGCGCCCCCGTGGGCGGCCGCGAGGCTCGCGGCGCCGGTGTAGGCGAAGAGGTTGAGCAGGGCCGAGGGGGCCTCGCGGCGGGCGAAGCGCTCCTGGAGCCATTGCCAGTTGGGCATCTGCTCCGGGAAGAGCCCGAGGTGGCCGAAGCCGGTCAGCTTCGCCTCGAAGCGGATCCCCTCCCAGGCGACGGTCCAGGGCGGCAGCTCCCCCTGGGCGAAGATCCAGTCCCCGCCGCCGTCGGGGCGCCGCAGATAGCGCGCGTCGGCCTCGGCCCAGCGGGCCGGCGAGAGGCCCCGCGGCCAGAGGGCCTGGGGCGCCGGGCGATCGAGCAGCACCGTCCCGAAGCGCTCCAGGCGCCGGCCGTCGCCGCTGTCGAGGTACGCGTAGCCGGGCCACTGCGCGCCGAGCTCGAGGTCCAGCAGCACGCTCTCCTTGCCGCCCCCCGCCCCGCCGCACCCCGCTCCCTGCTCTGTCTGCTGGCCCATCGCGTCTCCTGCCCCGGCCCCGCTCCGGGGCCGCCCCCTCCGCGAGTAGGCCAGCCACGTGCGGACGTCAAGCGGGGGAGGCGGATCCCCGCAGCCGTCTCTTGAAGGGCGTCCCGGCTCCTGCTATCTTCCGGCCGCCCTGCGTCCGAGGGAGCCTCCCCTTCCCCGCGGCCCGGGCCGAGGGTCTCCCGGTGCTCTTCAACAGCCTCGAATACCTGATCTTCCTCAGCGTCGTCTTCCTGCTGTTCTGGGGGCTCGTGCGCCTGCGCCTCGCCCGGGTCGTGCTGCTCTTCGTCGCGTCCTACCTCTTCTACATCTCCTGGAACCCGGCCTACATCCTGCTGATCGCCGGCTCGACCTTGCTCGACTACCTCTGCGGCGGCCTCATCGACCGCACGGACGATCCGCGAAGACGAAAGCTCTATTTATTCTTCTCCGTCGCCGGGAATCTGGGACTTCTGGGCTATTTCAAGTACGCCAACTTCTTCTGGCGCAGCGGTCGCGACCTCGCCGGGCTGCTCGGGCTGGACGTCGCCAGCCTGCCCGCGTCCTTCGACATCCTCCTGCCGGCCGGCATCTCCTTCTACACGTTCGCCTCCATGAGCTACACCCTGGACATCTATCGCCGGGAGATCCGAGCCTGCCGCGACCTGCTCGAGTACGCTCTGTACGTCGCGTTCTTCCCCCAGCTCGTCGCGGGCCCCATCGTCCGGGCCCGGGAGTTCCTCCCGCAGCTCGAGACGCGGCCCGCGCTGAGCCTGGAGCGGGCCGGTGGGGCCCTCTTCCTGATCCTCAAGGGGATGCTGAAGAAGGTCGTCATCGCCGACTACCTCGCGGTCAACCTGGTGGACCGGGTCTACGACAACCCGAGCTGGTACTCCTCCGGGGAGGTGGCGGTGGCGATCTTCGCCTACTCCCTGCAGATCTATTACGATTTCTCGGCGTACACCGACATCGCCCGGGGCTCGGCCCTGCTGTTCGGGTTCGAGCTGCCCGAGAACTTCCGGCGCCCCTACCAGTCCCAGAACGTGGCCGAGTTCTGGCAGCGCTGGCACATGACCCTCTCCCGCTGGATCCGTGACTACCTGTACATCTCCCTGGGCGGCTCCCGCGGCACCCGGCTGGCGACCTACCGCAACCTGATCGTCACCTGGCTGCTCATGGGCCTGTGGCACGGCGCGAGCTGGACCTTCGTCGCCTGGGGCGGCTTCTACGCCCTGGCCCTCTCCCTGAACCACCTCCGGCGTGAGCGGGCCGGCGGGAAGCGCCCCGGCCGCGTCGACGGCTGGCGCGGCGCCTGGCGCACCGCGCTCACCCTGACGATCGTCACCGGCGCCTGGATCCCCTTCCGCAGCCCGACCTTCGGCGGGATGCTCGACGTCCTCGGCCGCCTGGTCGCCGGGGATCCGGGGTTCGGCCAGATCACCCCCTCCTTGTGGGTCGTGTTCGCGCTGGGCTGGGCGATCCAGCTCTCGCCCGCGCGCTGGGTCGAGGGGGCGCAGCGGCAGTTCGTCCGCCTCCCCGCCCCGGTCAAGGGCGCGGTGGCGGCCGGCATCGGCGCGGCCTTGCTGCAGTTGGCCGAGGCCATGCCCGTGCCCTTCATCTACTTCCAGTTCTGACACGGAGCGAGCGGGTGCGGAAGCTAGGAGAACGACACGTCGAGGACCTCTCCCGGGAGCCGCCGCCCCCCCGGCCCGCCGGGGTCCGGGCCACCCTCCAGGTGCTCGGCACGGTCCTGGGCCTGGCCCTGCTCCCCTACCTGGCCCCGCCCCTCGCCGGGTTCCGGGCCTGGGTGCCGGGCGACCCCCTCCCCTTCGGCGGCTTGCTCCGGCTGGTCGGGCTCGAGGCCCCCGCGGTGGCCGCGGCGACCCACTCCGAGGCCGGCTATCGCCCCGAGACCGACAGCCAGCTCCTCCTGCTGCCGGCGGTGGAGCCCCCCATGAGCACGCCGCCCGCCACCGCCGGATCCGGCCAGGCGACGGCTCCGCCGGCCGGACCGGCCTCCCCCCTGCCCCCCGCCTCACCGCCGAGCGCGGGACAGGTGCCCGCGCCCGTGTCTCCGGCCGAGCTCGAGGGGATCACCCAGCGGGTCGAGCACCCCCCTGGCGGTGGGCTGCACACCTTCCACCAGCAGCTCGCGGCCGCCTCCCTGGGCCACCCCGGCGCCCTGGCCCGGCTGCTGGTCTACGGCGCCTCGACCCTCGGCAACGACGGCATCACCTCCGCCTTGCGCCACCGGCTGCAGCGGCGCTTCGGCGATGGCGGCAAGGGCTTCGTGCCCATCGCGCCGGCCTGGCCGACCCAGAGCCACCAGGACGTCCGCTGGGAGCGCACGGGCGACCCCTGGCTCGCGCAGGCGGTGACCCACCGCGGCCGGAGCGATGGCCGCTACGGCCTGGCCGGGGTGATCGCCACCAGCCAGGGGCACTCCCGGGCCACCTTCGGCACCCTGGAGGAGGGCCCGCTCGGCCGCTCCCTGGCCCGCTTCGAGCTCTGGTACCAGGAGTGGCCCCGGGGCGGCGAGGTCGAGGTGCTCGTCGACGGCGGCAGCCCCCGCCGCTTCTCCACCCGGGCCGACGTGGTGGCGGACCGGGTGTTCACCTTGATGCTGGACGAGGGCCCGCACCAGCTCCAGGTCCACGCCGCGCTCGGCCGGTCCCTGCTGTACGGGGCCGTGCTCGAGACCGCCGGTCCGGGAGTGGTGGTGGACACCGCGATGCTCATCGGCGCCCGGGCGAACCGCCTGCTGAACTTCGATCCCGCACACTGGGCCGGCCAGATCGCGCGTCGCAACCCCGACCTGCTCGTGCTGCTGATGGGCGACAACGAGATCGAGTCGGACACCCGCCCGCCCATCGCCGAGTTCCAGCGGCAGTTCGAGGAGGTCATCGGCCGGCTGCGGGCCGGACGCCCCGAGGCCTCCTGCCTGATCCTCTCGGCCACGGACCACGGGGTGCGGGTCCGCGGCAAGATCGTCACCGCGCCGGCCGTCAAGGAGACGGTCACCGCCCAGCGGGCGGCCGCGTTCGCGCAGGGCTGCTCCTTCTTCGACCTCTACGCGGCCATGGGGGGCGAGGGCTCCATGGGGCGCTGGTTCCAGGCCACCCCCCGCCTCGGCTGGGGCGATCTGGTGCACTTCACCGGCAAGGGCTCGGAGGTGCTCGGCGCTCTGATCTACAAGGCGTTGCTCGCGGACTACGCAGCCTGGCTGGAGCAGGGCCGCTAGTCCCCCTCGTCGCTCGGCTCGATGTGGACGGTGACGCTGCTGCCGGGGAACCGGGCGGTGATGCCGTCCGCGACCTCGTGCGCCAGGGCATGGGAGCGCCGCACGGTCATCTGCGGCGCGACCTGCAGGTGGAACTCGAAGAAGCGGGTGCTGCCGGCCTTGCGCGTGCGGACCTTGTGGTGCCCCTGCACCTCGTCCCCGAGGCCGGCGAGGTAGTCGGTCAGCCAGCCTTGCTCGGCCGCTGGCAGGCTCGCGTCGAGCAGGTCGCGCGCGCTCTGCGCGGTCAGCCGGCACGCGGTCACGAGGATCAGGATCGCGACGAGGATCGCGGCCACGGGGTCGAGCCATGCCAGGTCGACGCCAGGAAAGAACTTTCCTCCCATCCAGATGGCCGCAAGACCAACCATGACACCAGCAGAAGTGTAGACATCGGTACGTAGGTGCCAACCGTCGGCCTGCAGGGCCACCGAGTCCGCCTCCTTGCCGACCCGGAAGAGGAGCCCGGAGACGATCCAGTTGAGCACGGCCGACACGGCCATGACCCCGACCCCCCACCCGACCTCCGCGAGGGGGGCGGGGTGCCGCAGCTTGCCGACGGCCTCCCAGAGGATCCAGCCCGCGGCCGCGAAGATCAGCAAGGCCTCGATGGTCCCGGAGAGGTTCTCCAGCTTGCCGTGGCCGAAGTGGTGGCCCGCGTCGGCCGGCCGGGCAGCCCGGCGCACCGCGAACAGGGCGATGGCCGCGGCGATCAGATCGATGCCGGAGTGGATCGCCTCGGAGACCACCGACACGGAGCCGATGAGCAAGCCGATGGTGACCTTGCCCACGACGAGCAGGGTGTTGGAGACGACGCTGAGGGTGGCGACGGCCGTCTTCTTGGCTTGGAGGTCCACTGCCATTCCCCGTCCGCGGCAGGAGGGCTCTCCTGCTCAGGAGAGTCCGGTCCGACGGGGATCACCCGCTGCCCAAGAGGCCCGGCTGCACCCGGCGCACGGCCGGGCCGCCTGATCCGGAGATTGTGAACGGAGCCCCCCTCGGGCTCAGTTGGTGACGGTCAGGCTGAAATCGGCCTCGGCCGAGCTGTAGCCATAGACCCGCACCCGGTAGGACCCGGCGGCCAGGTCGAGCTGGATGCTCTCGACGTCCGCGGTCCCCTGGCTGGTCCCGAGCTCGCGGCCCTGGCCGTCCGCGAGCACCAGATCGAGGTCGCCCTCGGCGTGGGAGAAGCGCAGGACGACCTTGGCCTGGCCGGGAGCGGCCAGGCTGAAGGAGTACCAGCGCTCCTCACCCGCGCACACCCGACCGGTGACCGCCGTGCCCAGGGTCAAGGCCGCCGCGGTCTCGAGCGCGCCGTTGGCGGCGCCGCAGCCCGCGCTCGCCCCCCCCTCGCCGGGACGCGGGGACAGCTCGCACCAGGGCGCCCACTCGTGCGCGACCTCGATGTCGTCCACGACCTGGGCCTGCGGGCAGGGCTCGTCGATGGACCAGGCGACCCACTCGCTCCCCCGGCCGAGCTGCACGGCATAGTTCTGGAAGAGCTGGAAGCCGTCGCCGCCCGTGCCCCGGTCCCGCCCCATGAAGACCACGGGCTCGACGCACTGGCCCTGCGCCTCGGCCTGCTGCTGCAGATCCTCGTTGAAGAGCATGATGATGTCGTACATGGCCGGCGTCGTGGAGTTCCAGCAGCAGGAGCGGGACTTGTTGTACTCGAGCTCGGCCAGGACGTAGTCGGCGAAGATGCGGTAGCGGCTGTCGACCTGGGCCTTGCTCATGCCGAAATCCTCGCTCATCACCCGGTAGAGGTCCTTGAAGGCGTCCTCCCGGCGGGTGCGCGAGGTACAGGACGAGGGGTGCTGGACGAGCGCCTCCCGGGCCACGGAGATCCGGCCGAGGGCCAGGTCGCGCTTGGTCGCGGGGGACATCTCGCCGAGGAGCTCCTCGAACTGGGCGCAACGGGCCGCGATGGCCTCGAGGTTGGTGCTGTTGATCCAGCTATTCTGGTCGACCTCGAGGACGCTGTTGCGGTAGGTGCCCGCGCCCGTGTTCAGCGGCGTGCGCCAGCGCCGCAGCCCGCCGCCGAGCGCGGCATAGGCCTCACCGTCGCCGTTGGTGCCGGGGCCACCCATCATCGCGTTGGTGAAGTAGTAGGTCACCCCGTTACCCTCCTCCCAGACCGGCTGACGACGGGGCATGGAGCCGGTGGCGATGGCCACCTCACGGCGCTGGCTCTCCAGGAGCTTGACGCGCATCACGGGGATGGTGTGGCCGATCCCGCTGCTCTGGAAGCGCTCCAGCAGGACGTCGCCGGCGCGCATGGCCTCGGGCTTGAGGTGGTACATGTTGGCCGAGTCCGCGAGGTGCATGGACCCGAACCAGCCGAGCGCGCTCAGCAGGTAGTGGCCGACGCGCTTGTCGAGGAAGAGCTGGTCGAAGTAGGCGCCGGCCAGCGCGGGCTTGCCGTTGACGTCGGGGAGGAAGGTCATCTCGTCCCCGCCGCCGTACAGGCCCCGGGACGCGAGCCGGGTGTCGCTGGGCCAGGCCTGCCCTGCGCGCCAGGTGGCGGTGTAGTCCTTGTAGAGGGTCTTGTACTTGGGGGAGCTGGCGTAGATCGTGCCGTCGGCCCGGCGGAAGCCGAAGTGGCCGAGGAAGAGCCGGCCCCGGGCGTCCCGGGCCTCCATGAAGAAGGGCAGCCGGTACCAGGCGGCGAAGGTGGCCCGCAGGAAGATCGCCACCTCGGCGCACTCCAGGGCCGGGGCCGGCAGGGTCTTGCCCTGGGGGTTGGTGAGCTGGAAGGTCGTGTAGCCGTTGACCGCGGGGATCTTCTCGAGGCTGGCGACCCACGCCGAGTACTTGCCCTCCCAGGTGAGGCCCGAGTTCGCCGGCCAGGCGAGGCCGGCCTCCGGGGTGACCTTGGTCCAGAGCTGGGTCGGGGTCCAGACCGCGTAGTCGCTGGAATCCCAGGACGTCTTCGGCCCCGCGACGCCGATGCCGTCCTCCTTGCTGCTCTCGGGCTCCGCGACGGGGTCGAGGAACCGGGGCGGATCGCCGTACTCTTCGACCCAGGCGCCCGTGACCTCGTCCGACTCGCTGGCGCAGGCGGCCAGGCCGAGGAGGAGGGGCAGCAGCAGGCAGTAGCGGCCGATGTACGGTAGCAGATGACTCGACTTCTTCATGACCCGTCCCTCTTGCGTGTTCACCCAGAGGATATAGCGAATGCCGCGGCCGGGCGCCACCCCTGGGCAGCCAAAAAGTCCGGATCGGCCCGCCCGAGCAGGTGGGCCGCCCGACTCCGGGGAAGGTGCGGCTTGACTCGCCCGCCGGAGGAGGCCAGGATGGCGACGAGACGCACGGGAGGACACCCCATGAGACACCCAGGAAGGGGGCGGGGGCCGCGGACGCCCCTCGCCCTGCTGCTGCTGCTGGTCGGGCTGCCGACGGGCGCGGTGGCAGACGGAATGTACCAGCCGCTCACGGGCGAGGCCGTGGCCAACACGGCGGATCAACAAGCGATCCTCGCCTACGGCGACGACTGGACCCGGCTGGTGCTGCGCACGGGATACTCGGGCAACGGCAAGCCCTTCGCCTGGGTGGTGCCGAGCCTCGGGCTGCTCACGGAGAACGACGTCGGCACCGCGGACCCGGTGATCTTCAACGCGCTCGACGACGTCACCGCGCCCCAGCTCGTGCGCTACGACCTCGGCTGCGGGACCCACCTCGGCTGCGCCGAGGAGGCGGGGAGCGATGCGGGGAGCACCAGCGAGCCCGCGGGGGTGATCGTCTTCCGCAGCTTCGTCGTCGCGGAGTTCCGCATCGACGTCGTCGCGGCGCAGGACCCCGCGGCCCTCGGCGACTGGTTCACGGCCCAGGGCTACTCCTTGCCGACGAACGCCGAGCCGATCCTCGCGGACTACATCGCCCGGGGCTTCTCCTTCGTGGCGGTCCGGGTCGAGCCGGGGGCGAGCGGCGGCGGCGGCGAGCAGCCGGACGCCGGAGTCGGGGGCGAGGGGGAGGGCGAGGGCGGGGCCGAGGGGGAGGGCGAGACGACTCCGCCCCAGCCGGTGCGGGCGCTGGTGATGCGCTTCCCCGGGCTGATGACGACCTTCCCCCTGCGCATCTCCTCCCTCAGCACCCGGGAGGAGGTGGAGGTGCTGCTGTACACCATCGGCACGACCCGCCACCAGGTCGCGCCGAACCTCTTCCCCACGGTGCCCATGTTGTTGCCGCCGACCTACGACGGTGACGACTTCGACAGCTACTACCGGGACCAGCTCCTCGCGCAGACCCGCACCGCGGACGGCCGCCCGGCCTTCGCCGTGGAGTTCGCCGGGCCCGCGCCCGACCCGCTCTTCGGCTTGCTGCTCGAGCAAGGGATCCTGCTGGAGGGGGGGGACGCGGTGACCCGCCCCTTCGTCACGCGGCTCCGGGCCCGGCTCCGCCCCGAGCAGATGGACCGGGACATCGTGCTCCAGGCCATCCCCGGTGCCGCGGGCCTCGCGCAGCACCGGGTCCGGGTCGTCGCGGGCGGGGCCTCCCAGGAGGCCGGGCTGGCCGCCTTGCTGCCCGTGGACGGCCTGCTGGTCCTGGTCCTGGCGGGCCTGGCGATGCTCCGTGGACGGGGCCGGAGGCGGCCATGAGCCCGCGACGCGGCCGCCGGACGGCCGAGCTCGGAGTCCTGATCGCCCTCACCGGGCTGCTGCCCGGGTGCATCACCGTCAGCCAGTCGGTGCGCCCCCACACCCTCGAGGAGGGCGAGCTGCGCCTCGGCGTGACCGGGGGGCTGAGCCGGGCCCTGGGCTACGACGTCGAGTACGCCCGGCCCCAGGACGCCAACCCCGAGGAGGACGGCGTCTCGCCGCTGTCCCTGGCCCTGCTCCAGGAGCTGAGCGCCCACTACGGCGTGCGCGACGACCTGGACGTCGGCCTCCGGCTACGGCTCCCGTACAGCCCGGCGGGAGACTGGAACCTCGGGCTGAAGCTCGAGACCATGCTCCAGCTCTTCGACCAGCACAAACGCCAGGACCCCGTGAGCCTAGCGATCGGCGTCGGGCTGGACGGGTTCTTCCGCCCCTACCACGGGCCCAACGAGGTGGTCACCGAGGTGCGCACGAGCTCCCCCGGCAGCGACGAGAGCTACTACTACCCCCAGACCATCGACGACGGGGGCTTCGACCTGCAGTACGGGGGCGCGATGCTCGACTTCCCGCTGATCCTCGCGTACCGGCCCGACGCGGTCATCGAGCTGTTTTTGGGCGGGCGGGTGGGCTTCCTGTACATCGACGCCACCCAGCGCTACGAGCCCGCGGACCCGGGGTTCGCGACCGTCGAGTACACCAAGGAGGTCCGCCAGCCGACCTTCGGCGGCTTCGCCGGCTTCACCCTGACGTCCCCCCTGAAGCGCTTCCGCGCGTCGATCACACCCCAGCTCTATTTTTACACGCTGGACATTCCCGACTATGGTCAGGCCGTCCAGGTGGGCGGGACCGTGGATCTCGGCTACCAGTTCTAGCGGCGCCCCTCCCCGGCTCTCGGGGGCGGCCCAGGAGAGCAACGGATGGCCGATGACCTCGACGCCCCCGGCACGAGCCTGCTGCTGCGCTGCTTCGGCCTCTCCCGCGCCGCGGCCGAGGACGCCCTGGCCGGGCTGCGCGCCCGCTTCCCCACCCTGGCCTTCGCCGCGGCGGAGCAGTTCCCCGAGCTCGTGCTCCAGGTCCGCGGCGACGCCAGCGCCGCGGCGGAGCTGGCCGCGGTGCCCCAGGCCGCGGCCGCGGCCTGCGGGGCGGCCTTCTACGCCAGCGGCCGCGACCCCCTGCCCACGGTCGTCGGCCGCCTCGTGGCCAACCGGGGCGAACGCCTGATCACCGCGGAGAGCTGCACCGGCGGCCTGGTGGCGGCCTTGCTCACGGACACGCCCGGCTCCTCCGCGTGGCTCGAGGGCGCGTTCGTGACCTACAGCAACGAGGCGAAGGTCGAGCTGCTCGGCGTCGCGCCGGCCTTGCTGGCCGCCTACGGCGCGGTGAGCGAGCCGGTGGCGCTGGCGATGCTGCAGGGAGCCTTGGCCCGCTCCCGGGCGCGGCTGGGGGTCGCGCTGACCGGCATCGCGGGGCCCGACGGCGGCACCCCGGACAAGCCGGTGGGCACCGTGTGCATCGCCTGGGGGAGCGAGGACGACCTCTTCGCGGAGACCTGCGGGTTTTTCGGCCGGACCCGGCGGGAGGTGCGGCTGCTCGCCGCCTGGACCGCGCTCGACCGGCTGCGGTGCTGGCTGCCCGGGGAAGGTCGGGCGCCACGCGACGACCCGCCACGACGAGCGAGAGGGGGATGAACGTCACCCGATTCTTGCGTGATCACGAGGATTTCGTGCGGGTTCACCCCTGGACGCCGGCGCTCGCCCGCTATCACCGCGAGCAGCTCGACTTCCTCCACCGGGAGCGGGTCGTCCACCTCGGGGTGACCCTGACCTTCGGCACGCTCTTCCTCGGCACCGTCCTGTTCTTGCAGCTCTCCCCGAGCCTGCCCGCCTTGCTGCTCGCCCTGCTGCTGCTCGTGCTGCTGGTGCCCTACCTGGTCCACTACTACCGGCTGGAGAACACGGCCCAGCGCTGGCACCTGCTGCTGCTGTCCCGGGAAGGGTTCGGGCCCTATGGCGCGTCCGCGGAGGAGGGAACCGTGGGGGCGGCGGGGGACGGAGCCGGGCCACCGACGGCCGCGGCCCCCTCGGTCAGCCCCCCCTCTACGGCCGAGTCGCGGGATCCCTCCACCAGGGAGTCCTCCGCCGCCACCTCCTCGAACAACAGCTCGGCCTCGGGCTCGTCGTAGCTCGGCGTCGGGGTGCCCAGGAGGACGCCGGGCAGCACCGTGTTGACGAGCGCGTAGACGGTCAGGGCACCATAGAGATCCGAGGGGAGGCCGAAGCGCTCCTGGAGGATGTCGGCGATGACCAGGGTGAAGACCAGGGTGGGGACCATGGCCGCGCCGGTCCGGGCCGCGACCGCCCAGCCGCGCCGCAGGGCCCGGGTGCGGTGCAGCACCACCAGCCCGATGCGCACCGGGACGAGGATCGCGACGAAGCCCACGCCGAGCAGCACCGAGATCCAGGTGAAGTTCTCCGGGAGCAGGTGCAGCCCCGTCTTGAAGAAGTAAAACGGGATGAAGAAGCTCGCGAAGAGCTCGACCGCGTGGAGCAACTGGGAGAAGGAGGGCGCGGGCAAGGCGTGACGAAAGCACTGGGCCGCGATGCCGACCACGAAGGCGCCCACCAGATAATAGACGCCCAGGGCCCGGGTCACGGCCGCGCAGACCAGGGCGAGGATCACCAGGAACGCGAACTCGGAGCGCGGGGCCAGGGGCAAGAGGCGCCGCACGAACAGCCGGAACAGGGAGGGCAGCAGGAGGACCATCGCGGCGATGGCCAGCAGGGAGAGCAACAGCCGCACCCAGCTCACCGACTGCACCGCGACCAGCAGCACGGCCAGGGCGACGATCTCCGTCGCGATGGCCTTGGACTTCACCCAGAAGCGCTGGTCGTCGTCGAGACCGAAGCGCCCCAGGGAGTCGAGGATGAAGCCCGTGGAGGGCGTGACCAGGGCGAGCGCGAAGAGCAGGGCGACCCGCGCATCTAGCTCGAACGCCCAGCTCACCAGCAGCCAGGCGCCGGATAGCAAGAGGAGCTGGATCGCGACGTGCCCGGTGAGCACCCGCCAGCCGCGTCGCAGCTCGGGGAACTCGACCTCCAGCCCGGCGAAGAGGAACAGGGAGACGATGCCGAAGGTCGCCAGCAGGGAGATGACCGCATCCTCGTGAAACAGGTGCAGTCCCAGCCCCGCGAGCACCCCCATGCCGAGGGCGGTCACCGCACGCGGCAGACGCCAGCGCTGCAGCAACCGCGGGACGATGAACAGGCCCACCACGAGGAGGATGTACCGCGCCTCCGGGGAGGCCAGCAGGGTCCGGATCTCAGCCATGGAGGATCACGCTCGCCTGCCAGCGAGCCTCTCGGGAAGGGGTGCGAGGCCTGGCCAACGGTGTGAATCCTACCTCAGGGGGTGAACGAGCGCGCCGTCCCCGACGGCCGACGTGGCGTCATTCTAAGAACGCGGGACCGACAGGGCAAGCGGGACCCCAGCCGTCGTGCCGGGTGGCGATCGACCGCGGCCGGGGAGCGGGCACCGTGCGGGAGTTCCCCGGAGCGCGGGACGCGACGTCTCCCTCGCCGCGGGCTCTGCTATCCTGTCAGAGGACTGCCGAGCAGGAGGGAGTGATGGCTGACCGACGGGTGGTGCTGCCTTGCCAGGGCTGCGGGACGCTGAACCGGGTGCCCGTGGCCCGGCTGGGGCAGGGGCCGCGCTGCGGGGGCTGCAAGGTGGAGCTCGAGCCGGGGCACCCCCTGGCCATCGCCAGCGAAGAGGCCTTCCAGAAGGTGGTGCTGGAGAGCGATCTGCCGGTGCTCGTGGACTTCTGGGCCCCGTGGTGCGCGCCCTGCCGCGCCCTGGCTCCGGTCCTGGCACGCTTCGCCAGCCAGCATGCGGGTCGGCTGCTCGTGGCCAAGGTGAACACCGACGAGCAGCAGGCCCTCGCCGGCCGCTACCGGATCTCGGGGATCCCCACCCTGCTGCTCTTCGTCGGCGGTCGCCCCGTGCAGCAAGCCGTCGGCGCCCTGCCGCCGGCGCAGCTCGCCGCCCTGGTCGCGCCCTACCTGCCCGCGACCTGAGCTGCTCACGCATCACGGACGAAAGTCACAGAATATTCGCAGACAGCTGACTTCGTAGCACCTACGAACCAGCCCCGCCATCCCCCGCCAGCGGGATCACCGAGCTGGGATCGAGGCCCCTGCCTGGCCCTAGTACCTCGACACAGCGAAGATGACCGGTTGGCAGACAGAGGGTGGTTGGTGGCGACCGGCCTCCGCAGGGTGGCGACCGGCCTCCGCGCCGGTCGCTTTGCTCCTCTGCCCGCCAGGGCCAGGATCTGCAGGGGGAGGAGGCTGGTGCCGGCGCGGAGGCCGGCACCCACCCGGCAGCAGGCAACCAGTCAAAATCCCTGTGACGGGGTACTAGTACAGCGGGGCGGAACTGTCGATCCATACCCGTGAGGTAACGGACCTCTCCTGCCCGGCATTTGCTGGTTTTACAGGAAGATATCTCTCGCCGAGCCGCAGAGGCGCGGCACGGGCCTCCTACCCGTCGTCAGGCAGGCCATGCACGACGTGCTGATGCCGTCGATCATCCGGGCAGCGCCGAAGTTGAGCAATAGACCGAGCCGCTTGTTGGCCAGGCGGACGTAGGTGAGTGTCTGCTTCTTGTGGACAGGAGCCAGATTCTCCACGGATTTCAACTCGACGAGCACAAGGCCGTCGACCAACAGGTCGGCCTTGAAGCCCGCGTCGAACACCAGGTTCTCGTAGCAGATGGAGATAGGTACCTGGCGCTCGACCTGATGCCCGCGCTGGGCCAGTTCGTAGGCCAGCACGGTTTCGTAGACGGACTCCAGCAGTCCGGGTCCCAGAGCCTTGTGGACGTGGAGAGCAGCGTCCACGACCTCGCCGGAGATCTCGTTTTCTTTCGGTCCCTTGCTCATCTTTTTCCCTCTGCGGCTCTGCGGCTCTGCGAGGGAATTCTTCGGCTTCGTCCCGCTCCCCTCCCCCGGACACTCGCCCCCCCCGGACACCTCGCTGGCGGCGCGCAGGGGTCTCCCCTGCTGGGGGATCGAGAGGGTGTCGGTGGGTGCGGACGGAAGAGGAGGGGCGCCGGGCGGGAGGGACCCGCCCGGCGCTCGAGAACCAGAGCTGGCTAAGGCTTGTCCCTGGTGTCGCAGATGAAGAAGGGCGAGTTATAGCCAGGGTTGCTGATGTCGTTGTACCAGGTGATGTCCCCGCTGGCGTTGAACCCGTAGTACATCGACGCGGTGATGTAGTTGTCCCCGTTGGGCTCGGTGATGTTGCGCCGATCGGTGACCCAGAACCGGCCGTTGTCGGCCGCCTTCCAGTCACAGAAGGGCGAGTCTTTGTACAGCCCGGCGTTGACGCAACGGGCACCGTTCCACTTCGGGTGGATGGCCATGATCCGCAGGTAGGAGTTGTCGCCGCTGCGTGCACAGCCGCAGTTGCCACCACGACCCGTGTGGGTCGAGACACTGTAGGCCGATCGCAGGTGCGCCTGGGTACGGGGGATGAACAGGTGCATGCCCAGCCCGGCGCAATAGGACTGGGCCTGGGTCGCGGTGTAGCTCGAGGTGTGGACCTTGTAGAAGGTGTAGCCGCCGCCATCGGTGTCCATGTCGCACCAGACGGTCACGACGGTGGTCTTCGGCAAGATCCGGTACAGCCCGGTACCCGTGGCGCCCGAGTACTGGTAGGCCGGGTCCGCGGGGTTCTTGTAGCGGTAGCAAGACGTGGCGTAGGAGCCGTCGCTGTACTCCCGGGCCCCGCCGTTGAGCGCGATGATCCAGGCCGGTGCGCAGGTCCCGTTGGCACAGCGGCCGCTGGTGCAGTCCGCGCCGACGACGCACTTCTTGCCGTTGGCGCACTTGGTGCACCCGCCGCTGCAGTCGACGTCGCTCTCGGTGCCGTTCTGCACCCGGTCGCTGCAGGTCGGCGCGACGCATTTGCCGCTGGTGCAGACCTTGCTGATGCAGTCCGCGGCCGAGGAGCACATCTTGCCCGTGCCGCAGTCCGCGGGGCAGGTACCGCCGCAGTCGACGTCGGTCTCGGTGCCGTTCTTGACGGTGTCGCTGCAGGAAGCGGTCCGGCAGAGCCCGCCGGAGCAGACGCCCGAGGCGCAGTCCCGGTTGGCCGCGCAGGTCTTGCCGTCCGCACAGGCCGAGCAGGTGCCGCCGCCGCAGTCCTTGTCGGTCTCGACACCGTTCTTCACGTTGTCGTTGCAGAGCGGGGCGCGGCAGACGTTGCCCGTGCACACGCCGCTGGTGCAGTCCGCGGCCACCAGGCAGCTCTTGGTGTCCGCGCACTTGCTGCAGCTCCCGCCGCAGTCCTTGTCGGTCTCGTTGCCGTTCTTCACGTTGTCGTTGCAGCGGGGCGCCGCGCAGCGACCGGAGGAGCAGACGAGGCTCTTGCAGTCGGTGGAGGCCTTGCAGAGCAGACCGTCGTTGCACGCACTGGGGCACCCACCGCCGCAGTCCTTGTCGGTCTCGTTGCCGTTGAGGACGTTGTCGGTGCAGGTCGGCACCGCGCAGACGTTGCTGGTGCAGACCCCGCTCTGGCAGTCCGCGGGCTTGACGCACGCAACGCCGTTGCCGCAAGGCTTGCAGGACCCGCCGCAGTCGATGGCCGTCTCGTCGCCGTTCTTGATCGTGTCGTTGCAGGCCGCACCCTGGCAGCGGTTGCCCACGCAGACGCCCGTGGCGCAGTCGGAGCCCGCCACGCACATCTTGCCGGTCGCGCAGGGGCTGCAGCCGCCGCCGCCGCAGTTGACGTCGGTCTCGGTGCCGTTCTTCACGCCGTCGTCGCAGGTGGGCACCGCGCACTTGTTGCCGGTGCAGACGAGGCTGACGCAGTCGGCGTTCTTGGCGCAGGCCAGGCCGTCCGCGCAGGGCTTGCAAGAGCCGCCGCAGTCCACCGCGGTCTCGTCGCCGTCCATGGCGCCGCTGGTGCAGGTCCCGCCCGGCGCGACGCAGACGCCGCCGATGCAGGCGTTGTTGACGCAGTCGGTGTTGAGCGCGCAGCGCTTGCCGTCCGCGCAATCCGTGGCGCAGGTATCGCTGCCGCCGCAGTCGACGTCGGTCTCGGTGCCGTTCTTCACGCCATCGGGGCAGATCGGGGCCTTGCAGACGTTGCCGGTGCAGACGCTGCTCTCGCAGTCCGCGGGCTCGAGGCAGGCCTCGCCGGTGCCGCAGGGCTCACAGACCTGACCGCAGTCCTCGTCGGACTCCCGACCGTTCTGCACGCCGTCGTCGCACTTGGGGACCTGGCAGACGCCCGCGGTGCAGACGCCGCTGACGCAGTCCTCGGGCTTGCCGCAGGCCTTGAAGTCCGCGCAGGGCGGGCAGGTGCCGCCGCCGCAGTTGACGTCGGTCTCGAGGCCGTTCTTGACGCTGTCCTCGCAGGAGGGCTTCTGGCAGACGTTGTTGAGGCAGACGCCGCTCTTGCAATCGGCCGCCTTGCCGCAGCCCTTGTCGTCCGCGCAGGGGTCGCAGGGGCCGCCGCAGTCGACGTCGGACTCGAGGCCGTTCTTGACCACGTCGGTGCAGGTCGCGGCCTGGCAGAGCTTGTCGGTGCAGACCTTGCTGATGCAGTCGGTGGCGGCGTTGCAGGTCTTGAAGTCTGCGCACGCGGAGCAGGTGTCACCGCCGCAGTCCACCGCGCTCTCGGTGCCGTTCTTCTTGTTGTCGTCGCACTTGGGGACCTGGCAGCGGCCGCCGGTGCAGACCCCGCTGTTGCAGTCCTCGGGCTTCTGGCAGGTCTTGCCGTCCGCGCACACGGGGCAAGAGCCACCGCAGTTGACGTCGGTCTCGGTGCCGTTCTTCACCGCGTCGTCGCAGGAGGGGACCTGGCAGACGCCCTCGGTGCAGACGCCGCTGGTGCAGTCGCCGGCCACCGCGCACATCAGGCCATCC
>JAVEVO010000238.1:0-8288 GCA_034005005.1 Myxococcota bacterium
TGGCCGTCATCCTGCGTGTCTCGCCCTCGACGGTCCGGACCCTCTGCAGGGCAGGCCGGCTGCCGGCCAGGCGAGTCGGTAGACAGTGGCGCGTCTTGCGGGCTACCCTTGCCCGATGGGCCGCCGCGGAGGATGCCCATGCGAGCGCGCAGCAAGGCCAGGTGGGACGACAAGCGGGGGCGCTACCGGGTCCAGGTCCGCTGGACGACCCCGGACGGCCGGATCGCCAGCGAGGAGCGCTTCGGCGAGGCGCCGGGTCCACTCGACGCCTGGGCGGACCAGCGCCGGCGGGAGATCGACGCGGACCGGGAGGCGCAGAGGGTCCGATCACGGCTCGAGGCCGCCGGCTGGAGCCTCCCCGAGCCGAGCCCGACCAGGGGTGCTGGACCGCGGCCGAGCTTGAGGAATTTCGTCGAGGCCTTCTTGCACTGGCTCCCCACCAGTAGGGCCGCACCGGGGACCATCTCCACCTACGAATCCGCCTTGCGAGCCACGGTGCTGCCCACCGCGCTGGGCGACCTGCCCCTCGACCAGATCACCCCGTCGCAGGTCGACTTCCTGCGCAGCTTCATCGTCGCCAAGGGGCACGATCCACGCCGGCCGCTGACCGCGCTCTCCGCCTGCCTCAGCTACGCGGCGCGGGAAGGCTTGATCCAGCAGAACCCCTGCAGCCGACCACGGGGCGTCTACCGGGCCGACGCTGCGGATCCGCCACGGCCACCACCGGTCACCCTCACGCGGGCGCAGCGGCAGGCGACCCTGGAACAGCTCCCAGAACCGACGACCCGCGCCCGCCGGCGCTACCGCTGGATGCTGAGGTTGTGCGGTTGGTGCGGGCTCCGGATCTCCGAGGCGCGGGGCGTGCAGCCCGGCGACCTGGACCTCGACCGCGGCCTGCTCCAGATCCGCCGCCAGCTCCAGAAGGCCCGTGGTGGCGACCTGGTCCGGCCGCCCAAGTACAACTCCACCCGGGTCGTCCCGCTCGGGTGGCAGGTCCGCGACGAGCTCGCCGAGGCCGTGCAGGAGGCCGCGCGCCTGGGTGTAACCTGGCTCCTGGGCGAGACGGACGGCCGGGTCCCCGGCGCCTGGCTCTCCGACGGCGGTCTGCAGTCCGTGGTCCGCGACGCGCAGACCGCGGCCGGAGTCCCCGAGACCATCCCCTGGCGGCGCTGGCGCTCGACCTTCTTGACCTTGGCGCTCCAGTACGGGTACCCCGCGGCCATCGTCGAGCAGTGGGTCGGTCACCGAGGGTTGAGCGGGCTGACCGATGTGGGACGAAAGCACTATCAAGGAGAGTGGGACCCGGAGACACTGGACCGAAAGGGCCTGGATTGAGTCTGCGCAAAGTCTGCAGTCGACCCTGCCGCAGACCCCGATTTCGGGGCAGAAAGCCCCCTAGTTGGACACCGCCGTCACCTTCAACGAGGCCTCGTCCCGGCCGGTGAAGACGACGAAGCCACCGTTGGGCCAGCGCCAGGTGCGGGTGATCTCGCCCTTCTCGCCGGCGCCGGGCTCGATCGCGGAGGGGTTGCCCCAGGAGATCTGGACCATCTCGGGGGTCATCTCCAGGCCGATGGCCTCGTCGGCCAGGGCCTGGCAGGTCTTCAGCGGCCAGGTCGGGTGCTCCTCCCGGATGCGACAGGCCTTCATGGAGGCGGTCTTGGCGCAGGCGGCCCGCCGGGCGAGGATGCCGGGGAGCTTCGCGGTGATGGCCTTCTTGCGGGCCACCACATCGGGGGAGGCGACGTCGGGCACCAGGCCGACCTGGCGCGCGGCGTCGTCATAGCGGCCCGCCTTGAAGGAGGCCTCGGCCATGGCCAGGTGGGCCGGCACGAGCTGGGCCTTGATCTCGCCCCGCAGCTCCCCGGCCCGCTGGACCTGCAAGGAGCCGGGGTCGAGGGCCCGCAGCTTGTCGTAGAGCTTGGCGTCGAGCGCCTGGAGCTGCTCGACGGTCGCGCCCGGGAGCTGCCGCTTCACCTCGTCGATGAGGGCCGCCAGCTCCATCTGCGGATCGGGGGGCGGGGGCAGGACGACCTTGGGGGGGCCCGCGTCCGGAGGACCGGCGGGCTGGCCCGGACAGCCGCTCCCAAAGAGGACGGCGGCGAGGGCTAGGAGGGAGAGGAGGGAGATTCGCCGGGGCATGCGCAGACCTCGTCCAGTGCTCGGGGGCATCCTAGACCGAGCCGGGCGCCCAGGACAACCCCCTGGTTGCCGACCCGGTTGTCCTCCAGCGCCGATGCCCGTACACTCGAGGGGCGTCTGGCCCGCGGGAGCGCCCGCGTGGAGGAGGAAGACCATGGGATACTGCCCCGAGTGCCGATCCGAGTACCAGCCCCAGATCACCCGCTGCGACGCTTGCGGGGTCGACCTCGTGGCGCAGTTGCCGCCCGAGGAGGAGCTCGTGCCCGTCTACGCCTCGACGGAGGTCCTGGAGGCCAACCTGGTGCGGGAGACCCTCATCGCCGAGGGGGTCGACGCCGCGCTCACCAGCAGCGAGGACCACGTCTTCCCCACCAGCGGCGTCCACACGGCCCACCGGGTGCTGGTGGCCCGCTCGGCGGCCAAGCACGCCTACGAGGTGCTGGACGCGGCCCTCGAGGCCAAGCTGTTCGGGGCCTTCGGCGAGATCGTCAAGGGCTGAGAGCGGCTCAGGCGTCCTGGACGACCACCGAGACCATCTTGTCACCCACCTGGATCTGGTCGACCACCTCGATCCCCGAGATCACCTTGCCGAAGACCGTGTGCACCCCGTCGAGGTGCGGCTGGGCCTTGTGGCAGATGAAGAACTGGCTGCCGCCCGTGTCCTTGCCCGCGTGGGCCATGGAGAGGCTGCCGCGCAGGTGCTTGTGGGGGTTGCCCTTGGTCTCGCACTTGATGGTGTAGCCCGGGCCACCCGTGCCGTCGCCCTTGGGGCAGCCGCCCTGGATCATGAAGTTGGGGATGACCCGGTGGAAGGTCAGCCCGTTGTAGAAGCCCCGGTTGGCTAGCCGCTGGAAGTTGCCCACGGCGACCGGCGCCTTGTCCGCGTACAGCTCGATGGTGATCGTGCCCTTGTCGGTCTCGATGACGGCCTGCTTGCCCATGCTACGCTCCTTTCCCGTCTCTGCTCCGGGGATCGGCCCGGAGCCCCTGCACCGGCGAGCCGCCGCCGGTGCCTACCGCGACGCCCTACCTCCCGGTCAGGGACACGGCCGGATCGACTCCCGCGGCCCGGCTCGCGGGCAGCCAGGCGCCGAGCAGGCAGAAGAGGATCGCCACGGCCAGGGCGATCCCGAGCTGCGCCGGCGCAAGCTGGAAGTAAGTCTCTGGTTTATATGGAAAATCAGGAAGGTAGCTCGCCGACAGCAGGTCGGCGAGGCGGGTGGCGAGCACGCCCAGCCCCCAGCCGCCGAGGCCCCCGCCCAGCCCGACCGCGGTGGACTCGAGCAGGACCATCGCCCGCACGTCCCGCCGGGTCGCGCCCAGGGCCCGCAGCAGGCCGATCTCGGACCGCCGCTCGCTGAGGTTCATGAAGAAGGTGTGCGCGATGTGGATCGCGGACAGGCCGACGATCAGCAAGGAGATCAGGGAGAACACGAGGGTCAGCACCGAGATCATGACCCCGGCCTGCAGGGCCTCCCGGGAGCGGGGGGCCAGCTCGAAGCCGAGGCCGTGCCGCCCCTCCTTGTCCTCGATGGCCGCGGCGACCTCGGGCACCTGATCGTTGGTGGCCACCTGGACCAGCACGCTGTCGTAGCCGCCGCCCGCGGTCGAGCGGTACCAGCCGTTGTACTCCCGGACGTAGGAGATGGGCAGGGTGACGCCGAAGGTGATGGCCGCGGGGGAGACGCCCACCACCCGCACGCCCCGCTCCCGCACCCGCCCCTCGTCCCGGCCGGCGAACGAGCGGCCGAGCCGCAAGGTCCCATGCAGCCCGACGAGGGTCTCCGCGGAGAACTTGGGCAGCTTGAAGGCGCCCGCCACGGAGCCGTTGTACAGCTCCACGAGGTGCGGGGAGATCAGGGCCGGCACGTCCGGCTCGCAGCGCCCGCTCTCCGCGAGGCAGGAGCTGCGGGGCGGACAGCTCGCGGGACGCCGGGCCGGATCGCAGACCGCCCCGAGGCAGCGCCCCTGCTCGCAGGCGAAGCCCGCACCGCAGGGGGGCAGGTCCGGGCCGCAGTGCGTCACGTCGGCGAAGGTCTCGCCGGGCGCGAGGTCCGACGCGGGCACCAGGGCCGGATCGATCCCGTCGCCGAAGATCTCGAACTGGAAGGAGCGGCCGATGAGCTCCTCCGCGACCCAGCCCATGGATTTGAACGCGAAGCGCAGCTTCGGGTAGACCGCCTTCACCCCGGGGATGCGCTGCAGCCGGGGCAGGGCCTCGTCGTCCAGGGCGCGGGAGAGGCCCGAGATCCCCTGGAGCCGGAGCACCCCGACATCGTAGCTCTTTGGTACTACTTCGAGGTAGTCGACCACGAAGATCCGCTGCAGGACGATCTGCTTCATCCCCTCGCCGAGCGCGAGGAAGAAGACGAGCGCGGCGATGCCGACGAGGATCCCCAGGGAGGACAACAGCAGGCTGGCGAGGTTGCGCCGCAGGTTCTGCCGGACGAGCCGGCCGAGGGGTCGCAGCTTCATGGCCGGGCCCCCGCGACGATCTTCCCGTCCTCCATCCGGATCACCCGCTGGGCCACCGCGCTGACCCGCGGCTCGTGGGTGACGATGACCAGGGTCAACCCCTCCTCCCGGTTGAGGGTGCGGAACAGCTCGAGGATCTGCTCGCCGGTGGCCGAGTCCAGGTTGCCCGTCGGCTCGTCGCAGAGCATCAGCCGGGGCTGGGCGAAGAGGGCCCGGGCGATGGCCAGCCGCTGCTTCTGGCCCCCGGAGAGGCGGGTCGGCAGGTCGTCGATGCGCGTGGCGAGGCCGACCCGGCCGAGCACCTCCTGGGCCCGGGCACGCAGGCTGGCTGCCGGCGTGGGCCGATCCGCGAAGAAGGAGGGCAGCAGGACGTTCTCGCCGCAGGTCATGTGGTCGAGCAGGTAGAAGTGCTGGAAGACGAACCCGACGGTCTCGTTGCGGAAGCGGGCGAGGCCCCGGTCGTCGAGGGTGCCGAGGTCGCACCCGCCGACGACGATCCGCCCCGTGTGGTCACGATCGAGACCGCCGATGAGGTTGAGCAGGGTGGTCTTGCCGCAGCCGCTGATCCCCTCCACCGAGACCAGCTCGCCCCCGGCGACCTGCAGGTCGATGCCCGCGAGGACCTCCCGGCGGGCCGCCCCCTGCCCGTAGCTCTTGGAGAGGCCGGAGATCTCGATCATTTCTTGGCCGCCGGCGGCGGGGCCGTGAAGGTCAGCCGCACCTCCCCGCCGACCCCGTCGGGGGTCACGGTGAGGTCGAGGGTGAGCTGGTCCAGGGTGGTGAGGGTCGCGCCGACCTGGGGCAGCAGCAGGCCGATGAAGGGCATGTTGCGCAGCAGGGCGGGCACGCTGAGCACCAGCCCGCCGAGGGTCGGCGGGGGACCGGCCGGCCCCGGGGAGGGGATGGCCGCGCCCGCCGGGGCGGGGGCCGGGACGGGGGCCGGAGCGGGGGCCGGAGCGGGGGCCGGAGCGGGGGCCGGAGCGGGGGCCGGGGGAGCAGCCGCGGCCGGCCCGGCGGCGGCCCCGGTCAGGGCCGCGTGGACGAGGGGGGCCCGGGTGCCGCCGCTGGTCAGCACCAGCAGGTCGTCGTGGAGCAGCCAGGAGCCCTGCACCCGGTCGGCGTAGGTGACGGTGGTGATCTCCACCTCGGGGGCCGCGCCCACGGTCGTGACCCGCGCCCCCTGCGTCACGAGCAGCCCCGCGGCCAGGCCGAGCAGCCTGCGCGCCGTGGCCGGATCCCCGAGCTGCAGGTAGAGGGCCGCGTCCACCGCGCTGAGGCTGAAGGTCAGCTTGCGCTGCAGCAGGTCGGGCAACCCGGCCGCGAGGTCGATGCCGTAGAACGCGAGGGCGAAGTTGCCAGTGAGCAGCCCGGAGAGCTGCTCCGGGCTCACCCCGAGGTCCTGCTCGAGGGAGCCGGCCAGGCCGCCGAGCTGCGCGTGCAACCCGGCCGGCAGGTAGCGGCCGACGAGCCCGGCCGTCAGCCCGGGGTTGAAGCTGCCCCGCGCCAGCAGGGTGACCGGCTCGGGGATGCGGCGGGTGAGCTCGGGCGCGGGCCGGGTCGGCCGCAGGTGGTCCTGCATCAGCCGGTGCTGCTGCGGCTCCACCAGCCCCTGGCCCCGCAGGGTGAGGCCCGTGCCCGCGACGTCCAGACCGATGGCCAGCCCCTGCAGGGCCACGCCGAGCCCTTGCAGCAGGCGCGCCCCGTCGGGCTGGCCCTGGGCCTGCGCGATGCTGCTCGCCTCCTGGGCGAGGGGCACGGTGTTCAGCCAGACCAACAGGCCCGGCGAGCCGCCGGCGGCGGCCCGCAAGCGGGAAAACTGCGGCTGCGCGGCCAGCCCCGCGGTCGGGGACGAGGCCAGCAGCCCGCCGAGCACCTGGAGGGGGTCGACGGGCAGATCCCGTGGGCTGCGGCCCGCGACGACGAAGAGCTGGGACTGGTCCTCGACGAAGCCGAGCAGGGGGGCCGACGGCTCCCCCGTGCGCGGGACGACCAGGGTCGCCTGCCGCTCACCCAGGGGGACCCGCCGCAGCTCGAGCTGCCCCGGCTGCTCGGTCTCGAACCGCCGCCGGAGGAAGTCCTCGAAGCGGTCCCGATCGTCGACGCTCATCCCGAGCAGCAGCCAGTCCCGATGCGCCGCGACGAGCAGGGCGCCCGTCGGCTCGAGCCCGAGGGGCTCCAGGGTCGCCGCGTCCCGCAGGTCGAAGCCGAGGCGCCGCCGCAGGTCGTCGGCCAGCTTCGCCAGATCGGGGAAGCGGGGCTGCAGCCGCAGGTACAGCTCCTGGAGCTGCGCGGCGAGGTGGTCGGTGCGGGGCACCAGCGCCACCGCGAGCGCATCGGCGGGCACCCGGGCGAGGAGCACGGCCTGGTGGTCGACCGGGGGCGCCGCGCCGGGGCAACCGGAGCAGCCGTCGCCGCAGCCGAGCGGCCCGAGGCCGAGCGCCAGCAGCAACCAGGGCAAGGCTCGACGCGGGGTGACGGAGAACACGGCTCCTCCTCGTGGTGACGGCCGGCCGGAGTCGGCAGAGCAATAGCAGCGGTGACCAGGGGTGTCAAACCGTCGGGCCGCGGCCCGGGCGGCTCAGAACTCGACCCCGGCCACGCAGGAGCCCCACGCCCGTTGCGAGACGAAGGACTCCGTCGAGTCCTGGCCCAGGGGATCGCCGAAGGTCCAGCCGGCCGCCAGCCCGAGGAGCACGCCCTCGACCGGGGCGAACTCCAGGGCGACGGAGGGGGTGACCTCCCGCAGCCAGGGGTCCAGCTCGTCGAGCAGGTAGTGCCCCCCGCCGAGGAGCAGGCCCGGGGTCACCGAGAGCCGCTCGCTCAGCTCGAAGCCGTGGGAGAGCTGCAGCTCGAGGTAGGCCCCCTGCAGCAGGCGGAAGTCCACCGCGAGCTTGGCCTCGAGGTCGACCCAGTCCGTGGCGTAGGCCGCGCCGAGGTTCAGCTCCTCGCCGCAGAACACCACGGCCTCGGCCTCCTCGGTGACCTCGGGCTGCTCGGCCCGGGGCCAGGTGTACAGGGTGAAGCCGACGGTGAGCTCGAGCACCTCCTCGATCAGCGGGACCGTGTAGTCGAGGGTCGGGATCAGCTCGAGCGCGTTGCCGATCTGGCGGTGCACCTCGGTGAGGTGGGAGAGGGGACGGGAGGACCACAGGTCGAGGCCGAGGGTGCCGGGCCCCAGGGCCTGCCCGAACCAGAGGTCGGTCTGCCCCGAGGGCTGGCCCACGTCGAGGTACTGCAGCGACCCTCGCCAGAGGTAATCCGAGACGAAGGTCCAGGAGGCGGAGCCCTCGAAGCCCGCGGCGGGCCGCGCGGTCAGCAGCAGGCCACCGAGCAGCAGCGGGAGGAGCGAGAAGTGCCCCGGCCGGCGGGGAGCGCGGCCATGACCCATGGTTCCCTCCGTGACGAGCGGCCTGGCGAGGCCGGTCGCCTCAGGGTACTGCGGGACGGGCCGCCGGGTCCAGCCCCCGCACGCGCGGACCAGGCCGGGCGCTCGACCCGCCGGGACGGCCGCCCGGCGGTGGCCGGCCCGCGCCGGCCCGGGCTCCGGGTCGGCACGGGTCGCGGACGATCCTTTACCCCCTCCCGGGCCTTCCCTATAGTGGGTGCATGTGGAGCACGACGCCCGCATCCCTCTTCCCTCCCCGGCCGCGGGGCCACCTCGTCGCCGCGGC
>JAVEVO010000239.1:0-8276 GCA_034005005.1 Myxococcota bacterium
ACCGTTTGCTGGGCCGGCGCGCCGCCGGCCTCGACGAGGCGGCCCTGCTCCTCGGCCTTCTTCCAGAGGTAGTCGTCATAGTCGCCGGGGAAGCGCTCGATGTGGCCGCCGGGCGCGATCTCGAGCAGCTCCGTCGCGACCTCGTTGATGAAGTACCGGTCGTGGGAGATGAAGACCAAAGTACCATCGAAATCGTTGAGCGCGTCCTCGAGGACCTCGCGGCTGGCGATGTCGAGGTGGTTGGTCGGCTCGTCCATCAGCAGCAGGTTGGGGGGGGCGATGAGGATGTGGGCCAGGGCGAGGCGGTTCTTCTCGCCGCCCGAGAGGACCGCGACCGGCTTGTCCACGTCGTTGCCCGAGAAGCCGAACGCGCCGAGCAGCCCCCGCACCTGGAGCATCGCCGAGCCGCGGGCCACCGACTCCAGGCTCTGCTGCACCGTGTGGCGGCCGTCGAGCACTTCCATCTGATGCTGGGCGAAGTACCCGGGGACGACGTTGTGCCCGAGGACGCGTGCGCCGCCCGTGGGGCTCAGGCGCCCGGCGAGCAGCTTGAGCAGGGTCGACTTGCCCGCGCCGTTGGGTCCGACCAGGGCGATCCGCTCGCCCCGGCGCAGCAGCAGGCTCAGGTCGCGGTACAGCGGGGCCGAGCCCGGGTAGCCGAAGGCGGCCTGCTGGAGGGTGATCACCTCCTTGCCGCTCGGCGGCGCGGGCGGGAACTGGAAGTGGATGCTGCGCGCCTCCTTGGGCGTGCCGGCCTGGGACGCGGCCTCGGCCTCCTCGGTCATCCGCTTCAGGCGGCGGGCGCGTGCCTGGGCTTGACGCGCCTTAGTGGCCTTGGCGCGGAAACGCTCGATGAACCGCAGGGTGTCGTTGATCTTGCGGTCGAGGTTCTTCTGCTGCGCGTCCTCCTGCTTCTGGCGCAGCTCCCGCAGCTCGCGGTACCGGTCGTAGTTGCCCTGGTACAGGGTCAGCCGCCCGCCGAGCAGCTCGGCCATCTCGGTGGCCAGGTTGTTGAGCAGGGCGCGGTCGTGGGAGACCAGGACGATCGCGCCGCTGTACGCGGTGAGGAACTCCTCGAGCCAAGCCACCGACTCCAGATCGAGGTGGTTGGTGGGCTCGTCGAGGAGCAGCACGTCGGGGTGGCGCAGCAGGAGCCGGGCGAGGGCCACGCGCTTGCGCCAGCCGCCGCTCAGCGTCGTCAGCGGGCGGGCCATCTCGGCCTCGGAGAAGCCGAGCCCGCCGAGCACCTCCTTGGCGCGGGCGGTGGTATCGAAGCCGCCCTGGGCCTCGTACAGCGCATGGAGGTGGCCGTACCGCCGGGCGGTCTCGGGGTAGGCGGGATCGTCCGGGCGCATCGTCTCCATGCGATGCTCGATCGTCCGCAGCTCGGCCTCGATGCGCAGCAGGTCCGCAAACGCCAGCAGGGCCTCGTCGAGGATCGTGTGGCTGGCGCCCGCAGGCATCACCTCCTGGGGCAGGTAGCCGACGGTGCGCTCCTTCGGGCGGAGGATCTCTCCCCGATCGGGGAGCTCCTCGCCGAGGATCAGCCGCAGTAGCGTCGTCTTGCCGGCGCCGTTGGGGCCGACGAGGCCGGTCCGGGAGCCCGGACGGATGTGCCAGGAGACCTCCTGGAAGAGGGGTTCTGTGCCAAATTGCTTGGTGATATCGGTTAGATGAATCATCGTCTCAGGCAGGTCGGGGTCTAGCGCTGGCCCGTGCCCCGGAAGCCGTCTTCCCGGTCGGCGAACAGCAGGTTGAAGGTGGTGAAGCTGCCCTCGATCCCCCGCAGGTGGCGCGTGAGCGCGGCCCGCTCCTCGCTCGTGAAGCCGTCCTGGTCGTCGAGGGCCTGCTCCAGGTTGGCGAGGGTGCCCTTGAGGTGTCGCAGCCGGCGAAAGAGGGCGGCGAGGGGGAACTCGGCGACGACGCCCGCCTCGGTGACGAGCTGGCAGCGGCCACCAGCGAAGCGGGGGTGCAGGGGGCGCTCTCCGCCGATCCAGTCCCGCTCGAGCTCCCGCCGCACGGTGGCGGCCACCAGGGAGGCGAGCCGCTCGGCCTCCGCCGCGTCCGCGTCCGCGTCGGGCGCGGCGTCGTCCGCCGGCCGGGCGAGAGTGGCGGCGGCGACCGGGGGAGCCGGCGGGGGGGCTGCGGGAGGGGCCACCAGGAGCGGGCTCGCTGCGGCCGCGGCCGCGGCCACGACGGCCGCCGGTGCGGCGGAGGACGTCGCGCCCGGGGCGTGGGGGCGCGCCTGGTGCTGCGCGCAGCCCTGCTCGTCGCACGCGAACAGCCGGGGGCGCACGCCGAGCCGGCAACGCCCCATCACGAGCCCGGCCTCCTTGCTCCGCTCGAACCCGTGAAAGAAGCGGCAGGCCCCGCAGACCGGCTCCGCGGCCGGCTCGCAGCCGGGCGGCGAGGCCCCCTCGAGGCAGCAAGGCGTGTAGGCGCAGACCAGGCGGCCGGTTCTCTCCATGGCTCCTACCTAGCACGCGTGGGGGACCTCGTCGACCCCGAGACGCACACCCACCCCCTCTCCCCTCCCCCACTCCCCCCCGAAAAATCTCCTTGACCACCCCGTCCCCCTCCTGTACGTTCCCTCCTCGTCAGGTGAGAGCCTGACGGCGGTGATGCGGGGTGGAGCAGTCCGGTAGCTCGTCGGGCTCATAACCCGAAGGTCGTCAGTTCGAATCTGGCCCCCGCTACCAAGAACATCAAGGGGTTGCAGCCGAGAGGTTGCAGCCCTTTTTTGTTTTTCCTAACCCATTCCTAACAAGCCGCTTTCTGGCACCCGCCTGCGAAGCCCTCTTCCTGCCCTCGTCCTAACATTGGGCTAACAGGGGCGATTGCCCTACATCGGGGCAATCCCGCTACATTAACCCACACCTTCCCCCTCCCCTCGTTGCAGCCCACACCCCGATAGAGCCTCCAGGATCCCCAGGGATCGGTCCCTGCGACCGCGGCCACCGTGGCCTCTCCGGGCTCCCGGAACTCGCAGCGCCTCCGGGCGGGTGCCCTCGACACGAGGCCGGGGCTGGCGGCAGGGAAGACATCCGTCCCCGACCTGCTCGAGGTCCCGGCCCGGCAGCGCGGCCGGCGCACGGTCGTCAAGTTGCTGCAGGCGGACGCCCAGGCCTAACTGCGGCCCTGGGGGGGAATGAAGTTCGAGCGGTCAGCGGTGGCCGGTGTAGCCGAAGCGCAGCTCCTGCTGGGCCAGCAGCTCCAGTGGAACCTGATAGGGCTGGGGCGGGGGCGTCTCCCGGCGGGGAGCGTCGAGCGACATCTTGACCAGGCGCGGCGAGAGCTCGCCGGAGTGCAACAGGTAGTGGACCCGCAGGAGCGAATCGGACTGCTGGCCGAGCCGACTCTTGCCGTTCTCGCAAGCGCTGAGCCACTCCCGGCTCACGCCGAGCAACTCGGCGAGCGCGGCCGACGACAGGCCCATCTGCTTTCGCAGGAAGCGGATCTCGGGGCCGGCGAGAGAACCGGGGCGGGCGACGACGAGCGAGGCGAGCAGCTCGTGCAGCTCGGCGAGGTGGGGGATCGCCACCGTCTCCGCTCCGCAGGTGTCGCAGGTGAGCCGAGCGACGCCAAGCAGGATGACGGGGATCCCTTCGTCCTCGTACCGGTATGGCTGATCCGCACTCTGCCTCAGCGTGCCGTTGCAGCCGGGCTCGTAGCAGAAATCGATGGCCATGTGGCTCCTCCTGGCGCTCAGCACAGGGTGATCAGGGTTACGAGCTCTTCGAATTCCTGGACGGCACAGACGATCCGGAGTTCGTCGCCCTCGAAGTCAGTCCCCTGGACGGTGCATCGCCAGCTACTCCGGGTCTCTTCCCAGTGCACCTCGGTGATGCCACCTTTATTAACAGCTCGGAGCACGTCCTGCATTCCCGCTCCCCGCTCGGCCAGGCGGATCCGGAAGTGGGTGGTGAGGCGTGCCCTTCCGAGGGTCAGCGACCGACGGATGCAGCACAGCAGCTCGTCTTGGGAGGTGGGATCCGGCATGTCGCTGCTCCACCATGATGTCAACAAAGTCTACATCGCCGCCGGACGGAAGTCGAGTCGGTTACGCGTTGGGCAGGGGCGCATGGCATGAGCGCCGCTGTGCAGACCATCGAGCCGCTCTCCGCAGACCACCCAGATCGAGCTCCGGCCGATGTACCACTGGCTGCCACTGCGCATCGTGGCCCACGTGAAGATCTGAGTGCTCGCCCCGCTGCTCCAGAGGGTCGCCGAGCGAGCCGGCAAGCAGACCTGGCCCCGGCTGTGACGCACCCTCGACCAGCTCCAGGTCCCTCCTGCGAGACGGCCCCCCGACCGGTTCCTCCAGACCAACGATCCACCCGCCCACGCTGGCTCTCAGGGAATCCCTCGAGATCTCGCCACCCAAGCGGGCTCTGGACGTCTCGCCCCTCCCTCCCCAGCCGTAGGCACACGACCACTCCGGCGCCTTGCCGGATACCCCCGCCGTGACGATGGGCTCAGCGCCGTCCCGTGCCTACACCCAGAGAGCCCGGCTCGGACGACCGAGGCTCCCTCAGCGCCGCTCGGCCGGCACGTTGGCCCTGACCGTCAGGCCGATCCCCAACGGGAGGAGCTGCAGCAGCACCCAGCCGAGAGCGTAGAGCTGGGGACCAAGCCCTCGGAGAATCCGGCCGCGGCAAGGAGCAGCTTCTGCTCCGGGTCGGCCATCGCCAGCGCGGCGAACACCCTGGTCCAGCCGAAGCACGTCCCCGCACCTCCCGCGACCAGGGTCAAGGCGACCATGGCGACGGCCGAGCCGCCGAGGTTCAGCCGCCGGGCGACGAGCAGTTGGACCAGGGCCAGCAGCAGCCCGCCGACGCCGAAGAGCGTCACGAGGTACATCGCGAAGCCCCCCTGGAGGAAGAACTCCCCGAAGCCGCTCATCGCGCCACCTCACCGATCGGCCCGGACGACCGGATCGACCGCAGTTGCCGGACCGTCACCACCACGCCCCCGACCAGCGCTTGCAGGCCAGCGAGGAGCAGGGCGAACGTCAGGCTGTTCAGGGCCATCGCCAGCCCCCGCGCCAGGGGCATCGCCAGCGACGAGGGGTCGGCGTGCACGACGCCCTGCAGGCCGCTGTAGAGCCCGTAGCAGAAGCCGAGCAGCCCGACGAGCGCCGTCGCCAGCGTGCTGCAGGCGATGAGGGGCGTCAGGTCGAACCGACGGAGCAGGACGAGCTGGCCCAGGCCGATGGCCAGGCCGAGCAGCCCCGCAGCCAGCGCGAGCACCATGGGAATGCCTCCCTGGAAGAAGAACTGCATCGGTCACCTCCTCGTATCGGACGCGTCGAGAATCTAGACAGCTCCCGCGGTCCCAGGTTCCCGAGAAACACCGGGCGGCCAAGACCGTCGGTGCAGAGCTCGCCGCGGCAGACCCCGCCGGAGCTGACGTGCGAGGGGGCGGCCAGGCTCCGTCGGGGGCGCCTGGCCGCCCCTCCTTTTGACTCGGTCGGGACTCCCGCGTACGCTCGGACGTGCACCCGTCACCCAGGATATCGCCATGCGCCACGCCATCCTCCCCCTGTCCGCGCTCGTGCTACTGCTCTGGCCGGTCGCCGCGGCGGCGGACTGGCAGGTCTGGGTGGAGCGCGCCACGGTGAAGGTCTTGCCGGAGCGGCCGGCCGGGGCAGCGGGGGAGGCCGCGCTCGAGGCAGCACGCGGCGAGTGGGAGGGCTTCCAGCTCGTCGTGCGTGACGAGCAGCAGCCCATCACGGGCCTGGACCTGACCCTGGGCGAGCTGCGCGGGCCTGCGGGGGGGGTGATCCCCCTGGACCGCACCCGCGCCTACCGGGAGTGGCTGGTGGACATCGCGACCCCCTCGGCGTGCTTCCTGCGGCTACGCTGCGAGGGCATCCCCGAGCCCCACGGCCGCCTGCCCGGGCGCTACCCCGACCCCCTGATCCCCCTGGACGACCCCTACGATCCCGCGCACCCCGCCGTGGGCGCGCCGTTCGACGTCCCGCCGGCCACCAGCCAGGCCCTGTTCGTGGACCTCTTCGTGCCCCGGGACGCGCCCGCGGGCCGGTACTCCGGCGAGGTCACGGTCCACGCCACGGACCGGGCGCCGGTCACGGTGCCCGTCACCCTGGAAGTGTGGGACTTCGCCCTCCCCCGCAACCGGACGGTGGCCACGTCCTACGGCTTCTCAGCGAACCTCGTGACCCGCTACCACGGCGGCCCGACGGGCCCGGGCCCCGTAGACCGGGACCGCCTCGTGCGCAACTACCGGGTCGCGCTCCACGAACACCTCCTCGACGAGACCACGGTCAACGGCCCGGTGGACTTCCGGTTCGGCGAGGACGGGCAGCTCTTGCCCGTGGACTGGGCCGCGTACGATGCGGCGGTCGGCCCCCTGCTCGACGGCAGCTACTGGCCCGATGGCCAGCCGCCGGTGCGCTTCGCCACGGGCCGGTTCGAGCCGGGCTCGGGCCACGGCGGGCTGAGCGACGACCAGTGGGCCCGAGCCGCGGCCGCGCTCGCGCAGCACCTCCAGGAGCGGGGCTGGCTCTCCCGGGCCTGGCTGTACTCGGCCGACGAGCCCTTCCTGGGCGGCCACGAGCAGGCCTTCGTGAGCATCCCCGCGGACGTCCTGCTGCTGAACACCTACACCGACCTCTGGCGGGGCCGTGTCGGAGTCACCAACCCCCTCGACGAACGGCTCGTGGGCGCCGCGGACATCTGGATCCCCGTCACCCCCATGTACGACGACTGGTTCTACGTCTCCCCGGGCGGCTACCCCGGCTACGCGGCCTACGCGGAGCGACGCCGCCTGGGCGAGGAGCTCTGGTTCTACGTGTGCAACGCCAACTTCCCGCCCTTTCTGGGCTACGACGTCGACGCCCGGCTCGGGTACGAGCCCCGCCTGGTGAAGTGGGGCGCGTACCGGGAGGGGGCCACGGGCTTCCTCTTCTGGCGGGTCAACTACTGGCAGGACCCCGAGCCCTGGGCGGTGCTCGCCAACTACGTGGAGTTCGGTAACCTGTTCGCCCGGCAGGGGGACGGCATCCTCTTCTACCCGGGCGACCACGACGGCACCGCGGGCGGGGCCGGATCGCCTCCCGAGGTCGCCATGGACGGTCCGGCGCTCTCCTACCGGATGAAGATGATCCGGGATGGGCTCGAGGACTGGGAGCTGTTCCGCATGACCGAGGAGCAGGGCGGCGGCCCCTGGGTGCGGACCCAGATCGCGCGCGCCTACCGGCGCTTCGGCGCACGGTTCGGCCCAGGTTACTACGACCCGGAGGACCCACCCTGGACCCTGGACGACCAGGTCCTGCACGACGCCCGGCGACAGATCGCGGCCAAGCTGCTGCACCTGCTCCACCCCGAGCAGTACGTGGATCCGGAGGGCGGCGATCCGCCCGACCCCGAAGACGGCGGCGTGCCGGATGGTGGTGAGGATGCGGGGGCGGGCGAGGACGCCGGGCCGGACGCGGGCGCGGCCCCGGACGGCGGGGCCGATGGAGGCCCCCCGGCCGACCTCGGCGAGCCCCTGGACCGCGGGGTCCCCGACGCGGCCGATCAGGATGCCAGCGCTGACCTCGGCCCTTCGCTCCCGGATGCCGACCCGGTGACGGATGCCACGCTCCCGGGGCCCGATGGCCCGGTCGTCCATGACCTAGGTATCAATACGACGGACGGAAGTAGTCCCAAAGACGCAGGAATCACCCCTCCGGCTGCGACCGACGAGGGCTGCGGCTGCGCCCTCCACGGGCCCGCGGCCGCGTCCCGCAGCGCCTGGCTGGCGATCGTGCTCGCGCTGCCCCTCCTGCGGCGCCGGCGGTTTCACGACCGCCGCCCGTCGGGATCGAGCCGGTCTCCCGCGTAGCCCTCGGGGGGGGGTGCGGACCGCGGCGGCCGCGGTCGAGGGCCGTTCCTGGCCATTCGCCGGGGCGGACCTCCGGCCTACCCGCGGATCGGCCGACCACCTCGACCGCGCCGCAGACGGAGCCGCGCCAGGCCGAGCAGCACGAGGATCATCCCTCCCTCCAGGGAGGAGCCGGCCGCCCGGCCACCCGTGATCGCGCAATCCGCGCAGCCGCCGCCCCCCCCTTCGCTCTCACCCTCCGCACCCTCGCCCTCGCCCTCGGCCCCCTCGCCCTCGCCCTCGGCCCCCTCGCCCTCGGCGCCCTCGCCCTCGCCCTCGGCCCCCTCGCCCTCGCCCTCCGCGCCCTCGCCCTCCCCCTCGGCCCCCTCGCCCTCCCCCTCGGCCCCCTCGCCCTCCCCCTCGGCCCCCTCGCCCTCCCCCTCGGCCCC
>JAVEVO010000062.1:0-28099 GCA_034005005.1 Myxococcota bacterium
CCATGAACTCGGGGGCCGAGGCCGTGGAGACGGCCATCAAGGCCGCCCGCAAGTGGGGGGAGCAGGTCAAGGGGATCCCCAAGAACCAGACCGAGATCATCTGCTGCGCCAACAACTTCCACGGTCGGACCACCACGATCATCAGCTTCTCCACCGAGCCGGCCTACCAGGAAGGCTTCGGCCCCCTGACCCCCGGCTTCCCCATCGTCCCGTACGGTGACGCGGCCGCGCTCGAGCGAGCCATCACCCCCCACACCTGCGCCTTCCTGGTCGAGCCGATCCAGGGCGAGGCCGGCGTCGTCGTCCCGCCCGCCGGCTACCTGCGCCAGGTCCGGGAGATCTGCACCCGCCACCGGGTGCTGCTGCTCGCGGACGAGGTCCAGACCGGGCTGGGCCGTACCGGCCGCCTCTTCTGCTGCCAGCACGAGGACGTGCAGCCCGACGCCTACATCCTCGGCAAGGCCCTCTCGGGGGGGATGTTGCCCTTGTCCGCGGTGGCCGCCGACGCCGAGCTGCTCGGTGTCTTCCGCCCGGGGGACCACGGCAGCACCTTCGGCGGCAATCCCCTCGCCGCGGCCGTCGGCCGGGCCGCGCTCGCGGTCCTGGTCGAGGAGCGGCTGCCGGAGCGCGCCGCCCGCCTCGGCGAGCACTTCATGAGCGAGCTGCGCGCGCTCCACAGCCCGCTGATCAAGGAGGTGCGGGGCAAGGGCCTGCTCATCGGGGTAGAGCTGACGGCCGAGACCGGCCGCGCCCGGCCCTTCTGCGAGCGGCTGATGGCCGAGGGGCTGCTCTGCAAGGAGACCCACGACTCGGTGATCCGCTTCGCGCCGCCGCTGGTGATCACCGAGCAGGAGCTCGAGTGGGCCCTGGCCCGCATCCGCCGGGTGCTCGCCTGACGCTCACCCCACCCCGGGCCCGGTCGCGACCGATCCCCTTGCCTCCCCCCCGCACGCCTGGTGGAGGATACCTTCCCCGACGAGGAGGAAAGGGAGCCCATGGTCTGGACACTGCCCGCGCGCGCCGATCGCCCGAGCCTGCACCACACCGGGCCGGAGATCGTGCTCGGCCTCGGTCCGGCGGTCTGCCGCTACCAGGTCCTCCCGCCGGCCGCGCCCGGCCGGCCGGCCGGACGCGGGAGCCGGACCGGGGGCGAGGTCCTCCTGCACCCCCAGCTACTTGATACCAAGGTACTCTGGAGTAGCACGGAAGGACCGATCGAGCTCGAGCTGGAGCTCACCCCGGAGCCGGCAGGCGACGGGCTCCGGTTCACGGGCAGCCTGCGGGCGCGGGAAGCGGCGCTCCGGCTCGAGGAGCTGGCCCTGTCCTTCGTCGAGCCCCGGCTGGGCAGCCCCCAGGGACGCCACGCCTTCTACAAGAACGGCTACCAGTCGTGGACCGCCTCCCAGGTCTTCTTCGCCCACGAGAAGGAGCTGGTGCCCCGGCTCAGCCACGCCCGGCGGATGCAGGAGAACGAGCGGAACTTGCCCACGGGTCGCCGCGGCGAGTTCTGCGCGGACCTCTTCGGCGTGCTCGGCAACCTCGACACGGCCGGCTACCTCCTGGCGGGCCAGCTCGGAGGCTTCTCCCAGGGATTCTACGTGCGCGCCGCGCTCGATCCCTGGCGCGGGCACCCCCGGCGCCTCACCCTGATCTGGGACTTCGGCGGCGTGGTGCTGCCCGCGGGCGCCACGCGTCCCCTGGATGCGGCCGCGCTGCTCGCGGGCACGGAGCCGTGCCGGCTGCAGGAAGAGTGGCTGAGGCGGCTCGGGCCCCCCGTCGGCCGCCGGGAGCCGCCCGTCGGCTGGTGTAGCTGGTATCAGTACGGCACACGGGTCCGCCAGGAGGATTTCGAGGAGAACCTCCGCGAGGCGGTGCAGCAGGCCGCCGGCTGGAGCTTCTTCCAGCTCGACGACGGCTACGCCACGGAGGTCGGCGACTGGCTCTCCTTGCGCCCCAGCTTCTCGCGCGGCCTCGGCTCCCTGGCTCGCCAGGTGCAGGAGGCCGGGCTGCAGCCTGGGCTCTGGTTCGCCCCGTTCTTGGCGAGCCGCGCCGCGCGCCTGTTCCGGGAGCATCCTGGCTGGTTCTTGCACGACGAGCAGGGACGCCCCCTGCCGGCCGGCTTCAACCCCCTGTGGGGCCTCGACGGCCGGATCTACGCCCTGGACACGACCCACCCCGAGTTCCAGGAGCAGCTCCGGCGGGTCGTGCGGACCTTCGTCGACGACTGGGGCTTCCGGCTCTTGAAGCTGGATTTCCTCTACGCCGCGGCCCTGCCCGGCGTGGCCCACGACCCGACCCGCACCCCCGCGGAGCGGCTGGCCCTGGGCTACCAGCTCGTGCGGGAGGCGGCCGGACCGGAGGTGCTGCTCCTGGGGTGCGGCGCGCCCCTCGCCCCGAGCATCGGCCAGGTCGACCTGATGCGCATCGGCCCCGACGTCGCCCCCTTCTGGTTCCCGACCTTCCGCTACCACCTGACCCGTGACCCCCACGCGCTCAGCGCGGCCTTCGCCATCCGCAGCACCGTCAACCGCTCCCCCCTGCAGGGCCGGCTGTGGACCAACGACCCGGACTGCGTGCTGCTCCGCGAGGAGGACACCTCCCTGACGGCGGCGGAGCGGACCGCCCTCCTCACCGCGGTGGCGATCACCGGCGGAGTGGTGCTCGACTCGGACCGCCTCGCCCGGCTGCCGCCCCACGCCTGGACCCGGCTGCAGGCGCTCGTCGACGCGGCCCGCGCCTGCAGCCACGGAACGGTCCAACCTCTCGATTTCATGGAGAAAAAGACCTCGGAGCTGGTCTACAACAGCGCGGGCTACCTGGCCGTCTTCCACCTCGGCGACCGGGCGGCCCACCGCCGGGTCGACCACCAGCGCTGGCTCGCCGGACGGGTGCCGGCGGACCGCCCCCTGACCTCCCTCTGGGACGGCCGGGTCCTGCAGGTGACGGACGGCTGGCTCGACCTCGGGGTGCTGCCCCCACACTCGGCGGTGCTCCTTTGCTGGTCCACCCCTTGACCCGGGAGGTCGACCTCGCGATCGTCGGCGCCGGCCCGGCGGGCCTGCTCACCGCCCGGGAGGCCGCGCGTCGCGGGCTGCGGGTGCTGGTGCTCGAGCAGCGCCCCGGGCCGGGCGCCCGGCCCTGCGTCCTCGACGTGGAGGAGGCCGCGTTCGCCGCCGTGCAGGTCGCGCCGCCCACGGGCGCCGAGCAGGTCTTCGCCCACCAGGGGCTGGAGGTCTGCGGCCCCGGGGGCGACGTCGCGTTCCAGCTCCCCACCAATCACCTGCTCCCCCTGCACCGGGGAGAGTTCGTCACGCGTCTCGCTGGTCTGGCCGCGGCCGCCGGCGCCTCCTTCGCCTGGGGACACGAGGCGCTGGGCGTGCGGCTGCAGGCGGAGCGGTGCACGGGGCTGTTCGTCCGCCGCCCCGACGGCACCCTCGCCGAGCAGCCGGCCCGCGTCGTGGTCGACGCTTCGGGGGGCGCGGCCGTCCTGGTCCGGCGACTGCCCGGAAGCTGCGGGATCGACTTCACCGACCGGCCGACGGACCAGGTGCTCGCGGTCACCGCGCGGTACCAGCTACCGGCCGCGCGGGTCCACCAGCTCCTCGACCGGCTCGAGCTCCCGCCGCGCCGGATGCGGATCCAGCTCGGCGTCCAGGGCAGCTACAGCACCGAGATGACCTTCGGCGACCCCGACCGGGAGCTGTTCTACCGCCTCCGCGGCGTGAAGACCGAGCAGACTCCCCCCACCCCCCGGGAGCACCTCCAGGCCGGGGAGGCGGCGCTCGGCCTCGGCCCCCCCGCGTCGTGGGGGGGAGACGCGATCCGCATCCGCCGCGCCTCGCTGCAGCTCGTCACCGATGGCCTGGCGGTCGTCGGCGAGGCTGCGGGGATGGTCCTGCCGATGCACGGCTCAGGGGTCGGCACGGCTCTGCGTGCGGGGGCGAGCCTCGGCGTCCACCTCGCCGAGGTGCTCGGGCGCGGCGCGGCCCCCACCCGCGCCGCCCTCTGGCCCTGGGCCGCAGCCTACCAGCGGGAGCGCGGGGCCATCTTCGCCTCTTACGACGCGAACCGCCGGCTCGTCGAGAGGCTCGACCCGCACCGCGGCACCGCGCGACTCTTGCAGGGCGGCCTCCTCTGCGGGGACGACATGATGGCGACCTTTCGCGCCGCGCCCCTGCGGCTCCCGCTCGCCTCCCTCGGGGCGCGCGGGCGCGGCCTGCTGCGCGAGCCCCGGCTCTGCCTCACCCTCACGCCCGCGCTGGCCCGCGTCTTCCTCGCGGAGGGACACTGGCGGAGCTACCCGCTCGAGCCGGATCCGGCCCGCTTCGCCCGCTGGCGACGGATCGCCGAGTTCTTGCTGCCCTGAGCGACCTCGCGGTCCCGCGCCCTGGCGACAGAATCTTGACCTACCTCGGATACCATGTAATCGTATATCCTACCCTGAGCGGGTCGCCCGGACGCGCCCGCAGGAGAAGAGCATGGCGGTACGACCGGACGACCTGGTCCCGGCCTCGCGACGAGCTTGGGGGCTGAGCGCCCTCGGTGAGGAGAGCCCCGCCCACGCCGAGCCGCCCCGCCGACACGGGGGCGGGACCTGCGCCCCGCGACCTGCCCCGAGCGGGTCCGGGAGTGGCCTGGCCGGGCCCGGCTGGCCGATGCGGGAGCACGCGCGCTGGGAAGGACCGAGCCGCCCGACCTCGGACGAGCGGCCCCGGCCCACGGCCGCGTCCCCGCTCGGAGCGGCGGAGCCCTTGCTCCGGGACCTGCTCTCGTCCTTGCTCGGACGGGTCGGCCCCACGGACGAGGAGCTCCACCTGCTGCAGGAGCTGGCGATCGCCTCCCAGACGCAGCGGGTCGAGGAGGAGATCTCGGTCACCCCCGCCATGACCTGGCTGTTGCCCTTGCTCGGGGAGGCCGTCGAACGCCGTCGCACCAGCCCCCCCGAGGGGACGAGCGTGGCCCGGCCCGCGGGCACCCGGCCGACGGACGGACACGCGCCCGACCTGCGCGTCCGGCACCTGGAGGAGGAGCTGGCGCGGCAGCGACGGCTCGGCGCGCTCGATCCCCTCACCGGGCTGCCCAACCGGCGCGGGCTGGAAGAGTGGCTCCAGGCCAACCTGGCCCGGCCCGCGGGCGAGCTCGGCCCCTTCTCCCTGTTGATCTTCGATATCGACCACTTCAAGCGGATCAACGACACCTGGGGCCACCTCGCGGGGGATCACGTGCTGGTGGCGGTGGGCGCGCGGCTGCAGGAGGCGATCCGGCGGCAGGACTGCCTCTGCCGCTACGGCGGGGAGGAGTTCTGCGCGATCCTCCCCGACACCGCGCTCGCGACGGCGCACAAGGTGGCGCAGCGGACCCTGGCGGCGATCCGGGAGGCCCCGGTGCTGGTGCAGGAGGGGGAGACGAGCTGGGAGATCGGCGTGACCCTCAGCGCGGGGGTCGCCGAGGCGACCCCGGGGGAGGACTTCGCGAACACCTTCCTCCGGGCCGACGGCGCCCTGTACAGCGCCAAGCACGAAGGGCGTGATGGAGTCCGGACGGCCCCTGCGCCCCAGCGCTGACCGGACGGGCAGGTCGCAGGCCGGGATGCGCTGGCCGTTGCGGCCCGCAGACGATCCCGGTACCGTCGAGGGCAGACGACCGTGCGGGGACCGCCCCGCTGATCCGGCGCGCGTCTCCGCCACCACGAGGGGCCGCGACGCGGCCGACGAGGAGCACGCGCCCACGAACGAGCACGCCCCGGGGATCTGGATCGGCCTCGACGCGTCCGGCACGATCCGCGAGCTCGCGCCCGACGCCGCCGCGCGCCTCGGCCACCTCCCTGCCGAGCTGATCGGCCGGCCGATCGGCGAGGTCTTCCCGCGCCCCGCCCGGGCCCCGAAGGCCGCGCCCGGCCCGCTCGCGGATCGACCGCTGGCCAGCCTCGCGCCCGGCCTCGCCACCCGGATCGTCACCACCTTGCTGGCGTCCCGGGGCTTCGCCGTGGCGCTGAGCCACCCCGACCATCGCCTGCTGCTGGCCACCCCCCAGCTCGCCCGGCTCACGGGCTACCCCGCCGAGCAGCTCCAGGGAGCCCCCGACTGGCTGGCCTTGCTGGTCCCCGACGCCGAGCAGCGCCTCGCCTTCCTCGGCGAGGTGGAGCCGGAGCTGACCGCGACCGCCGCAGCCAGCGCCGAGCTGCGCCTGCAGGGCCGTGACGGGATCCAGCGTCCCGTCCAGGTGCACGTGCTCCGGCTGGGCGACACGCCACCGGCCGAGGCCCCGCTCCTGCTGCTCTTCTTCGACCGGACGGCCGAACGCCCGGCCAGGCCGCTGGCCTCGGTGCTGCTCGACCTCTTCCCCTTGCCGATGGTCCTGCTCGACGCGCAGGGCCGCAGCATCTGGTCCAACCAGGCCCACCAGCAGCTCTTCGCACCGGGGCCCGGCGATGCAGGGCGCCCGGGCCGGGACTTCGCCAGCGCGGTCGCGGCCTGGCAGGGGCTCGGCATCCCGGAGTGGCTCCAGGCCGCAGGCACGCTCCCCCCGGGGAGATCGGCCCAGCGGGAGTGCGTGCCCTGGCCCCAGCCCGACGCGGACGGCCGGTGCCTGACCTTGCGGGTCGCCCCCTTGCGGCTGGCCGAGACCCCGGCGAAGCTGCTGCTGGTGTGCGAGGAGTCGACGCTCCAGCAAGCGTTCGGCGAGCGGCTGGGGCGGCTGGCGAGCCTGGAGACCGCGGGGCTGCTCGCCTCGGGGATCTCCCACGACCTCAACAACACCCTCGGCGCGATCCTCGGGCTCGCCGAGCTGCTGGGCCAGCAGCTCCCCACCGGCTCGGCCGGCCACGAGGACGCGGCTGGGATCGGGGAGCTGGCCCGGCAGGCGGCCCAGCTCGTCCGCCAGACGATGCGCCTCAGCGCCACCCGGTCCCCGGTGGACTGGATCCAGGTCAACGACCTGATCCTGCGGACCGCCAACCTGCTGCGGCGGACCCTGCCCCCGACCATCACGCTCGAGCTGGACCTCCAGCCGGGGCTCCCGGCCGTGCTGGGCGCCGAAGGGGATCTCCAGCAGTGCCTGCTGAACCTCTGCCTCAACGCACGGGACGCGATGCCCGCGGGCGGCCAGCTCCTGCTGCGCAGCGCCCTGGTGGAGGAGCCGCGCGACGCCGACGCGGTCGGCCCGGTGACGCCGGAGCTGCTGCTCGCGGTCGAGGACGAGGGGACCGGCTTCAGCGAGGAGATCGCACCGCGCCTGTTCGAGCCCTTCTTCACCACCAAACGACACGGCACCGGGCTGGGGTTGGCCATGGTCCAGCACACGGTGCGCACCCACGGCGGACGGCTGGAAGCCCGGCGGCGGCCGGAGCGGGGGAGCTCGCTGCGCATCCTCCTGCCGGTGCCCGCGGCGAAGCCGGAGCAGCCCCCGACCGAGCCGGAGCGTCCCCTGGAGGGCGGCAACGAAATCCTGCTGCTCGTGGAGCCCGCGCCCGGGCTGCGGACCGCGACCCGCCGGATCCTCGAGCGGTCCGGGTACACCGTGCTGGAGGCGGTCGGCGAGGTCGACGGGCTGGAGCTGGCCCGGCGCAGCCCCCAGCCGGTGCAGCTCGCCGTGGTCGCGCTGGACCTGCCCAACGGGGGGGCGGCGCGGCTGCTGGCCGCCTTGCGACGCCACCACCCGCGCCTCGTCGTGCTGCTGAGCACCGGCCAGGAGCCCGATCCGGCCGAACAGGACCTGCGGGCGCAGGGCGCCGCGGGCTTCCTCTCCAAGCCCTGGGACCGCCGGACCCTGGTGGCGGCCCTGCGCCAGGCCCTGCGCGACGCGAGCTACCTCGGCTGATCCACCGCCGCCCGCACCTCCGGCGGCAGCTCGAACCAGCGCTTCACCTCGATCTGGACCGCGCGGCGGTACAGGCCGGTCGCCTCCTCGCGCCGCCCCAGGCGCTGCCAGAGCAGATCGGCCAGCTCGAGCTGGACCGCCACCGCGCCCGGTCGCTCCTGCAAAGAGCAGTAGAACGACTCGACCGCCTCCTCGAGCCGCCCCAGGGCCAGCAGGGCCCGGCCACGCTCCGCCCAGGCCTCGTCGAGGGTCCGGTCACAGGCCAAGGCGGCCTCGAGCTCGGCGAGGGCCTCTTCCTCGGCGCCCTCGAGCCGCAAGGCCTGGCCCTGGTGCAGATGCCCGCGGCCCGGGGCCTCCCCCAGCAGGAGCTCGCCCCGGCCCAGCTCCCGGAGGGCCGCGGCGCGGGTGGCGTCGAGCGCGAGGGCCCGCGTGCAGCAGTCGATCGCGTCCAGGGGGTGACGGTTGGCGTTGAGCGCCCGGGCCAGCTCGACCAGGTAGTCGATCTGCTCCGGGCGACCTCGCACCGCGTTGGCCAGGGCGTCGATGGCCTCCTCGGGGTAGCCCGCGGCCTCGAGGCAGAGCCCCAGCTCGTGGCAGACCGCCGGGTCGAGGGGCGTCAGCCCTTGGCACCAGAGCAGAGTCTGGAGCGCCTGCTCCGTGTGGCCGACGTGCCGCAAGGTCCGGCCGGCCGCGAGGAAGGCCTCGACCTCTCGGGGGCGGAGCTGGGTCGCCTGATCGAGGGTGTCGAGGGCCTCCTCGCACCGCCCGAGCTCGCCGAGCAGGGTGCCCTTGAGCACCAGGGTCCGGTAGCTGTCCGGCTGGAGCTGGAGCACCTCGTCGTAGGCGGCCAGGGCCTCCTCGGGCCGGCCGAGGAGCAGCAGGACCTTGGCCGCGTTGTGGTGGGCCACGGCCTGGGTCCGGTCCCGGGCGATCACCTGCCGGAAGGTGACCAGGGCCTCGTCGTGCAGCCCCAGCTTGAACTCGGCGACCCCCTTCTCGAGGAGGAGGTCCACCCGGCCGCCGCCCGTGGCGACGGCCTCCGTGAAGCGGGCGAGGGCCTCCACGGGCTGGCCGGCCTCGACCAGCGTCCACCCCTGGCGAAGCAGCAGATCGATGCGCCGAGCGTCGCTCATGGGCAGTTGAATGGGGCAGATCCGGACGGCTGTCAACGGTCGGCAGCTAGTACCCCGTCACCGCGAAGATGACCGGTTGGCAGACAGAGGGTGGTTGGTGGCGACCGGCCTCCGCAGGGTGGCGACCGGCCTCCGCGCCGGTCGCTTTGCTCCTCTGCCCGCCAGGGCCAGGATCTGAAGGGGGAGGAGGCTGGTGCCGACCTGTCGGCCGGCACCCACCCGGCAGCAGGCAACCAGTCGAAATCCTTGTGACGGGGTACTAGGGCGCCGAGGGCAGCACGCACTCCACCGCCTCGAGCCGGCCCGGGGTGCCACCGCTCCCCGGGCCGGGAGGCGCGGCCTCGACGCGCAGCCGGCGGACGAAGCCCGGCCGACACTCCCCGCGTAGCTCGGCCACGGCCTTGCCGCGCCAGCGCCCGGCCATCGCGGCGAGCGTGGGCGCGGGCGCAGGGTCGGCCTGCAGCAACTGGTCGAAGCGCGCGATGGCCTGCGGGTACTGGTGCAGCTCGAAGGCGACCACCCCCTGGACGAACAGCTCCTCGAGGGCGGCGTGGTGCTCGGCGCCCTTCGTGGCGGGACGCGGCGGCCGGGACGATGGACCGGCCCCGGGACGTGGGGGCACCACCGCCCCGGGCGGCGGCGGGGCGACGCGGGCCGCGGCGGGCGCCGCCACCGGCGCCGGGAGCGGCGCGGCGGTGGCGGTGTCCAGCCCGTCCAGGGAGGTGGCTGGCCGGGGCGAGCGAAGGAGCGCGTCGGCGACGGGGGCGCCGGCCGCGCGGGAGACCGGATCGGTGGGCGGCAGAGCAACGGGGACGGGTCCCGGGCGGAACACCCCCGCCGGGGGACCTCCCGGGGGCAGCGCCGGCGCGGAGCCGCTGGCGGGGACGGGCGCGAGGTCCCCGCCCAGGGAGCGGTACAGGAAGGGCGCGGCGAACGCGCCCACGGCCAGCAGCAGCAGGCCCCCGGCGAAGGCGAGGGGCCGCAGCCGCCCCCAGGCCAGCCCCAGGACCGGCCACGCGGGCGCCGCCGCGGGAGCGGCCAGGGGCGGCGGCTCGCCCGGGAGCCGTGCCAGCACGAGCTCCGCGAGCAGCCGGCGGCAGGTAGGGCAGCCCGCGAGGTGCGCGGCGAGCCCGGGGAGGCCGCTCGCCTCGGTGCCCCGCTCTGCGGCCCGGGCGAGCAGCTCCGCGGGCGGGCAGCCGGCCTCGCCCAGCCAGACGCGGTCCGGGGCCACGGGAGTCGTGGACACCGGGTCACGGACGCTCATCCTGCTCCCTCCTCGCCGTCCTCGGGGCCGAGCTGCGCGACCAGCTCGCCCAGGGCCTCGGCCGACAGCCCGTACTCCTGCCGGGAGCGGGCGCGCAGCTCGCGCAGCACGTGCTCCCGGGCGGACTTCAGCCTTCGGCTGACGGTGGAAAAATCCACCCCCAGAACTCGACCCGCTTCGCGCAAGGTCAGCCCATCCCAGTAGACGAGGCGCAGGACCAGTTCCTGAGCGGGCGGCAGCCCCGCGAGGACCTCGCCGAGCAGGCGCTCGCCGATGCGGACGGCCTCCTCCCGGAGGAGCAGGGCCTCGGGAGTGCCCCGGCCCGAAAGCTCGGGGCCGTCCTCCAGGGACTCCTGTCGGGCCTGGCGATCGCCGGCGCGTGCCCGATCGACGGCCATCCGCCGGATGATCACGGCCAGCCAGGTGGCCAGGCTCGCCAGCCCCCGATAGAGCTGGATCTTGCCCGGGGAGCGCGGTCGCCCGACCAGGTCGGCGAGGAGATCGGCGAACAGCTCCTCCCCCGCGACCTCGCCACCGGCCGCCCGGTTGCTCAACCGCCGCAGGTACCCCCCGAGGGAGTCGTGCAGCGCCCGCCAGGCGCGCTCGTCACCTCGCTGGCAGCCGAGCGCGAGGTAGAGGTCCTCGAGCAGGAGCTGCCCGGGGCCGTCGATCCCGGGGAGGGTGCGGACCAGCTCCTCGACGTGGCGCCGGAAGAGGGCCGGCGGGACGCCGAGCTTCCCGAGCCGCGCCCGGGCCGCCCGGTAGGCCCGGTCGATGGCTTCGTCTGCGCTGGCAACCTCACGGGCCACGGCCTGCTCCGGGTGGACGCCCACCCCGACAAGGTAAGCCCCCCCGCTCCAGGTTGCCAGCGCCACGCCCATGGACGCACACCTCCCGACCAGATCGACGCTTCACCGGCGCGACCGTTGCGTCCTGTCGATGGGTCCGCGCCCCGCCCCGCGCGCTTGCCCTCGGCCGATCGGCCGGGTAGTCTCTCGGTCCGTGGACCCCACGACGACCGCCACCAGCTCTCCCCCCGGACCGCCTCCCCCGCAGCCCGCGTCCGCGCCGGATCCCGACGCCCGGCGCCTCCCCCCCGGCTCCCGGGTTCGCCGCGGGGCACCGTGGCTGCTCTTCGGCCTCGGGCTGCTGCTGTTGCTCTCCTTGCTCCGGCTCGGGCTGTGGGACCCGTGGGAGACGAACCGGCTCGGCCCGCCGGACGGGGGGTGGCCGTCCGCGGCGGCCAGCCTCCCGGGGACGCCGGGGGCCCGCCCGCCCCTCGGCCAGTGGCTCGCGCAGGGGGCCGTGGCCGCGTTCGGCACCCATGAGGCCGCCCTGCGGCTGCCCGGCCTGCTGGGTGGGCTGATCCTCCTCGGCACCCTGCTGGTGGTCGCCCGCCGCCGCTGGGGCGCGGACGCCGGGCTCGTCGGCGCCGGCCTGCTCCTGGTCTCTCCCCACTTCCTGCTCCAGGCCGGCCTGGCCCTGGGCGAGATGACCGCCATCGCCAGCCAGGGCGTGCTGATCCTGCTGCTGCTCGAGCTGCTGCACCCGGTCCCGGCCCCCGGCCGCGCTCCGGCGTGGCGCCATCTCGGCCTCGGCGGCGGCGTGGCCGTCGCCGGGGTCTTCCTGCTGCTCGGCGGGGGCCTGCTCGGGGTCCTCTTCCCCCTGCTGCTGTTCGGCTGCTGGTGGGGCCTCGCCCCCCGGCAGCGGTCGCGCGCCGGGGCCGCCCTGTTCCTGCTGCTGCTCTCCCTGCTCGGCGGGCTGCTGCCCCTGCTGGCCCCCGGTCCGCTCGCCGCCCTCTGGCCGACGCCAGCGAAGCTGCTCCTCACGACCACCACCTTCGAGCTGCTGGGCTACCACCTGGTCTTCGGCCTGTTCCCCCTCGTGCTGCTGTTGCCCGCGGCCGCGGTGGTCCTGGCTCGCCAGGCCGTCCTCCCGGAGCCGGCCGCGGCGAGCCCCGCGCCGGCCGCGCCCGCGCCGGCCGTCGTCGCGGACACGCCCTTCCTCTTCCTCTGGTTCGGCCTGGGGCTCGTCTGGTCGACCCTCGGCAGCCGGATGGGCGAGCCCTTGCTCTTCATCGCCTTGCCCGCCGCGGCCGCTCTGGTGGCCGCGGCCACCGGCGCCCGGCCCGGCGCGCCACCTCTGCCCGGGCTGTTCGCGGTGAGCTTGCTGCTCGTCACGTGGATGGTGGGGGACGGGCTGGCCCAGCACCCCGCGGCCGTCCTCACGCCCTTGCTCGGGGACTCGGCCGACAAGCTCCCCGCGGGCCTGCGGCTGCCCGCCGGCGCGCGCAGCCTGGCCCTGCTCTTCGCCGGCGCCCTCTGCCTGTGGGCCCTGCAACCCGCGGCATGGTTGACGCGGCTCCGGGACCGGCTGGCCGCCCGCCGGGTCCTCGCCCGCGGGCTGACCGGGCTGGCCGCGGCCACCCACCGGCTGCAGACCCGCCAGACGGCCTGGCTGCTCGCCGGGCTCGCCGCCCTGGGCCTGGCCGGGCTGCTCGCGCTGGTGACCCTGCCGCGGCTCACCCACACCCTGTCCCCGAAGGGGCTGCTGGACACCTGGCGGCAGGCCTCCCGCGGCGAGACGCCCCTGCTGCTGCACGGCGTCGCCGCTGGACAGGCGGACTTCTACCTCGCCGGGCTGCCCCGCATCACGAGCCGCACCGAGCTGCTGGCCGGGCTCGGCGCCAAATCCCCGGCCTATGCGCTCGTCCCCCGCGACCGGCTCGCGGAGCTGGACGGCGCCTACCGGGGAAGCCGCGGCGAGCACCTGCGCGTGCTCGACGATCGCTCGAGCAAGCTGCTGCTGGTCGCCAACTGGCTCCCCCCGGACCTCGAGGATCGCAACCCCCTCGTCGGGCTGATCCACCGCGACGCGCCCCAGCCCCGGCTCCCCGTGGGGGCGCGCCTCGACGACAGCCTCGAGCTGCTCGGGGTGGACCTCTCCCAGGACTCGGTCGCGGTGGGCGGTACTTTCGTCCTGACCACCTACTACCGCGTCCTCCGGGCGCCCACCCGCTCCTGGAAGGTCTTCTTGCACGTCGAGACGCCCAGCCACCGCATCGACACGGGCTCCACGGACCACCAGCCGGCCGGCGGGATCCTGCCGACGAACACCTGGCGGCAGGGAGACGTCGTCCAGGACCGCTTCGTCGTGAAGATCCCCTTCTTCTCGCCGGTTGGTGCCTACTCTCTACGCTCGGGGCTGTTCATCGGCGACGAGCGGATGAAGGTCGCCCCGCCGGACAAGCACGACGGCAAGAACCGCATCCTGCTGGGGCAGGTCCGTGTGCGGGCGCTCTGAGCGATGAACACGGGCATCCTCCCGGACGGCGCGGTTCTCGGCGAGTTCTCCGCCCTGCCACCGCTCTGGGGGTTGATCGGCGCCGCGGTCTGGGGCCTGCTCTGGGGGAGCTTCCTCAACGTCGTCATCCACCGGGTCCCCCGGGGGCTGTCGGTGGTCCGCCCGGGCTCCCACTGCCCCGGCTGCGGCCACCCGGTGCGCGCCTGGGACAACGTCCCGGTGTTCTCCTGGCTGCTGCTGCGGGGCCGCTGCCGGGACTGCCGCTGGCCGATCCCGGCCCGCTACCCCCTGGTCGAGGCCTTGACCGGCCTGCTCTCCCTCGCCCTGTACGCCCGCTTCGTGGTGCAGGGGCCGGACGCCCCGTGGGTCGCCAACCTCGCGGCCTACCTCGTCTTCTTCGCCTTCGCCGCGGCCCTCGTGGCGGTGATCTTCATCGACCTCGACCACCAGATCATCCCCGACGGGATCACCTATGGCGGCATGCTGGCAGGCCTGCTCGTCTCCTTCCTGCTGCCCGACGTGGCCCCCTGGGAGAGCCTGCTGGGGCTCGTCGCCGGCGGCGCGGCCATCGGGCTGCTGATCCTGGTGTACTCCTGGCTGCGGGGGATCCAGGGGATGGGGCTGGGCGACCTCAAGCTGCTGGCGATGATCGGCGCCTGGCTCGGGTACCGCAGCCTGCTCTTCGTGCTGCTGGTCGGCTCCCTGCTCGGCCTCGGCGCCGCGGCGGCGCTCGGGCTGCGCCGGCGCCTCACGGGTCAGAGCGAGCACCTGTACGACCCGGCCCTCCTCCAGGAGGACGCCGCGGACGAACCGGCCACGGACGACGAGCCCCCGTCCCCGGAGCTCCCGGGCCAGCCGCCGCCACCCGCCGCTCCCGCGCCGGCCGCGCTCCCGCTGCACCGCACGGCCATCGCCTTCGGCCCCTACCTGGCGACCGCGGCGATCCTGTATCTGCTCGCCGGCGAGCAGCTCAGCGCCTGGTACTTCGACCTCCTCGGGCGGGTGGCCGGCACCCTGCTCGGCGGCTGAGCCCATGCGCTTCGGCCTGCGCACCAGCCTCGTGCTCGCGCTCGTCGGCATCCTCACCGCGGTCAGCCTGCTGATCTCCGTCGTGGTGCTGCGGCTCAACGAGCGGCTGCTGCTCGACGAGGTGCGCCGCGCCGCGAACCTCACGGCCACGGTCATCGCCACCACCCTGGAGGAGGGGAGCTACCCGACGGGCGCAGCCGGCCCGCCCCTCGGCGCGCCGACACTCACCGCCCAGTTGCAGGAGGACGTCACCCGCCTGGCCCGGCTGCCCGACGTCGAGGAGCTGCTGGTGATCGGGCCCGACCTGCGGATCCTCGCCAGCAGCCGGCCGGGCCCCCGGGACCGGCTCCTCGACCCGGCCGTCGCGCCGACCTTCATCGAGGGGCGGCCGCACGGCGAGCTGCGGGAGCTCGCCACGGGCGGCCGGGTCTACCTCGCCTACCACCCCCTGCACCTCGGCCCGCAACCCTCGGCCGTGCTGCGGGCGACCTTCTCCTTGCGCGCCAGCGATCAGCAGCTCGCGGGGGCGGCGCGGCTGATCCTGCTGTACCTGGCCCTCGATGCCTTGCTGCTGGTGCTCGCGGGCAGCTACCTCCTGGACCGGCTGATCGTCCGCCCCCTGCGCCGGGTGGCCGCGGCCACGGAGCGCATCGGCGCGGGCGCCCTCGATCCCATCGGGCTGATCGACAGCGGCAACGAGATCGGCCGCCTCTCCGTCTCGTTCAACGCCATGGTCGACCGGATCGCGGAGCAGCGCCGCCGCCTCCAGGAGAAGATCGCCGAGCTCAGCCAGGCCAACGCGGCCCTCGCGCAGGCCCGCAGCTCCATGGTGCGCGCGGAGCGGCTGGCCAGCGTCGGCACCCTCGCGGCGGGGGTGGCCCACGAGGTGGGCAACCCCCTGGCCGCGATCCTCGGCTACAGCGAGCTGTTGTTGCAGGAGGCGCAGGCTGCGGCGCCGACCCTCACCCCACCGGAGAGCCAGGAGCTCCTCCGGCGGATCCACGAGCAGACCCTGCGCATCCACCGGATCGTCCGGGAGCTGCTGGACTACTCCCGCGCCCGCCCGGCGACCCCGACCGGGCAGAGCGACCTGGCCCGGGCCGTGCAGACGGCCAGCTCCCTGCTCGCGCCGCAGCCCCGGATGCGCGGGGTCGAGCTGCAGATCGACCTCGCACCCGCGCTGCCGCCGCTCGGGATCGAGGAGGAGCAGCTCGTGCAGGTCCTGGTGAACCTGCTGCTCAACGCCGCGGACGCCCTGGCGGGCCGTGGACGGATCCGCGTCACGGCCCACCTCGCCGCGCCCGCCGCGGGCGCGCCGGCCAGCGAGGCGGCGGTCCTGCTCCGGGTCCAGGACGACGGCCCGGGGATCCCTCCCGAGGTGCGACCCCGGATCTTCGACCCCTTCTTCACCACCAAGGCACCGGGAGCAGGCACCGGCCTCGGGCTGGCGATCTGCGAGCGGCTCCTCGCCGACGCCGGGGGAGAGATCGCCGTCGAGGAGAGCTCCCCGGCCGGCACGACGATGCGCTTGCGCCTCCCCGTGGTGCGGGGACCGCTGGTGGGGCTGGAGGAGGGACTGCCGGACGACCTCAGAAGGTGAAGTCGTCCCCCACGGTGTAGGCCACCTTGGAGAGCTCGAGGCGATCGAAGAGCTGCTTGCGGGGGCCGTAGGGCGTATCCCGCAAGAACCGCACGACGAGCCCCTTCTCCGGGTCCTCGTGGATGCGCAGGTTCTCGCCGATTGCGAAGCCGACCTTGCCGGGTTCGAAGCGGGAGAGGTCCTTGAAAAACATGCCCGGGAGCGCCTTCTTCACCTGCTCGAGCGACATCGTGATCCTCCTGGCCACCGCCGAATGCGGGGCTGCCATGCCGGGGTAGTATAGCACGTTTCCCGCGACGGAACACCGCGGCGTGGACGAGGGAGTTGCCAGGGCCGACGAGGCTGGCAGAATGGAATCCCCCCCGAGGGAGGTGCGGCCATGAGCGGCAACAGCTTCGGCACCCTGCTGCGGATCACGACCTTCGGCGAGAGCCACGGACCGGGCCTCGGCGTGGTGGTGGACGGGCTGCCCGCGGGGCTGCTCCTCGACACCGCCCGGCTGCAGGCCGAGCTCGACCGCCGGCGGCCCGGCGGCCCCCTGACCTCCCCCCGGCGGGAGCCGGACCGGCCGGAGCTGCTGTCCGGCCTGCTCGACGGGCGCACGACCGGGGCGCCCCTGACCCTGCTGATCCGCAACCAGGACGCGCGCCCCGCCGACTACGGGGTCGTGGCCGATCTCCTGCGCCCCGGGCACGCGGCCTACTCCTGGGAGCACCGCTTCGGTGTCTTCGACGCCCGCGGCGGCGGCCGGGCCTCGGGCCGGGAGACCGCGGCCCGGGTGCTGGCCGGCGCGGTCGCCCGGCAGGTCCTGGCCGAGCTGCTCCCGGCCTTGCAGGTGCGGGCCTTCGTCGACGGGGTCGGCCTCGTGCAGTTGCCCCCCCTGCCGGACGCGGAGCTCGACGCGCGGCTCGCGGCCTGGCACCCCGACGGGTACCCGACCCCGCTGTCCTGCCCCGACGAGGCCACCGCGACCGCGATGGTGGAGCACCTGCAGACCGTGGCCGCGGCCGGGGACTCCCTGGGCGGCACGGTGCGCTGCCGGGTGCACGGGCTCCCCGCGGGGCTCGGCAACCCCCTGTTCGACAAGCTGCCCGCCTTGCTCGGCCACGGGCTGCTCTCCGTGGGCGGGGTGCGGGGGATCGAGTTCGGCCTCGGCTTCGCCGCGGCCCGGCTGCGGGGCTCCGCGCACAACGATCCCTTCGTCGCCGGCCCGGACGGCCGGCCCGTACCCGGCAGCAACCGGGCCGGCGGGCTGCTCGGCGGCGTCTCCACCGGCCAGCCCCTGGACTTCCGGGTCGCGGTGAAGCCCACCTCGTCCCTCGGGCTGCCCCAGCCGACCGTGGACCGGGCCGGGCAGCCGGCCACCCTGCGGCTCGGCGGGCGCCACGACCCCTGCATCGCCCTGCGCCTGCCCCCGGTGGTCGAGGCGGTCACCTGCCTGGTCCTGCTGGACTGCGTGCTGGTCTTCCGGGCCGAGCGGGGCCAGCTCCCCGGAGCCCGCCCCGCCTGAGCCAGGCCAACCTCGGCGTGTGCTCGTGCTCGTGCTCGTGCTCGTGCTCGTGCTCGTGCGCTTGTCCGGGCCCCATCCCCATGCTAGGGTGGGGCGCCGCCCGGGAGGAGGTGGGCCCATGCGTCGCGCACACGAGGGAGAGCTGTCGAGAGGGGGACGGGATCCACGACCGACGTTTCACCGGTTGCTGCGCCGATCGTCGTTCTGGCTGCTGTTCACTCTGACCGCGCCGGCCACGGCCGCCCCCCAGCTCCCCCTCCCACCGGTCCCGACCTTCGCCGAGACTACCCGGGAAGCGGGGATCTTCTTCACCTACACCTGGGGCGACCGGGAGATGGACAACATCGTCGAGGGGACCGGCGCGGGCTGCTCCTGGCTCGACATCGACGGGGACGGCTGGCTCGATCTCTACCTCAACCAGGGCGCCCCCCACCCGGCCGTCTCCGACCTCCCGGCCGGAGCCACCCTCCCGGCCGGAGCCCCCGCCGCCTCCCCGCCACGCAACCGCCTGTTCCGCAACCAGGGCGACGGCACCTTCCGGGACGTCACCGAGCCCTCCGGCACCGGAGACACCCGCTACAGCACCGCGGCCCTGCCCGCGGACTACGACAACGACGGCGACACCGACCTGTACGTCACCAACTACGGCCGCAACACCCTGTACCGCAACGAGGGGCAGGGGGTCTTCCGGGACGTCACCGAGCAGGCCGGGGTCGGCGACGCCCGCTACGGGCTCGGCGGCACCTGGTTCGACTACGACGGCGACGGCGACCTGGACCTCTTCGCGCTGAACTACCTGGATTTCGACAAAAAGTACCGTTTGTTCTACGAAGCGGACATCTTTCCGGGACCTCTGGCCTATCCGCCCCTGCCGAGCGTGCTGTACCGGAACGACGGCGACGGGACCTTCACCGACGTCACCGCGCGCAGCCCCGCGGTGCAGCGCCGCCCGGTCCGCGGCATGGGCGCGCTCGCCGCGGACTTCGACGGGGACGGCCGCCTCGACCTCTTCGTCGCCAGCGATGCCACCCAGAACCTCCTGCTGCTCGGCCGGGGTGTCGCCGACGACGGCTGGCAGGCGCTCGAGAACGCCCTGCTCGCGGGGATCGCCTACTCCGCGAGCGGCGACGCCGCGGCGAGCATGGGCGGCGACCTCGGGGACGTGGACGGCGACGGGCGCCTGGACCTGGTGGTCCCCGACGACAAGTACAACAACGTCTTCCTCGCCCAGGGCGGGGGCACGTACCAGGACAAGACGGCCGAGCTCGGGGTCGCGGAGCTCTCCGGGCAGTTCTGGTCGTGGGGCGTCGATCTCGTCGACGTCGAGCTCGACGGCGACCTCGACCTGATCTTCTCCGCGGGCCACGGCCATATCCTCGAGGAGACCCAGGAGGCCTACCTGCTGGTCCAGGTGAAGGATCCCACCGGCCGCCCCCGCTTCCTCGACGCAGGCCGGGCCGCGGGCCCCTTCTGGCTGAAGAAGCGCCTCGGCCGGGGCCTGTGCACCGCGGACTACGACAACGACGGCGACGTCGACCTCTTCGTGCTCAGCCTCGATCAGCCCTCCACCCTCGTCCGCAACGAGCAGCGCACGAGCAACGGCTGGCTGCAGGTGCGCCTGCGCGGCACCACCAGCAACCGGGACGGGCTCGGCGCCGAGGTCACCGTCCGCACCGAGCTGCAGACCCAGGTGGCGGTGCGGCTGAACACCTCGAGCTTCCTCTCGGCCAATGACCCCCGACTGCACTTCGGCCTGGGCCAGGCCAAGCGGATCGAGTGGGTCGAGGTGCGCTGGCCCACCGGCCGCCGGCAGCGAGTGCTCGCCCCGCCCCGCAACGCCCTGCTGACCGTAGTCGAGGAGCGGCCATGATCGGACGCGGGGCGAGGCCGTCCCTGGTCGTCGGGATCCTGCCGCTGCTGCTGCTCGGCGGCCGCCCCGCCCAGTCTGCCCCCCGGCCCTGGCCCCTCGTCTTCACCCAGGAGCGGCCGGCCCCCGCCCTCCCTCCCGGTGCCGACCCCGCGGCCTGGCGCTTCTCCCCCACCCCGCGGCCGACCGCCGAGGCCCGCCTGGTCCGCCTCGACCCCGACGGCACGACGGTCGTGCTCAGCGCGGGGTTCTCCTGGGCGGGCCAGCCCGCGATCGCCCATGATGGCACCAAGGTCCTCTTCGCGGCCCGCCGGACCCCGGCGGAGGGCCGCCTGTTGTGGGAGCTCCCCGCGACCGGCGGGCCGGCCGTGGCGGTCACCAGCGGTCCGGGTGACCACGGGGACCCCGAGTACATGGCCCGCAACGCCATCGACGTGCCCGACTTCGCGCAGCGGATGCGGTGGATCGTCTACACCTCCAACGCGGCCGGGACCATCGACACCCGGCTCCCCGCCCCGGCCCGCAGCCTGTACGCGCGCACCCTGGACCACCCCGCCGGCACCCCGCCCATCGTCTGGCGGACCACCTACGATCCCGGCAGCGCCCTGACCCCGACGATGATCCGCGACGGCCGGGTGCTCTACTCGAGCTTCACCGGCCACGGGCCGGATCCCGGCGGCGACCCGCGGGCGGAGCGCTTCTTCCTGATGGCCATGACCTGGGAGGGCGTGGGGACCAACGCGGTGCGGGGGGCGAACGACGGTGCGGCCGTGCAGAGCATGGCCGCGGAGCTGCCGGACCGCACGGTGGTCTACGTCGAGTCCGACGGCAGCACGCCCGACGGCGCGGGCCGGCTCGCGACCTTCGCCTGGCGTGACCCCTGGAGCACGCGCCGGCTGCTCACCACGGACGGCGCCCGCTACCGCGACCCGCACCCGCTCCCCGATGGCCGGCTGCTGGTCGCCCGGGCCGCGCCGGGCGATGACTTCGGCCTGGTCGTCCTCGAGCGGGAGCAGGGCCGCGTCGTCGAGGTCGTCCACGACGACCCGGCCTGGGACGACGTGGACGGGCTGGCGCGCGCCCCCCCCCCCGAGCCCCTGGCCCGGATCCCCGCGATCTGGCCCGGGAAGTTCACCACGGGGGACTTCGCCTGCCTGGACGTCGGCGAGTCGGACCTGCCCGAGCTGGCCGGGCTGCCCCGGGGCACGGTGACCGCGGTGCGGGTGCTCCAGGCCCTCCCCCGGCCCTGGCCCGCGGCCGACCCCAGCGCGCCCGCGGCCTTGCCGCCCTACGATCCCCGGGCCCCCTTCGGCGCCACGGAGCGCCTGCGGGTGCGGGTGCTGGGCGAGGTGCCGGTGCAACCCGACGGCTCCTTCCACCTGACGGTCCCCGCGGACGTCCCGGTGACCTTCCAGACCCTCGACCGGGACGGGGCGGTGGTCCGCACCATGCGGAGCTGGATCTGGTCCAAGCCCTGGTTCATGCGGGGCTGCATCGGCTGCCACGCGGACCCCCGGCTCGCCCCGCCGAACCGGGTGACCACCGCGCTGCGCAGCCTGCTGAAGCCGACCCTGAGCGACGCCACCGCCCAGGCGGCCCCCGACTACGTGCACCACATCCGGCCCTTGTTGAACCAGCGGTGCACCGGGGGCTGCCACGGGACCACCGCGCCCGAGGACCGGCCCCGCTTCGACACCTGGCCCGCCGCCCCCTGGGACCGGACCTACCGGCTGCTCGTGCCACGCCAGGCCGTACCGGGCTCGGCCCGGACGAGCCCCCTGTACCTGCGGCTGCGCGGGGACGGGACCCGCCCGCCCCACGCGGCCCTGCTCCCCGGGGAGCTGCGGACCATCGCCGCCTGGATCGATCTCGGAGCACAATGGGATGCCACGCGCTATGACATACCGGTCCCGCCGCCGGAGCCGGGCCTGCGGGTGGGTGAGCCTGGCCCTGGGGCTGCTGCTGGCCCGGCCGGGCCTGCCGGAGCCCCCGCCGCCCCGGCCCGCTGACGAGGGGAGCCTCGCGGCCCGCTACCGGCAGCCCGCGGACCTGCTGTACCGCTCGCCGGTCGGGCTGGCCCTGTCCCCGGACGGCCGCTGGCTGTACACCACCTGCGAGCGGCAGGGCACGGTGATCGAGATCGACCGGGCGACCCGCCGGCTCGCCCGGACCTTCGCCTTCGCCCGGGAGAGCATGCCCTTCGCCCTGCTCCCGAGCCGGGACGGACAGCGCCTGTGGGTCAGCCTGCGGGGCACCGACCAGGTCGGCGAGGTCGACCTCGCCACGGGCCAGCCGGTGCGCCTGCTGACCACGGGGGACGATCCCCACGGCCTGGCCACCGACCCCGCCGCGCGCACCCTGTACGTCGCCAACCTCGGCGAGGACAACCTCTCCCTGCTCGACCTCGCCAGCGGCGAGGAGCGGCGCCGGATCGGCACGGGGCGCCTGCCCTTCGACCTGGCCGTCTCCCCCGACGGCCGCTGGCTGTTCGCCTCGGCCCAGAGCTCCCTGCCGGTCCCCTTCCAGGAGCCGACGGTCCTGGAGCTGACCACGGTAGACCTGCGCACGGACCGGGCCGCGGACCGGCGGGACCTGGTCTCGACGATCATCGGCCAGGGGGTCGCGGTCTCCCCGGACGGGGCCTTCGTGGTCGTCGCGCTCGAGCTGCCCAAGAACCTGATCCCCGAGACCCAGATCTTCCAGGGGTGGATGGTGACCCACGGGCTCGCGGTCGCGGAGGCGGGCGTCGGCGGCCGGCTCGCCTACGTGCTGCTCGACGAGCCCAACCTCTACTACGCGGACCCCTTCGGCGTCGCCTTCTCGCCGGACGGCCAGCGGCTGTACGTCACCTCCTCGGGCGTGGACGTGCTGTCGGTGCTCGACTGGCCGCGCGTGCTGCAGACCCTGCGGGTGACCGACGGGAAGATCGGCCTCGACGACGGGGCGATCGCGCGACTGGCACGCAACCTGACCGCCAGCAACGACTACGTCGTCGCCCGCCTGCCCACGGGCCGCAACCCCAAGCAGGTCGTCGTCTCCCCCGACGGGGCGGAGGTCTACGTCGCCTGCCGCCTCGACGACGCCATCGACGTCTTCGCGACCGATGAACCCCGCCGGATCGCCCGCATCGACCTCGGCGGCCCCCGGGAGGACACGGAGCTGCGGCGCGGCGAGGTCGTCTTCAACTACGCGACGATCTCCTTCCAGCAGCAGCTCTCCTGCAACACCTGTCACCCGGAGAACCACCTCGACGGCCTGACCTACAACATCGCCGCGGACGGCGGCATGGGCCACAACCTCGTGGACAACCGCACCCTGCGGGGCGCCGCGGGGACCGAGCCCCTGAAGTGGTCCGGCAAGAACCCGAGCTTCCAGCGGCAGGAAGGACCACGGGCGGCCCAGCTCTTCTTCCGCTCCCACGGCTTCGAGCCCCCGGACGTGGAGGCCATCACCCACTTCATCGAGAGCAACGCCTTGACGCCCAACCGCCACCGCCGGGAAAAGCTCGACCCGGCCCAGCGGCGCGGCAAGAAACTCTTCGAGCGGAGCATCACCAACGATGGTCGGTACATCCCCGTGGCCAACCGCTGCATCACCTGCCACGAGCCGCCCCTGTACACCGACCGGCTCAAGCACGACGTGGGATCAAAGTACTATCACGATGATCATCGTGAGTACGACGTACCCCAGCTCAACAACCTGTATGAACAAGGCCCGTTCCTGCACGACGGGCGGACCTACAGTCTCGAGGAGATCTGGACGGTCTTCAGCCCGGACGACACGCACGGCGTGACCAACGACATGACCAAGGAGCAGCTCAACTTCCTGATCGAATACCTGAAGACGCTATGAAGCCGGCAATGAAAAACGGCAATTCGACCACGAGTCCCCGGGAAGACGGCTGGCCGGCGACCGGCAGACAGCAGGAAGAGGCCATGAAGCTCGACCCCACCTCCCGCCCCGCCCTGCTCGCCGGCGGACTGGCCCGCGTGGGCCTCGGGCTGGCCGCGGGGCTGTTGCTGGCCTGCCCGGCGACCCTCGGCGGGACCGCGGCGGGGGGGACGCTGGGCCCCCCGGGTGCCGGCGCCGGCGTCGGTCCGGGGACCGGACCGGCCACCGATGAGTCCCGCTACGCGGGAGTCGAGGTCTGCCGCGACTGCCACCCCACGGCCTGGCGGAGCTGGCTCGGCAGCCGCCATGCCCGGGCCACGGTCGCCCTGCACACGCCCCGAGGCCGGGACGTGGCCGGCCTGGCCCGGCGGCCGCCCGACTCGGCCTTCGACGACCCCGCGTGCCTCCGCTGCCACGGGGTCGGGGTGGTGGACGGCCGGATCGCCCCGGGCGAGCCCGGCTTCCACCCGAGCGAGGGGGTGACCTGCGAGTCCTGCCACGGGCCGCGGGCGCGGCACGTCACCCGGCGGCGCGAGCAGAGGGAGCCGGCCGCCGCGGGGCCGGCTGCCGGGCCCCCGGACGCGGCCCCCCACCCGTCGGCCGCGGACCCGCCCCCGCCTCCCCGGGCCTGTCTGGACTGCCACGCGCCGAAGGCCTCCCACCCCTGGGACGACCGGCCCTCCTTCGACGAGGTCCGGGCGCGGGAGCAGATCCGCCACGGCCGCGAGCCGGGACCGGGGCCAGCGCCGGAGCGCGCGGCCGCGGGAGGAGGACGCTGATGCCACGAACCCTGGCCCGATCGCTGCTGGTGCTGAGCCTGCTCGGGCTGCCGGGCGAGGGGCGGGCCGCCGCGCCGGCCGGACAGCCCGTGATCCACCCCTACTGGGAGAGCTACACCCGGGCCGACGGCCTGCCCGACGACAAGGTCATGGCCGTGGCGGTGGACGGCCCCCGGGTCTGGATCGGCACGGACCACGGCGCGGCCGTGCTCGAGGACGGGGCCTTCCGGGTCTTCCACCGACAGGACGGGCTGGCCCACGATGCGGTCCTCTCCGTCGCGGTGGACCCGGTCAGCGGCGACGTCTGGTTCGGCACGGGCGGCGGGCTCTCGCGCTACAGCGCAGGCCGCTGGACGACCTTCACCCAGCTCACCTCGGGGCTGCCCAACGACGTGATCTTCGGGGTCGCGGTGGAGAACCAGAACGTCTGGGTCGCGACCACCGCGGGCACCGGCCGCTACCGGGTGCGGGACCACGGCTGGGACGTCTACACCCCGGCCAACTCGCCCCAGCACGAGCCCTGGGGGTACTTCGTCGACTACGCGGACGGCCTGGTCTGGGCGGCGCTCTGGGGCGGGGGCGTGCTCGAGTTCGACGTCGCCAAGCAGACCTGGAAGTCCTACCTCGACCCGGACGGCGAGATGGAGATCGACCTGTTCCGGGACGACGGGATCGTCCACGTCATCACCACCGGGGTCAGCTACCGGGAAGGGCTTCTCTGGGCCTCGACCTACTTCGGGCTCAGCCGCTACGACGGGCACCAGTGGCGCTCGTTCGCGGAGACCGACACGGGCATCGCCTCGGATTTCATCAACTTCGTCAAGGCCCGGGGCAAGGTCGTCTACATCTGCGCCGACAAGGGGCTGAGCGCGCTCGACGGCGCCAGCCCGGTCGACCGGACGGTCACCTACACGCCGATCCACGGCCCCCTGGAGGGCCACCGCGGCTGGGAGGCCCGGATCTACGAGCGCGGCCAGCTCGTGGGTCGCCAGCCCCTGGCCGCGGGCCTCGCCCACAACTTCGTCTGGGCGGTCGACTTCCAGGGGGACGACCTGTGGGTCGCCACCTCCCGGGGGCTCTCCCGGGGGAGCCTCCGGCCCCTGCCCCCGCGGCCGGCCCGGATCGCGGGACCGGAGCGCCCGGGCCCGCCGCCCGCGCCGGCGACGCGCCACGCCCCGTCGCCCGGGGAGGCCGCCCGCCCCACCCCACCCGGCCAGGGAGGACGCTGAGATGACCCACCCCCCGCGCCACCTCCTCCCCCTCGGCGTCCTGGCCGCCACCCTGCTCGGCCTCCCGGCCGGGGCCTACGGCCCGTACCCGGAGCCACCGCCACCACCCCCGGCCACGGCCCCCGCCACCACGCCAACAGCGCCGGCGACGCCGACCGCCGCGGACGGCACGCCGATCTACGCCAACACCCCCCAGGAGCTCGCGCCCTTCTCCCGCTTCGTGAAGGAGCCCTACCGCCGCTTCTTCGTCGAGAAGCTCGACTACTACGGCCCGGGGCGGGACCTGCCGGAGCCGGAGGTCGACACCGTGGTCATCGGGCTGCTCACCCCCCTGGAGCGCAGCCAGGAGGCCTACATCGGCCAGGCGATCCTCGCGGGCGCCACCCTGGCCATCGACGACGCCAACGCGCGGGGCGGCTACCGGGGCAAGCCCTTCGCGCTCGACGTGCGCAACGACACGGGGATGTGGGGCGCCTCGGCCAACGAGATCATCCGCTTCGCGCACGACTCGGGGGCGCGGGTGATCCTCGGCACGGTGGACGGCGCCAACACGCACATCGCGATCCGGGTCGCCTTGAAGGTCGAGATCCCCATGATCACCGTCGGTGACCTCGACCCGACCCTGCCCGAGACCAAGATCCCCTGGATCTTCCGGGTGGTCCCCGACGACCGGCAGCAAGCCTACACCCTCGCCTACTACCTCTACCGGCAGCTCGACCGGCAGCGGGTCGCGGTGATCCGCGCCAACAACCGCTACGGGCGCTTCGGCGTGCGCGAATTCCTCGACTCCTCCGTGCGCCTCGGACGCCCCGCGCCCCTGGAGGTCAACTACGAGATCGACTGGGCCCGCACCAACCCCGATTTCACCTTGCAGATCGAGAGGATGCGATTGATCGACCCCGACGCCATCGTCCTGTGGGCCGACGCGGCGCCCGCCGGCACCCTGGTCCGCAAGCTGCGGGAGGCCGGCATCGCGGCCCCGGTCTTCGCGTGCGACCGGGTGATCCACCCCGAATTCTTCGCGGCCGCGGGAGTTCACGCCGAGGGCGTCGTGGCCGTCGCGCCGTACGATCCGGAGGCCGGGGGGGAGCGGTTCGCGGATTTCCACCGGCGGTACTCGGCCCGCTTCGGCCAGCCGCCCTGCGGGTACGCGGCCCACGCCTACGACGGGACGATGCTGGCGGTGCAGGCGATCCAGCAGGCCGGGCTGAACTGGGCGAAGATCCGGGACGCGCTCGCGGGGCTGCAGCTCGCCGGCGTCACCGGGCCGATCTCCTTCCAGCACGACCTCGCGAACCGGCGGCGGGTGCTGCTCAGCACCGCCCGGGGCGGTGAGTTCGTCATCGGCGAGCCCCGTGCGGAAACCCGCTTTTAACCCATCGACCGGGCTGACCCTGCTCGGGGTGCTGCTGTTCGCCAGCCCGGGGGCCGCGGTGCCGGACCTCCCCCCGGTCTCCCACGCCCCGACGCCGACGCCACCGGACGCCGCGACCGGACCAGCCCAGCAGCCCTACCGCCACTTCGCGGACGCGGGCGCGGGCTTCTGGGGCCCGGGGCGGGAGGAGCCCGAGCCCGATCCTCTGCCGCCCACGATCAAGCTCGGGCTGTTCGCGCCGGCCCGGGGCGGGGACGGCCGGTCCGCCCAGCAGGCGGCCGAGCTCGCGCTCGCCGAGGCCAACCGCGCCGGCGGCTACCGGGGACGGCCCTTCGAGCTGTGCTTCCGGCCCGACGATGGGCCCTGGGGCGCGGCCACGCCCCGGCTGGTCGAGCTGGCCAACCAGGAAGGGGTCTGGGCTGCGGTCGGTGGGCTGACCGGCGAGACCGCGCACCTCGCCGAGCTCGTCGCGGCCAAGCTCTGGCTGCCCGTGGTCGTGACCTGGGCGCCCGACCGGACCATCGACTACGCCAACGTGCCCTGGGTCTTCCGGGTCGCGCCCGACGACGGGCAGCAGGCGGAGCTCCTCCTCGACCGGACCCTGGCCTGGGGGCTGGGGCTCCCCCTGGTGCTCGCGGCCGAGCACCGGGACGCGGGGGTCGCCCTGGACCGGCTGACGGAGGCCGCCCGGCGCCGGGGACTGCCCCCGCCCGTGAGCCGCCGCTACTCGCCCGCCGCCCCGCTGGCCGTGCTCGACGAGCTGGTCCTGACCGGGGCTGCCGCGCCCGGTGCGGTGCTCGTCTGGGGACCAGCGCGGGACGCCGGTCGCGTGCTCGACGCGCTCGCCCGCCGGGGCTACGCGGGGCTGCGGCTCGCCCCGGCCACGCAGGCCAGCGGGGCCGGGCTGATGCGGGAAGGGCTCGTGGTCGCAGCCCCCTATGACCTGGCGATGTCGACCCCGGCGCAGGACGATTTCGCCCGGCGCTACCACGCCCGCTTCGGCAGCCTCCCGGAGCCCGAGGCCGTGCTGGCGTACGACGCCTGGCAGGTCCTGCTCGCGGCCATCGGGGAGGCGGGGCTGAACCGGGCCCGGATCCGAGACGCGCTGGCCGCGACCCGTCACCGGGGCCTGTCGGGAACTTTGCAATTTTCTTCTCTGGGCGGAAGCCCGACACCCCCGGTCCTGGTGCAGGCGCGCGCGGGCCGCTGGCAGCGGCTCCCCACCGAGCGGACCGCCGCACCCACTCGTTGACCAACCTCCGCCCATTCGCTAGGTTGGCAGACCGTTCCCGGCCCTGTCA